>CAXTDZ010000165.1:0-8872 GCA_964243035.1 uncultured Lichenihabitans sp.
GGCGGGGGCGGTGCCGACGGCGGCATCGGTTCCGCGTGCCGCGGCCGCGTCGGGCGGCCCGCCCCGCGCCACGGTCGTGATCCCCACCCGCGACCGGCTGGACCTGCTCGGCCGCTGCGTGGAAAGCCTGCGCTCGACCGGCAGCCTCGCGGACGCGGAGGTCGTGGTGGTGGACAACGGCAGCACGCGGGCCGACACGCGCGCCTTTCTGGACGGCCTGCCGGCCGACCCGCGCTTCCGCGTGCTGCGCGACGACCGGCCCTTCAACTTCCCCCGGCTCTGCAACGGGGCCGCGGCGCTGGCGCGCGCGCCGGTGCTGGTGTTCCTGAACAACGACACGGAGGCCCGCGACGCCCTGTGGCTCGACGCGCTGCTGGCCCACGCGGCGCGGCCCGGGGTGGGGGCGGCCGGCGCCAAGCTGCTCTACCCGGACGGCACGGTGCAGCACGCGGGCGTGGTGGTGGGGATCGACGGGCTCGCGGGCCATTTCGAGCGCGGCCTCGGCCCCCGGAACCCCGGCGTGTTCGGGCGCCTCACTCGGCCGCACGCGGTGTCGGCCGTGACCGCCGCCTGCCTCGCGGTGGAGGCGCGCAAGTTCCGGGCGGTGGGCGGCTTCGACGAGCGCCTCGCGGTGGACCTCAACGACATCGACCTGTGCCTGCGGCTTCGCGCGCGGGGCTGGACCAGCGTGCTGGTGCCCGAGGCGGTGCTGATCCACCACGAGTCCGCGTCCCGCGGCGTGTCGCAGGACCCCGACAGCCTGTACCGGGACGAGCAGGCGCGGTTCCGCGAGCGGTGGAAGGACGTGATCCGCGACGACCCGCACTTCCACCCCGCCCTGTCGCTGGACGCGCTGGAGGCCCGGCTCGGCTGACGCGCGGTTGCGGTTGGCACGGGTCGCGCTACACCCGGCTCTAACACCTGCCGCCGGAGGCCCGCCATGCCGCCCCTGTTCCGCCCGCTCCTGATCGCACTGCTCCTGGCCGCCCCCGCCGCGGCCGAGACGCTCGCGCTGCCGGACGCCCTGGTCGACCTGCGCTCGCCCCGCGGCGAGCATTTCCTGAGCGAGTCGGGCGGGCTCGACGCCTACGTGCCGATCTCCACCGCCTTCGAGACGCAGAAGACGCAGTCCTTCTGCGGGGTGGCCAGCATGGTGATTGTGCTGAACGCGGCCGGCGCCCCCGCGCCCACCAGCCCCGAATACCAGCCCTACGCGCGCTTCACGCAGGACAACGTGCTGGACGCGCGCGCCGAGGCGGTGCTGCCGCGCGCCGTGCTCGACCGGCAGGGCATGACGCTGGACCAGTTCGGCGCCCTGGTGGCCCTGCATTCCGTGGCGGTCGAGGTCCGCCACGCCGAGGCGGGCGGCCTGGACGCGTTCCGGAGGGCCGCGCGGGACGCGCTCGCGGGCGGCCGCTTCGTGGTGGTGAACTACCTCCGCCGGGCGCTCGGGCAGGAACGGGGCGGCCACATCTCGCCGCTCGCGGCCTACGACGCGGCGGCCGACCGCTTCCTGATCCTGGACGTCGCGCGCTACAAGTACCCGCCCGTGTGGGTCACGGCCGCCGACCTGTTCGCGGCCATGAACACCGTGGACCCCGACAACGGCGGCAGGACCCGCGGCTACGCCCTGGTCTCGGCCGCGCCCAAGTAGGCCGCCGCGCGGCAACGAGGCCGCGAACTCAGGTCAACGCGATCGACGCCGGGCAATGCCCTTCTCCCCTCAAGGGGAGAAGGGCGGAACCGGCGCTTGCCCCGGCCCGCGAAGCTGGCTACTCCCCTGTCCCGTGAGGGTCGGCCGCCGCCCCCCGAGTTCGTTCGCGTTTCCCAAACACCGGACCCATGCAGGACCTCAGCCGTCGTCGCGTCGTAGCGGGCCTCGCGGCCGCGGGAACCGCGGGGCTCGCGGGGCCGGTCGGGGTCCGCGCGCAGGCGCCGGGGCAGCCCGTGGCACGATTCGGTTTCGAGGACGTTCTGAGGCGCGCGCGGGACCTGGCGACCGTGCCCTTCGAGGCCGCCCCCCCGCCCCTGCCCGACCCCATCGCCAACCTCGACTTCGACGCCTGGCGCGACATCCGCTTCAAGCCCGACCGCGCGCTGCTCGACGGCGGGCCGTTCCGCCTGGAGATGTTCCACCTGGGCCACCTCTATCCCCGGCCCGTGACCGTGAACGTGGTGCGCGAGGGCATCCCCACGCCCGTGCCCTATTCCACCGGCCTGTTCGACTACGGCCGCACCAAGGTCGACAGGCCGCTGCCCGTGAACCTGGGCTTCGCGGGCTTCCGGCTGCACTACGCGCTGAACCGCCCGGACGTGCTGGACGAGGTGATCGCCTTCCTGGGCGCGAGCTACTTCCGCTTCCTGGGGCGCGGCCAGCGCTACGGCATGTCGGCGCGCGGCGTCACGGTCAACACCGGCACGGCGGCCGAGGAGTTCCCCTTCTTCCGCGAGTTCTGGATCGAGGCGCCGCAGCCGGGCGCCACGCGGGCGACCGTGTGGGGCCTGCTCGACGGGGCCGCGGTGACGGGCGCCTACCAGTTCGTGGTCTACCCCGGGGGGGACAGCGTGGTGGACGTCGACATGACGCTTTACCCGCGCCGCTCGGACGCCACGATCGGGGTGGGGGCGCTGACCTCGATGTTCTTCACCAGCCAGAACGACCGGCGCTACTTCGGGGACTTCCGCCCCGAACTGCACGACTCGGACGGGCTGCTGCTCCACTCGGGCACGGGCGAGTGGATCTGGCGCCCGCTGCGCAACCCCGTCGCGGAGGAAACCTCCGCCTTCCTGGACCAGAACCCGGCCGGGTTCGGCCTGCTCCAGCGCGACCGCATCTTCGAGGACTACCAGGACCTCGACCTCGCCTACGAGCTCAGGCCGAGCTACTGGGTCGAGCCGCGCGGGCCCTGGGGCGCGGGCCGGGTGAACCTCGTCGAACTGCCCACCGCGGACGAGACCAACGACAACATCGTGGCCTCCTGGATCGCGGCCGAGCCGGTGCAGGCCGGCAAGCCCGTGAGCTACGGCTACACGGTGACGGCAAGCCTCAACCTGCCGCGGCTGTCGCCGGGCGGCCGCGTCAACCGCACCTTCCAGACCCAGGCCCGCGCGCTCGGCTCGGACGAGGTCGTGGCCCCCAACTCGCGGCGCTTCCTGATCGACTTCGAGGGCGGCGACCTCGGCTACTTCAGCCTCGACCCCTCGCTGGTCAGCGTGGTGCCGACCTCCACCAACGGCCGCATCCTGCGCTCCTTCCTGGTGCCCAACCCGCACATCAACGGGTTCCGGGCCGCCATCGACGTGGAACTGGAGTCACAGGGGAGCACGGACCTGCGCGCCTTCCTGAAGGCCGGCAACCGGGCGCTCACCGAAACCTGGACCTTCCCGTGGAAGGCCCCGTAGCGATCCGCGACGGCGCACCCCGCGACCTCGACGCCCTGGAGCGGCTGGAGAACGCCGCCTTCGACACCGACCGGCTGTCCCGCCGCAGCCTGCGCCGCTTCTTCCGGGTCCCCACCGTGGCGGTGCCGGTGGCAGAGGTGGGCGGCGCGCTCGCGGGCTACGCGATGGTGGGGTTCCGGGCGGGCTCGCGGGTGGCACGCGTCTTCTCGCTGGCGGTCGACCCGCGGGCCGGGCGGCGCGGGATCGGCCGCGCCCTGCTTGGGGCCTGCGAGGCGCGGGCGCGGGCGCGGGCCTGCGCCGAGGTCCGGCTGGAGGTGCGGGCCGACAACTTCAACGCCGTCGCGCTCTACCGGGCCGCGGGCTACGACCAGTTCGGCACGCTGGCCGACTACTACGAGGACGGGGCCGCGGCGCTGCGGTTCAAGCGCGCGCTGACCGGCGATGGTTGAGGGCGCGGCGCCGAGGAGAGTGGACGGAATCGCCGCGCCTTGTCAGGATGCGGCTCGGGGCGGCGCGGGCGTTCGGGTGGCGATGGAGCGGGACCGGGAGGACGGCACTGACGCGACCGGGCCGGAGGGCGCGCCCGCCGACCCCGAGCTCGACCCCAGCCACGAGGTGATCGAGCCCGACCGGCCGCGCTCCTGCCTGGTGCTGTCGTCGCCGCACTCGGGCAGCGTCTACCCCGCGCGCTTCCTGGCCTGCGCCCGGCTCGACCCGGCGAGCCTGCGGCGCTCGGAGGACGCCTTCGTGGACCAGCTCGTCCTGGGCGGCTTGGCGCACGGCGCCCCCCTGCTGCGGGCCCGCTTCCCCCGCGCCTACCTGGACGTCAACCGCGAGCCCTACGAGCTCGACCCGCGCATGTTCGAGGGGCGCCTGCCCCCTTACGTGAACTCGCGCTCCATGCGGGTGGCGGGCGGGCTCGGCACCATCGCGCGGGTGGTGGGCGACGCGCAGGAGATCTACGCGCGGCGCCTCAGCGTGGCCGAGGGCATCCACCGCATCGAGCAGCTCTACAAGCCCTACCACGCGGCCCTGCGCGTGCTGCTCGACCGTGCGGCCGCCCGGTTCGGCCGCACGCTGCTGGTGGACTGCCATTCCATGCCGTCCTGCTCGGCCGCGGGCAGCACGCTCCGGGACGACCGCGTCAAGGCCGACTTCGTGATCGGCGACCGCTACGGCACGAGCTGCGCGCGGCTGATCGCCGACGCGGCCGAGGACGCGCTGACCCGTTTCGGCTACGCGGTGGAGCGCAACAAGCCCTACGCGGGCGGCTTCATCACCGAGCACTACGGCCAGCCCGCCACGGGCCGCCACGCGCTGCAGATCGAGATCAACCGCGGCCTCTACATGGACGAGCGGCGGCTGGTGCCCAACGCGCAATTCGGCCGCGTCGCGGCCCACGTCGCGGCGGCCGTGCAGGCGCTCGCCGACGTGATGGAAACGGGCTGGGACGAGCGGGCCGCGGCCGAGTAGGATTTTTGGGGTCAGCCGCGCCCGCCGCCCAGAGCCGCGCCGAGCCAGAGCGCGGCGCCGGCGCCGACCGACAGGATCAGCCTGAGGCGCCCGAACCAGGGCGGGGCCAGCGCCTCGGCCACCAGCCGCCGGTCCATGGGGCCGAGCCCCAGCGCCAGCGCGCCCAGCGCCGCGAGCCGCCAGGGTTCCGGCAGGGCCAGCGCGGCCCAGCCGAGCAGCGCGGGCATCACGCCGACCGCGTAGTGGGGCGCAACCGCGCCCTGGTCCGGCCGCACCGTCGCCAGGCCCCAGCGGAGCCCGCCCAGGAACGACAGGATCGCGGCCGCGTAGGTCGCGAGCGCGCGGTCGAGCGCCCCGGCCTCGAACCCCGCCACGGGCGCCAGGGGAAGTGCCGCCGCCAGGCCCCAGAACGGGAGGAGGCCCGCGAGGCCCAGAAGGAGCGGCGCGGGCGGGATGGCGCGCCCCTCCGTCACGGGGCGGGCCTGACCATCGGGTCGGGGGGCGGCGGCAGCCCGCGGAGGGCCGCGAGCCGGGCCGCCACGTCGCGCGCGGTGGCCGACGGGTTGCCGAACAGGGTGACGGCCAGCACGTCGGCCTCGCCGTCGGGAGCTTCCAGCGTCTCGAACTGGCTGTTGAGCAGCGTCGCGGGCATGAAGTGGTTGAGGCGCACCGCCATCCGGCGCCGCGCCTCGTCGTGGCTCACGTCCAGGAAGACGAAGACGATGCCCGGGCCTCCGGCGGCCCGGATGCGGTCGCGGTAGGCGCGCCTCAGCGCCGAGCAGGCCGCGACCAGGCCGCGGCGGCCGCGCGCGGCCTCGGCCAGCGCGCCGCCGACCCGGTCGAGCCAGGGCCAGCGGTCGTCGTCGGTGAGGGGATGGCCGGCGTGCATCTTGGCGACGTTGGCGGGCGGGTGCAGGTCGTCGCCGTCCACGAAGTCGACGCCGAGCAGGCCCGCGAGCGCGGCCCCGACCGTGGTCTTGCCGGACCCCGACACGCCCATGACGACCACGAGCGGCGGAACTGCATCGGTCGCCGCCATCCGCCCCACCTTCGCGTTCGAAGAACCGCCCGGGGGCGGAGATAGGGTGCTCCCCCGCCGCCGGCGAGGGCCGGGGCGCCTACAGGTGCTTGGGGTCGGCGGCCTGCGCGACGAGCCCGCGCAGGGCCGGCGAGGTCGCGGACACCTCGTCCACCACGGCCTTGGCGAGCAGCGCGTAGCCGCGGTCCGTCATGTGCAGCCCGTCCGGCCCCACGAGGCCCCGTTCCGTCGCCAGGCCCTCGGCGACCCAGGCGTGCATGAGCGCGGTCCGGCGCAGCACGTCGACGTGGAACGCCGCGCCCGCGTCGCGGACCGCGGCGACGAACAGCCCGGCGGGGTCGGCGGCCGCCATGGCGGGGCAGGCCTGCGGCTCCATCAGCAGCACCTCGGCGCCCGCCGTGCGCATGGCCGCGAGGCCCGCGCGCAGCAGTTTCTTGAAGTGCTCCAGCGGCACCGCCCGGAGGGGATCGTTGGTGCCGACCTGCCAGATCACCAGGTCGGGCTTCCCGGCCAGGACGTCGGGCTGGAGGCGCCGCACCATGTCGTCGATGTCCTCACCCCCGATCCCGCGGTTGAGCACCGTCACGGCCGGACGGCCGCGCAGGGCGTCGTTGAGCAGGCGCTCGACCTGGGCGGGGTAGGTGAAAGCGGGGGCGCTCGCCCCCACCCCTTCGGTGGACGAGGAGCCGAACGCCACGATGCGGAACCGGTCGGGGCGCGGCTGGTGCTCCCGGCTCACCACGGCTGCTGCCGGCCGCGGCGGTTGCGGGTCGGGCGGTGCGGCCGCCAGGGCCGGTCCGGCCAGCGCCAGCAGCGCCGGCACCAGCAGGACGCGCCACACCCGATCACGACCCCGTTCCCCGCGCCTGCGTGCCCGCATCGACCGTCACCACCGTGGTTTCGCGGGCCGATCTGGTTCCCGGCCCGTCGAGCACCATGCCCAGGACGAGCAGGGACACGAGCCCGACCGCGTTGACAAGCACTTCGGTGGGCACGGACGTGTTCACCGTGCGAAAAATCAGCCGGCCGAACAGCGACAGCATGCAGCCCGCCGCGAACACCGGCAGCGAATGGCGCCCGCAGGCGATCACGGGCCGGACCACCCGCGCGTGCGCCACCGCCATCAACCCCGGTGAGGTCAGCGACAGGTAGATCAGGGCCGCGATGTGGGCGATGCGCCAGGGCGTCACGAAGCTCTTGGGCTCGTTGCCGAACAGCGCGAAAGGCGGCCCGGTGCCCGGGAAGCCCGGCCCGAAGGGCGCCGGCCACAGCTTCCACGCGTCCACGGCCAGGAAGGCCACAACCAAGTAGGCCCAGCAGGCCGCGCCGAGCAGCGGGGGGCGCCGGACCATCAGCGGCGCCCGGTTGCGCACGGAGGTCGCGAAGGCTGCGCCCAGCACGAACACCACCTGCCAGGTGAACGGGTTGAAGTACCACTGCGCGGCCGCCGCGGGGTCGACCAGGTTGGGCAGGTTCCAGTGGCCCAGGTTGGCCGCGGCCCACAGCGCCGCCGAGGCCAGCAGCGTGCCCCCCACGCTCCGCACGATGCCGAAACGGACCAGCGGGAACCCCGCGAGGAGCACGATGTAGAGCGGCAGGATGTCGAGGTAGGTGGGCAGCGCCCGCAGCGTCACGCCGCGCACCGCGCCCTTGACGCCGTCGCGCAGCATGGGCGCCACGATGACGGGCTGGTACCCGTAGAAGACGCGCGACCAGAGGGTGACCACCGCCAGCGTCCCGAGCAGCAGCGCGGTCTGCACGCCGTAGATCTTCAGGCACCGCGCCAGCACCCGGGCGATGCCGGTCCGCGTCCCCTCGCGGTCGAAGGTGCGCCCGTAGGCCATGGTGACCGAGTAGCCCGCCAGCAGCACGAACAGCTCGGCCGCGTCGCTGAAGCCGAAGTTGTGCAGCGTGAAGTCGGCCAGCCGGTTGTTGGGGATGTGGTCGACGAAGATCGACAGGAGCGACACCCCGCGCAGCAGGTCGACGCGCGGATCGCGGCTGCTCGGAGTTGCGGAAGGCGACATCGGACCACCGGGCGGGGCGTTGCGACAGGGCTCATGGGCGGCCAAAGCGGCATAACGGGGGCGGCGCTTCCGGTACGGACGGCCGTGAACTCAAACATAAGTCTAACGCGAAAGGCGGCCGGTTCGCTGCGGATGACGTTCCGGACCCGCCCGGCGGCGCTTGCAACCCCGCGGGCGCCATCCTACTTCGAGCCGCGCGGCGCCTCGGAGCCTGAACCCCGCTTGACGCCGGCCGGGCCGTGCCGACCACGATTTAGAGCCCTGGCGCCGCACGAAAGGCTTGACGGCCGCGACAGTTCCGGATTAGACGACGCCCGCCCGTGCTGGCACTCTCAACGAGAGAGTGCCAAGACCGCGGGCCAATGGCTTCGGCCCGGCGCGGCGTCCCTCGCGGATCGCCCGGGGCCCTCTGGAACAGGACGGAAACAATGGCATTTCGCCCCCTGCACGACCGCGTGGTCGTGAAGCGCCTCGAAGGTGAAGAAAAGACCAAGGGCGGGATCATCATCCCGGACACCGCCAAGGAGAAGCCCCAGGAGGGCGAGATCATCGCGGTGGGCCCCGGCGGGCGCGACGAAAGCGGCAAGCTCACCCCCCTGGACGTCAAGGCGGGCGACAAGGTGCTGTTCGGCAAGTGGTCGGGCACCGAGGTCAAGATCGACGGCCAGGACCTCCTCATCATGAAGGAAAGCGACATCCTGGGCGTGGTGGGCTGAACCCCTTTTCCCCTTTCCCTTTTTTGAACCGGACGGTTCAGGAGTAATCCCGACATGGCAGCCAAAGACGTACGCTTTTCCGCCGACGCCCGCGACCGCATGCTGCGCGGCGTCGACATCCTCGCCAACGCCGTGCGCGTGACGCTGGGCCCCAAGGGCCGCAACGTCGTGATCGACAAGAGCTTCGGCGCCCCCCGCATCACCAAGGACGGCGT
>CAXTDZ010000166.1:0-8860 GCA_964243035.1 uncultured Lichenihabitans sp.
GCCCGGCGCCGTCAGCCTCGCCTTCCGCCCGGACGGGGCCGATCCCGCGGGCGCCGTGGCGCGCGCCCGCGACGCCGGGCACGAGGTGCTGCTGGAATTGCCGGGCGCAGCCCCCGCGCGGGCCGCGGGCGACGGGGACGCGCTCGCGACCCTGCACGCCGCCATGGCCCGTTTCACGGGCTACGTGGGCGTGACGGCGGAGATCGGCGGCAGCCTGCCGGCCGGGCACGGCGGGGGCGCGGCGGTGTTCCGGGACCTGGCGTCGCGCGGCCTGATCCTGGTCGACAACACCGCGGCGGCGCCGGGCGCAGCCCCCGCGCCGCCGCTCGCCGCGAGCCCCGACGTGATCATCGACGGCCGGCTCGCGCCCGAAACGGTCGCGGCCGCCTTCGCGCAGCTCGAAGCCGTCGCTTTCGCGCGCGGCCAGGCGCTGGGCTACGCGGGCCACCCGGGAACCAACCTGGACGCGGTGGCAGCGGCGCTGGCGGGCGCCTCGGGGCGCGGGCTGGTGCTGGTGCCGGTGAGCGCGCTCGCGCGTGGCCCGCTGGCGCTGGGCCTCCAGGGCGCCCGCTGACGGGCGTCACGGCACCGCCCCGACATGGCGAAGATTTAATTTGTGGCCCCGGGTCGTTGCGCGCATGGTCCGCGCCGTTTCACGCGCGAGTGACCACGGTTGCGGCATCGCCGTTCCGTGTGCCGTCGGCCGCGTGGGCCGGAGGGTCGAGCGAAGGACGATGGCTGAAACCGGCAAGGGACGAAAACGGGGCCTGTCGCGCTTGATCGCCCTCCTCGTGGTCGCGGGGCTCGGGGTGGGCGTCTACGCGATGCGCGAGGACGCGGGCTTCCGCGAGCGGGCCTACGCGGCGGTCCCCGCGCTGCGGGCCGTGCCGGGCCTGGGCGAGGCGCGGGCCGAGGCGCCCAAGGCGCCGCCCCCGCCCGCCGCCGTGCCGGTGTCGGTCGCGACGGCGAAACTGGGCGACTTCCCCATCGTGCTCGTGGGCCTGGGCACCGTGCAGGCCAACAACACCGTGCTGGTGCGCTCCCGCGTCGACGGCCAGATCGTGGCCCTGCACTTCACCGAGGGGCAGATCGTCAACAGGGGCGACCTCCTGGCCGAGATCGACCCGCGCCCCTACAAGGCGGCGCTGGAACAGGCGCAGGCCAAGAGGCAGCAGGACGAGGCCAACCTCGCCAACGCCAAGCGCGACCTCGACCGCTTCCAGTCGCTCGCCAAGAACGACTACGCCACGCGCCAGCAGCTCGACACCCAGACCTCGCAGGTGGCCCAGCTCACCGCGCAGATCGCGGCCGACCAGGCCTCGATCGACAACGCCCAGACCCAGTTCGACTACGCCACGATCCGCTCGCCGCTGACCGGCCGCGCGGGCTTCCGGCTGATCGACCAGGGCAACATCGTCAACGCGTCGGGAACGGCCGGCATCGTGGAGATCGCCCAGGTGCAGCCCATCGCGGTGATCTACACCGAGCCGGAGAACACGCTCGCCGAGCTCGCGGCCGGGCAGAAGGACGGCCCCCTCGCGGTCAGGGCGCTCGCCTCCGACGGGCTGACCCCGCTCGCCGACGGCAAGCTCGACACGCTCAACAACGAGGTCGACGCCGGGTCCGGCACCATCCGCATCAAGGCGCTGTTCGACAACCGCGACAACAAGCTCTGGCCCGGCCTGTCGGTGGTGACCCGCACCACGGTGGCGACCCGCCGCGGCGTGGTGATCGTGCCCGACAGCGCGGTCCAGCGCGGCCGCGATGGCTTCTACGCCTACGTGGTGGGGGCCGACATGAAGGTGGAGGCCCGGCCCCTCAAGGTCACCCAGATCGCGAGCGGCCAGGCGCTGGTCGACGACGGCGTCAAGCCGGGCGAGACGGTGGTCACCGGCGGCCAGTACCGGCTGCAGCCCGGCACGGTCGTGCAGGTCGCGGGCAGCGCGGAGAAGACCGCCAGCAAGGAGCCCTGAACCAGTGTACGGCGGCATCTCGGCACCGTTCATCCGCTTCCCCGTCGCCACCACGCTGGTGATGGTGGGGGTGTTCTGCATCGGCCTCGTGGCCTACCCGCTGCTGCCCGTGGCCCCCCTGCCCCAGGTCGACTTCCCCACCATCCAGGTGACCGCGAACCTGCCCGGCGGCAGCCCCGAGACCATGGCGTCCTCGGTCGCCCAACCCTTGGAACGGCAGTTCGCCCAGATTCCGGGCGTGTCGCAGCTCACCTCCATCTCCTCGCTCGGCATCAGCTCCGTCACCATCCAATTCGACCTCGACCGCAACATCGACGGCGCCGCCAACGACGTGCAGGCCGCGATCAACGCGGCGGGCGGCCAGTTGCCCAAGGACCTGCCGAGCCCGCCCACCTACCGGAAGGTGAACCCCGCCGACTCGCCCATCATGCTCCTGTCGGCCACCTCCGACGTGCTGCCGCTCACCGAGGTGGACGACAACGCCGACACCAAGGTGGGCCAGCAGATCAGCCAGATCGCGGGCGTGAGCCAGGTGCTGATCGGCGGCGAGCAGAAGCCCGCCATCCGCGTCCAGCTCGACCCCGCCAAGCTCGTCACCAAGGGCCTGTCGCTGGAGGACGTCCGCCAGGTCGTCAACGTGACCACGGTGGACAGCGCCAAGGGCAGCGTCGACGGCGCCCCCACCCAGGCCTACACGATCTACGCAAACGACCAGCTCACCCACGCGGCCGACTGGAACGACGTGATCGTGGCCTACCGCGACGGCGGCCCGGTGCGCATCCGCGACATCGGCCAGGCCGTCACCGGTCCCGAGGACGCCAAGAAGGCCGCCTGGTCCAACGGCAAGCGCTCGGTCTTCCTGGTCATCTTCAAGCAGCCCGGCGCCAACGTCATCAACATCGTCGACAAGATCAAGGCGCTGCTGCCGCGCCTCCAGGCCTCTATCCCGCCCGCGATCCACCTGGGCATCCTGAGCGACCGCACCACCACCATCCGGGCGTCGGTCAAGGACGTGCAGTACACGCTGCTGCTCACCATCGGCCTCGTGGTGATGGTGATCTTCCTGTTCCTGCGCTCGGTGTGGGCCACGATCATCCCGTCCATCACCGTGCCTCTGGCCCTGCTCGGCACCTGCGCGCTGATGTGGTTCGCGGGCTACAGCCTCGACAACCTGTCCCTGATGTCGCTCACCATCGCGGTGGGCTTCGTGGTCGACGACGCGATCGTGATGCTGGAGAACATCACGCGCCACATCGAGGAGGGCATGAAGCCGCTTGAGGCGGCCTTCAAGGGCGCGGGCGAGATCGGCTTCACCATCCTGTCGATCAGCGTGTCGCTGATCGCGGTGCTGATCCCGCTGCTGCTGATGAGCGGCATCATCGGCCGCCTGTTCCGCGAGTTCTCGGTGACGCTCACCATGACGATCGCGGTGTCGGCCTTCGTGTCCCTGACGCTGACCCCGATGATGGCGTCGCGCTTCCTCAAGGAACACGACAAGCAGAACCACGGCCGGCTCTACATGCTGAGCGAACGCTTCTTCGACAGGCTGCTCAAGGCCTACGCGGGCGCGCTGGACGTGTGCCTGCGCTTCCGCTTCGCGACCTTCCTGGTGTTCCTGGGAACGGTCGCGGCTACCGTCTACCTGTTCACCGTCATCCCCAAGGGCTTCTTCCCCACCCAGGACACCGGGCTGATCTTCGGCATCAGCGAGGGCGCGCAGGACATCTCCTTCTCGGACATGATGCGCAAGCAGGAGGCGCTCGGCGCCGTGGTGCAGGCCGACCCCGATGTCGCCACCGTGGGCATGACGATCGGCGGCAGCGGCAACGCGCTCAACAACGGCCGGTTCTACATCACGCTGAAGCCGCGCGAGGAGCGCGAGGCCGACGCCCAGCAGATCATCGCCCGCCTGCGGCCCAAGCTCGACAAGGTGGAAGGCGGCCGGCTGTTCCTCCAGGCCGCGCAGGACGTGAACGTGGGCGGACGCTCGTCGCGCACGCAGTTCCAGTACACGCTGCAGGACGCGGACCTCGACGAACTCAACGCGTGGTCGCCGAAGATCTTCGCCAAGCTCAGGTCCCTGCCCGCGCTGCGCGACGTCGCGACCGACCAGCAGATCAACGGGACCACGCTGTCGATCGACATCGACCGCGACCAAGCGTCCCGCTACGGCATCACGCCCCAGCTCGTCGACGACACGCTCTACGACGCCTTCGGCCAGCGCGAGGTGACGCAGTACTTCACCCAGCTCAACAGCTACCACGTGGTGCTGGAGATCCTGCCGCAGCTCCAGGGCCAGCGGTCGAGCCTCAGCACCATCTACGTGAAGTCGCCCACCACGGGGGGCATGGTGCCGCTGTCGGCGGTGGCGAAGTGGAGCACCAAGCCGATCCGGCCCCTGTCGATCAGCCACCAGGGCCAGTTCCCGGCGGTGACGATCTCGTTCAACCTCGCCCAGGGCAAGGCGCTTTCCGACGCCACCACGGCCATCAACCAGGCCATGGTCGAGCTGAACGTGCCGGGCACGATCCAATCCACCTTCCAGGGCAACGCGCAGGCCTTCCAGCAGTCGCTCAGCACGGTGCCGCTCCTGATCCTGGCGGCGCTGGTGGTGGTCTACATCATCCTCGGCATCCTTTACGAAAGCTTCATCCACCCGCTCACCATCCTGTCGACGCTGCCCTCGGCGGGCCTGGGGGCGCTGGCGATCCTGATGATGTTCGGCTTCGACTTCAGCCTGATCGCGCTGATCGGGCTGATCCTGCTGATCGGCATCGTGAAGAAGAACGGCATCATGCTGGTCGACTTCGCGATCGTGGCGGAGCGCGACGAGGGGCTTACGGCGGTGGAATCGATCCGCAAGGCCGCGCTGCTGCGCTTCCGTCCGATTCTGATGACCACCATGGCGGCGCTGCTGGGCGGCGTGCCGCTGATGCTGGGCACCGGCACGGGCGCCGAGATCCGCCAGCCGCTCGGCTACACCATGGTGGGCGGGCTGCTGGTGAGCCAGGTGCTGACGCTGTTCACGACGCCCGTGATCTACATCTACCTCGACCGCGTCTCGACCTGGCTGGGCGGCGGCCACAAGCACGAGGTCGAGGCCGGGCCGCAGCCCCACATCGACGAGCGGATGCCCCGGCCGGTGGCGGCGGAGTAGCGCCGCCCAACCCTTCTCCAAGTCGCGGCGGGCGCGGGAGCCGAGCCGGCCCCGCGCCCTACCTCCGCTTCGGCGGCGCCAGGTCGGGCAGCAGGATCGTGAGCACGCCCAGCGCAGGCAGGAAGGCGCAGACCCGAAACACGGTCTCGATGCTGGTCAGGTCGGCGAGCTGGCCCAGAACCGCGGCGCCCAGGCCGCCCATGCCGAACGCGAAGCCGAAGAACAGCCCGCCCACGAGCCCCACCTTGCCCGGGATCAACTCCTGCGCGTAGACCACGATGGCGGGGAAGGCCGAGGCCAGGATGGCGCCGATCACCACCGAGAGCGCGCTCGTCCAGAACAGGTCCGCGTAGGGCAGCGCGAGCGTGAAGGGCAGCGCGGCGAGGATCGAGCCCCAGATCACCTTGCGCCGGCCGATCCGGTCGCCGACCGGGCCGCCCAGGATCGTGCCCACCGCCACGGCGCCCAGGAACACGAACAGGTGGACCTGCGCGGCCTGGATCGACAGCCCGAACTTACGGATGAGGTAGAAGGTGTAGAACGTGTTCAGGCTGGCGATGTAGAAGTACTTGGAGAAGATCAGCACCAGCAGGATCAGCACGGACCCCAAAACCCTGGCGCGCGACAGCGTCGCCGCGGCCCCGCCCGCCCGCGCGGCGGGCTTCGGGGCGCGCAGGGCCCGCGCGTACCAGCGCCCCACGAAGCCGAGCAGCACGGAGCCCGCCAGGGCCAGCAGGGTGAACCAGGCCACGCTGCCCTGCCCGCGCGGCACCACGATGAAGGCCGCGAGCAGGGGCCCGATCGCGGTGCCGAAGTTGCCGCCCACCTGGAACACCGATTGCGCGAGCCCGTGCCGACCGCCCGAGGCCATGCGCGCCACCCGCGACGCCTCGGGGTGGAACACGGACGAGCCGATCCCCACGCAGGCGGCGGCGATCAGCAGCAGCGGGTAGCTCGACGCGGTGGCGAGCAGCACGAGGCCCACCAGCGTGCTCAGCATCCCGAACGGCAGCGAATAGGGGCGCGGCCGGACGTCGGTCGCGACCCCCACGAGCGGTTGCAGCAGCGAGGCCGTGATCTGGAAGGTGAGGGTGATGAGCCCGACCTGCCCGTAGCTGAGGTCGAAGCTCCGCTGCAGCAGCGGATAGAGCGCGGGGAGCAGCGATTGCAGGGTGTCGTTGACCGCGTGCCCCGCGCAGACGGCGGCCAGCACGCCCGCCGCGGTGCCGCCCGCGACCACCGCCCGGCCGCTCCCACCCGCGCGCGGGCTCGCGGCTCCAACCGATCCGTTCATGACAACTGGTCCTGGTTCTCGGCCGCGAGCACCCGGCCCGCGACGGCGCGGCCGGGGCGACGGCGCGGCCGGCCGGCGAGGCGGGGCTGCCGGCACCGGCCTGCCCCCGTCGCCCGTCGATATCGCCCGGGCGGCCCGGAGATCAAGCGCGGCGCGCCCCGATCGCCGGGACGGTAAACGAATCAAGTGTTACATCCCGGTCACTGGAGCGCTTTTGCGCCCTCGCACGGGCATTTCCGGCTTGTTGCGGGGCGCAGTTGTGTGAAAAACGCTAGCCCGAGCCTGGGTTGGGGGCATGAGAGTTTCCGAGACGATCATCAGGATGCCAGTGGACGCCGCCACCCTCCCGTCGCCCGACGCGCCCGACCTGGATCGGGCCATCCGTCGGGCCACCGAGGCCCTGAAGGCGGACCAGAAGGCCGACGGCCACTTCGCCTTCGAGCTTGAGGCCGACGCCACGATTCCGTCCGAATACGTGATGCTCAAGCACTTCCTGGACGAGGTCGATCCGGCGCTGGAGGCCAAGATCGCGGCCTACCTGTTCCGCGTCCAGTCGGCCGACGGCGGCTGGCCGCTGCTGCACGGGGCCCCTTCCAACATCTCGGCCAGCGTGAAGGCCTATCTCGCGCTCAAGCTGATCGGCCATTCGCCCGACGAACCCCGGATGCGGCGCGCCCGCGAGGCGATCCTCGCCATGGGGGGCGCGTCCCGCTCCAACGTCTTCACCCGGACGCTGCTCGCGCTGTTCGGCCTGGTGCCCTGGCGGGCCGTGCCCGTGATGCCCGTCGAGATCATGCTGCTGCCGCGGTGGTTCCCGTTTCACCTCGACAAGATCTCCTACTGGGCGCGCTGCACGCTGGTGCCCCTGATGGTGCTGGCGGCGCTCAAGCCCGTGGCCCGCAACCCGCGCGGCGTGGGCATCCCCGAGCTCTTCGTCACCCCCGCCTTCGCCGAGCGGCGCTGGGCCAAGGCGCCCAACGCCCAGCAGCCCTGGACGACCCTGTTCGGCGCCGTCGACTGGGTGCTGCAGCGCGTCGAGCGCTTCTTCCCCAAGGGGCCGCGCCGGCGCGCGACCGCGCGCGCGGTCGCCTTCGTGCGCGAGCGGCTGAACGGCGACGACGGCCTGGGCGCCATCTTCCCCCCCATGGCGGGCACGGTCATGGTGTTCGACACGCTGGGCTGTCCCGCCTCCGACCCCGACGTCCGGCTCGCCCGCGCCTCGATCGAGAAGCTGCTGGTCGTCAGGGAGGACGAGGCCTACTGCCAGCCCTGCCTGTCACCCGTGTGGGACACGTCGCTGGCCGCGATGGCGCTGGTCGAGAGCGACGGGGCCGCCTCGGCGGAGGCCGCCCGGGGGCTCGACTGGCTCAAGCCCCGCCAGGTGCTCGACGTCAAGGGCGACTGGGCCGCGCAGCGCCCGGACGTGCGGCCGGGCGGCTGGGCCTTCCAATACGCCAACGCCCACTACCCGGACCTCGACGACACCGCCGTGGTGGTGATGGCCATGGACCGGGCGGCGGCGCGCCGGGGCGACCACCGCTTCGACGGGTCGATCGCGCGGGGCCGCGAGTGGGTGGTGGGGTTGCAGAGCCGGGACGGGGGCTGGGGCGCCTTCGACGCGGACAACGACAAGCACTACCTGAACGCCATTCCCTTCGGGGACCACGGCGCGCTGCTCGACCCGCCGACCGCCGACGTGACGGCGCGCTGCGTCTCCATGCTCGCGCAGCTCGGCGACAAGGCCCTCCCCGGCTCACCGCTCCGCCGCGGCCTCGACTGGCTCGTCCGCAACCAGGAGGAGGACGGGAGCTGGTACGGCCGCTGGGGCCTCAACTACGTCTACGGCACCTGGTCGGTGCTGTGCGCGCTCAACGCCGCGGGCGTTCCGGGGAGCGACCCGGGCGTGCGCCGCGCCGTGGCCTGGCTCGAGAAGGCCCAGAACGCCGACGGCGGCTGGGGCGAGGACGACACGAGCTACGCGTTCGACTACAGGGGGTTCCGCCCCGCCCCCAGCACCGCGTCGCAGACCGCCTGGGCGCTGCTCGGCCTGATGGCGGCGGGCGAGGCCGACGGCTCCGCCGTCAAGCGCGGGATAGGCTACCTGTCGCGCACGCAGGCGGCCGGGGGGTTCTGGCCCGAGGACAGCTACACCGCGACCGGCTTCCCGCGCGTGTTCTACCTCCGCTACCACGGCTACCCGAAGTTCTTCCCGCTGTGGGCGCTGGCGCGCTTCCGAAACCTCAAGGCCAGCAACAGCAAATCCGTTCTCGTGGGGATGTGAGCCCGGCCATGACCCCCCAACTCCCCGTGCTGGCGGTGACCGGCATGATCGCGGAAGCGCGCATCGCGAGCGGTCCCGGCGTGGCGACGCTGGCGGGCGGCGGCGACCCGGCGCGCCTGGCGCTGCTGCTCCAGGGCGCGCTGGCGCGCGGCGCC
>CAXTDZ010000167.1:0-8569 GCA_964243035.1 uncultured Lichenihabitans sp.
CTGAAGGTCTGCCTCGCCGACCGCCCCGGCGCGGCGCTGGACGAGGCCGCCCGGAGCACCGCGGAGCGCGCGGCGGGCAAGGGCGCCGACGTGCTCGCGGTGCCCACCGACGTGAGCCGCGCCGCCGACGTGCAGGCGCTCAAGGCCGCCGTCTACGACCGCTTCGGCGAGGTCGGCGTGCTGATGAACAACGCGGGCGTGGGCCCCGTCGGCAAGGCGCTGGAGCCGGGGCCGGCCTGGGACGCCGTGCTCGGCGTCAACCTGATGGGCGTGATCCACGGCGTGCAGGCCTTCGGGCAGGCCATGGTGGCGCAGGGCACCCCGTGCGCCATCGTCAACACGGGGTCCAAGCAGGGCATCACGACCCCGCCCGGCAACACGGCCTACAACGTCAGCAAGGCCGGCGTGAAGGTCTTCACCGAGAGCACGGCCTATGAGCTGCGCCAGATCCCGGGCGCCCTCGTCACGGCGCACCTTCTGATCCCCGGCTTCACCTGGACGGGGATGACGGTGGGCGGCCGCAGCGAGAAGCCCCCCGCGGCCTGGACGCCCGAGCAGGTCGTGGACTTCATGCTGGACGGCATCGGCCGGGGCGACTTCTACCTGCTCTGCCCCGACAACGACGTGGACCGCCCGACCGACGAGAAGCGCATGGCCTGGGCGATGGGCGACGTCATCGCCAACCGCCCCGCCCTATCGCGCTGGCACCCCGACCACGAGGCGGCGTTCAAGGCCCACATGGGCGGTTGAGCTTATCCACCGCCGCGGCCTCCCCCGGGCCGCGGGCGGCCCTACCTCACCCACCCATGCTCGACGCGGTCTCCCCTCCCCCGCTGCCGCCCGTGTTCACCGACTGGTTCGCGCGGCGGGGCTGGCAGCCGCGCGCCCACCAGCTCGCCCTGCTGGCCGCGGCCGAGGCGGGGCGGAGCGCGCTCCTGGTGGCGCCCACCGGCGCGGGCAAGACGCTGGCGGGCTTCCTGCCGAGCCTGGTCGAGCTGGCGGGGCGGCCGCGCGGGGGCGCCGGGCTGCACACGCTCTACGTGTCGCCGCTGAAGGCGCTCTCGGTCGACGTCGCGCGCAACGTGGAAGCGCCCGTGGCCGCCATGGGCCTGCCCATCCGGATCGAAACCCGCACGGGCGACACGGGCGCGGCCAAGCGGCAGCGCCAGCGGCGCGAGCCGCCCGACATCCTGCTCACCACGCCCGAGCAGGTCGCGCTGCTGCTGGCCTCGCCCAACGCCCGGGAGCTTTTCGGAACCCTGAAGCGGATCGTGCTGGACGAGCTGCACGCGCTGGTCACCAGCAAGCGCGGCGACCTGCTCGCGCTCGGGCTCGCGCGGTTGCGGCGCCTCGCGCCCGGCGTGCAGGTCGTGGGCCTGTCCGCCACCGTGCGCGAGCCCAGGGACCTGTGCCGCTACATCGCGGGCGGGCAGGACGACGCCGCGCTGGTGCAGGCGCCCCCGGGCGCCCGGGCCGAGCTCACCATGCTGGACACCCGCGAGCGCCTGCCCTGGGCGGGCCACGGGGCCCGGCACGCGATCGGCGAGATCTACGCGGCCGTCAAGGCCGCCCGCATGGCGCTGTTGTTCGTCAACACGCGCTTCCAGGCCGAGCAGCTCTTCAACGACCTGTGGCGCGCCAACACCGACAACCTGCCGATCGCCCTCCACCACGGCTCGCTCGACGCCAACCAGCGCCGGCGCGTCGAGGCCGCCATGGCCTCGGGCGGCCTGAAGGCGGTGGTGTGCACCTCCACGCTGGACCTCGGCATCGACTGGGGTGACGTGGACCTCGTGGTCAACGTGGGCGCCCCCAAGGGCGCGAGCCGGCTGGTGCAGCGGATCGGCCGCGCCAACCACCGGCTGGACGAGCCCTCCCGCGCCCTGCTGATCCCCGCCAACCGCCTGGAGGTGCTGGAATGCCGCGCCGCCATCGAGGCCGCGGAGGCCGGCATCCAGGACACCCCCGTCCCCCGCGTGGGCGCGCTCGACGTGCTGGCCCAGCACGTGCTCGGCATGGCCTGCGCCGAGCCCTTCGCGCCCGACGCGCTTTACGCCGAGGTGCGGGACGCCGCCCCCTACGCGGACCTGCCCCGCAAGGACTTCGACGACGCGATCGCGTTCGTGGCGCACGGCGGCTACGCGTTGCGCGCCTACGACCGCTTCGCCAAGATCCGGCAGAGTTCTGACGGCACCTGGCGCGTCAGCAACGGCCGCGTCGCGCAGACCTACCGCATGAACGTGGGCACCATCGTCCAGGCGAGCGCCCTGAAGGTGCGGCTCGTGCGCGCCCGCAAGGCAGAGGGCGGGGCGGGGACGGGCGGCCCGGTCGGGCGCGGCGGCCGGGTGCTGGGCGAGGTCGAGGAAGGCTTTCTGGAAACCCTGCTGCCGGGCGACACCTTCCTGTTCGGCGGCGAGGTGCTGGCCCTGCACGCCATCGTCGAGAACGAGGCGCTGGCGGTTCGGGCGTCGGGCGACACGCCCAAGGTGCCCTCCTACGCGGGCTCCAAGTTCCCGCTCACCGACTACCTCGCGTCCCACGTCCGCGAGCTGCTGGCCGACCCGGGCCACTGGGCCGCGCTGCCCTCGCAGGTGGCCGAGTGGCTGGACCTCCAGCGCCGGAGGTCCACCCTGCCCCCGCCGGGCTCGCTGCTGGTGGAGACCTTCCCGCGCGGCGGCCGGTTCTACACCATGATCTACCCCTTCGAGGGGCGGCTCGCCCACCAGACGCTGGGCATGCTGCTGACCCGCCGCATGGAGCGCGCGCGGTTGAAGCCCATGGGGTTCGTGGCCAACGACTACGCCCTGTCGGTGTGGTCGGCGGTGGACGTGGGCGCCCGCATCCGCGGCGGCCTGCTCTCCCTCGACGAGCTGTTCGCCCCCGACATGCTGGGCGACGACCTGGAGGACTGGCTGCTCGAGTCCTCGCTGATGAAGCGCACCTTCCGCTCCTGCGCGATCATCGCGGGGCTGATCGAGCGCAACCACCCCGGGCGCCAGAACACCGGGCGGCAGATGACGGTGTCGACCGACCTCGTCTACGACGTGCTGCGCCGCCACGAGCCCGACCACATCCTGCTGCGCGCGGCCCGCGCCGATGCGGCGACCGGCCTGCTCGACCTCGCCCGCTTCGCCCACCTCTTGTCGCGGATCGAGGGCCGAATCATCCACGTGGACCTGCGCCGCATCTCCCCGCTCGCGGTGCCCATCATGCTGGAGATCGGCCGCGAACCCGTCTACGGCGAGGCGCAGGACCACGTCCTGGCGGAAGCCGCCGACATTCTGGTGGAGGAAGCGTTTGCCGAGGACGACGAAGCAGGTGACGGCCCCGCCCGCCCGCTCCCCGGCTTCGCGGCCCGCCCCCGCGGCTGGCGCGGCACCTGAGGCGGACACGGACACCTTCATCCCCGTCGCGGGCCTGCACCTGCTGGCAGACCCCTCCGGCGCCCTCCTGATCGCGGAAGCGCGGGTGCTGGTGGTGGCGGACCTTCACCTGGAGAAGGGCTCGGCCTACGGCGCAAGGCGCCAGTTCCTGCCCCCCTACGACACGGCCGCCACCCTGGGGCGGCTGGCCGCGGTGGTGGGGCGCCACGCGCCGCGCCTGGTGGTGGCGCTGGGCGACAGCTTCCACGACCGCCGCGCGGCGGCGCGCCTGCAACCCGGCGACCTCGACGCGCTGCGGGCCCTGCAGGCGGGGCGCGACTGGCTGTGGCTCGCGGGCAACCACGATCCCGACCCCGTGCCGACCCTGGGCGGCGACCACGCCCCCGCATGGTCCTTCGGGCCGCTGCGCTTCCGCCACGAGCCCGAGGCCGGGGCCGCCCGGGGCGAGGTCGCGGGCCACCTCCACCCCGTCGCCCTGGTGGCCGGGCGGGGCGGCACGGCGCGGCGGCGCGCCTTCGTGGGCGACGGCCAACGCTGCGTCATGCCGGCCTTCGGGGCCTACGCGGGCGGCCTGAACCTGCACGACCCGGCCTTCGCGCGCCTGTTCGCGCCCGGCACCCGCACCGCCTACGCGCTCGGCCGCACCCGGGTCTACTCGATCCCCGAGCACCGCTGCCTGGCGGACCGGTGACGTCCCGACCGCTCGCGCAGGTTATTCGCCGATTATGCCCTTCGCCCCGCTTGCGGGGAGAAGGTGCCCCACAGGGCGGATGAGGGGCCGATGGGCGCGTGGCCCCACCCTCATCCGTCCTTCGGACACCCTCTCCCGCCCCGGGCGGGAGAAGGGCAGAACCGGTAAGCTTGCTGAGCCACGCGGGAGCGTGCGTCCGCTCACCCCCGCATCACGTAGCTGACCTCGCCGCGCGTCGGCGGGTCGGCGCCCTTGCGGGTGCAGGTGATGGCGGCGGCCGCGACCGCGAAGCCGATCCAGTCCGCCACGCGCGCCTCGGCGAAGGGCGCGGGCGCGGCCCTGGCGTGCCGCCCCAGTGCGCCGCCCTCGTGCATGATGGCGAGCAGCGCCGCCATGAAGCTGTCGCCGGCCCCCACCGTGTCCGCCACCGTGATGCGCGGGGCCGCGCACTCGATCCGGCGGCCCTCGAAGAAGGCCGCGGCCCCGTCCTGGCCGCGCGTGAGCACCACGAGGCGCGGCCCCGAGGTGGCCCAGGCGGCCGCGGCCGCGGCGGGGTCGTGGTTGGGGTAGAGCCAGTGCATGTCCTCGTCGCTGGCCTTCACCATCGTGGCGGCCCGAACCCGCGCCTCCACCTCCGGCACGGTCTCGGCGTGCGGGGCCACCACGCGCGGGCGGATGTTGGGGTCGTAGCTGGTGGTTACGCTCCCGCCGGCCCCGGCCAGGGCCCGCATGGCCCGGACGCCGCTCGCGCCGTCGGTGGCCGAGAAGGAGCCGACGTGCAGGTGCCCCACGTGGGAGGGCAGCGCGTCGGGCAGCGGCGAGGGTCCGTCGTAGGCCGTGGACCCGAGGTAGAAGCTGTAGCGCGCGCCCGTCAGCTCCGTGCCCTTGGTCACGAAGGCGAGCGGCGAGGGTTCGGGGACGCGCGCCAGGAACTCCATGTCAACCTTGGAGGCCTGGAAGCGCTCGACGATGGCCTCGCCCATGGCGTCGGTCGACACCCGCCCCGCGAAGCCCGTGGGGACCCCAAGGCGCCCCAGCCCCACAGCGGTGTTGAAAGGCGAGCCGCCCAGCACCGCCTCGAAGGTGGAGCCGCTCAGCGGCAGCAGGTCCACGAGCGCCTCGCCCTGGCCCGCCACCAGGATCATGTCCGTCGCCGCCACCTGCCCGACCCTCCCCGCGCGCTTGACCCCGTCGTAGCAGGTTGCGGGCGGGCGCGCACGCGCCCTCGGTCAGCCCTTCGCGGCCTCGCCGTGGTCCAGCGCGTGCTTGAGGCGGGACTCCAGCAGCGCCAAGACCGCGGCCTCCTCGGGCTTCAGCCGGGGCAGGTTCTCGCGCAGCTCGGCCTCGACCTCGTGCTTGATCTCCAGCATGAGCTCGCCCGACATGTAGCTGGTCAGCACCTCGGGATGGACGTAGCACTTGCGGCAGATCGTGGCCGTGTTGCCGAGCCGCGCCGACACGGCCTCGATCGCGGCGCGGATGTTCTTCTTGGCCTTGGCCTGCGAGTCGATGGCGTCGAACTCGTTCAGCGCCAGCGCGGCCAGCACCGTGCCGGCCCAGGTGCGGAAGTCCTTGGCCGTGATCTCGCGCCCGCTGATCTCGCGCAGGTAGGCGTTGACGTCGGCGGACTCGATCGCGTGGCGCTCGCCGTCGTGGCCCACGTACTGGAACAGGTGCTGGCCGGGCAGGTCCTCCAGCGCCGCGACGATCTTGGCGACGCGCTTGTTGCGCACGTCGAGCTGCCACATCTTGTTGCTCTTGCCCTTGAACTCGAAGTGCAGGGCGTTGCCCTCGACGTCGACGTGCTCGTGGTGCAGCGTGGTGAGCCCGTAGGACTGGTTCTGCTTGGCGTAGTCCTCGTTGCCGACGCGGATCAGGGTCGTTTCCAGCAGGTAGACGACGGTCGCGAGCACCTTCTCGCGCGGCAGGCCCTTCAGGGCCATGTGGCGGCGCACGGTCTCGCGCAGCCCCGGCAGGGCGTTCGCGAAGGCCGTGACGTGCTCGAACTTGGCGCTTTCGCGCACCTCGCGGAAGCCGGGGTGGTAGCGGTACTGCTTGCGCCCCTTGGCGTCCCGCCCCGTGGCCTGGAGGTGGCCGTCGGCCCGCGCGCAGATCCACACGTCCGTGTAGGCGGGCGGGATCGCGAGGTGGCGGATGCGCTCCAGCGTCGCCCCGTCCGTGACCTTGCTGCCGTCGGGCGCGCGATAGAAGGTTCCTTTGCCCGCGCGGTGGCGCGTGAAGCCGGGCTCGTCGTCGTTGACGTAGGTGAGGCCGGCGGACTCCGCGGCGTCGCGCGGGTCGACGACGTCGCCGTCGTCGCGCTCTTCCTCGACCCCGACCTCCTCACGCATCGCGACGGCCTCCCCGCTGGCCAATCCCAATGCGGCCGGTCGGACGATGTTCCTTGAGGTCGTGCGGCATCCCGCCCATGTTGGGACGGGTGTCGCGACATCCTTAACGCGACCGGCCCCAAGGGAAGGCGAGCCCCGTGAGCGACGACGTGAAACCGATCGACCTCCTCCGCCTGCCCGACCTGGACGGCAAGGCCGTGCTCGTGACGGGCGCCTCCACGGGCATCGGGGCCGCGGTGGCGCGCGCCTTCGCCCGGCAGGGCGCGCGCGTGGCGATCCACTACAACGCGAGCCGGGAGGAGGCCTCCCAGCTCGCCCAGATGATCACGGCCGCGGGCGGCACGGCCGCGCTGGTGGGCGGCGACCTCGCCGCGGACGGCGCGACCGAGCGGGTCGTGGGCGAGGCCGCGCGGACCCTGGGCGGCCTCGACGGCCTCGTCAACAACGCGGGCTCCATGCTGGGCCGGGTGCCGACCTCCGCCCAGACCGACGAGCACTACGAGCGCGTCATGAACCTGAACGCCCGCTCCGTGCTGGCCGCCACCCGCGCCGCGGTGCCGCACCTCAAGCAGCGCGGCGGCGGCTTCGTGATCAACACGACCTCGATCGCGGCGCGCAACGGGGGGGCGGGCGGCGCCACGCTCTACGCGGCCGCCAAGGGCTTCGTGTCCACCATCACGCGCGGGCACGCCCGCGAGTTCGCGCCCGACAACATCCGCGTGAACGCGGTGTCGCCCGGCACGATCACCACCCCCTTCCACGAGCGCTATTCCACCGCGCAGCAGCTGGAGGCCGCGCGGGCCACGGTGCCCATGGCACGGCTCGGCACCGCGGAGGACTGCGTGGGCGCCTTCCTGTTCCTCGCCTCGCCGTCGCTGTCGGGCTACGTCACGGGGCAGATCATCGAGGTGAACGGCGGCCAGTTGATGCCGTGAGCGCGCTGGCCGACGGGCTGTTCGACGTTCCCGCGGGCAAGCTCGCCTGCGTGGTCACCAGCCTGGAGATGCGGGCGCCCCCGGCCGCCCTGCCCGACCCGGCGGGGCTGGACCTGCGCCGCTGGGAGGGGCCCGACCCGGCGCGCTACCGGGGGCTATTCCGCGCGGTCGGCGAGCCCTGGCTGTGGACCTCGCGGCTGCTGATGGACGAGGCCGCGCTCGCCCGCACCATCCGCGACCCCGCGGTGGAGATCTCCGTGCTGCGCCACGACGGCGCCGAGGCGGGACTGGTGGAGCTGGACTTCCGCGAGGCGGGCACGTGCGAGCTGGCCTTTCTCGGCCTGGTCCCGGGCCTCACGGGTCGCGGGCTCGGGCGGCGCCTGATGGCGCACGCGCTCCGCCGCGCCTGGGCGCGGCCGGTCGGGCGCGTATGGGTCCACACCTGCACGCTGGACCACCCGGCCGCGGTGGGATTCTACGTGCGGTGCGGCTTCGTGCCCTTCCGGGTCCAGGTCGAGGTCGCCGACGACCCGCGCGCGACGGGGCTGCTGCCGGAGGGCGCCGCGCCGCACGTCCCGCGCTCGTGAGGGGCCGCGGTCAGCGCCGCAGCGCGGCGCCCGTCTTCCTGCCCACCTCGGCCTCGATCCTGGCGCTCAGCGCGTCGAGGTCGGCTTCCGTCAGCGTGGCGCCGCGCGGTTGCAGCGTCACGCTGACCGCGACCGACTTCGAGCCCTCGGGCACGCCGGGGCCGCGGTACACGTCGAACACCGAGGCGTCCGCGATGACCGCGCGGTCGGTGCCCGTCACGGCTTTCAGGATGTCGGCCGCGGGGACCGTTTCGCGGGCCACGAAGGCGAAGTCGCGCTCGACGGGCATCAGGTCGGGCAGGTCGAGCTTGGGCCGCGCCTTGGTGGGCCTGGCCTTAGGCGGCGGCAGCGCGTCGAGGACGATCTCGAACACCGCCATCGGGCCGCTCGCGTCGAGGGCCGCCAGCGCGCCCGGGTGCAGTTCGCCGAAGCTGCCGACCGTGGTCTTCGGGCCCAGCTTCAGCGTGCCGGACCGGCCCGGGTGGAGGTAGGCGGGGCCGCCCGGCACCACCTGCAAGCCGCCGAGCGGCACGCCGAGGCTCGCGAGCAGCGCCAGCGCGTCCGCCTTGGCGTCGAACACGCCGACGGGGCCCGCGGCCCCGTCCCAGGCGCGGCCCGGGCC
>CAXTDZ010000168.1:0-8560 GCA_964243035.1 uncultured Lichenihabitans sp.
GCCCCCGCCCGCGCGGGGCCGCGGCGTGTCAGCAGGACGCGCCGGACGGGCGCGATCCGGTCCGTCGCGTCGCCCAGGGCCGCCAGCAGCCCCGGGACGTCCAGGAGGTCCGCGGCGCGCAGCCCGGACAGGGCCCGCAGGGCCCCGGCCCGGACGGCGCAGAGCACGTCCCGGCCGGTGTCGCGGCAGAGCGCGGCGGCGTCCGGCCCCGCGTGGAACACGGGTGCGCAAAACCGTCCGGCGCCGTCCAGCCTGTCCACGTCGGCCGCGAAGCCGGCCGCCGCGGGGATGTCCCGCGCGGCGCGCGCGAGCACCGCCACCGCGTGGGCGGGCAGGGTGTCGTCCGCCGCGAGCGGGACGAGCAGGTCGCCATCGGCCAGGTCGGCCAGAACCGCGTCCGCGGGGGCGTCGGGCGCGACGGCCCGGATGCGCGGGCCCGCGGCGTCGGGGGTTTCTCCGCCCACGGCCGCGAGCGACCAGTTCGGGTCGGTCTGGGCCGCGAGGGAGGCCGGAGGCACCCCCGCCGGAGCCGCCGCGGCCTCCGCGAGGAAACGGACGTGGCACGGCCGTCCCGCGGCCGGGGGCTCGCCGTCGAAGCCGGGATCGAAGGCGCGCGTGCCGGCCCGCCGCCACGCGTCGTAGCGCGCGAGCGGCGTGGCGGTCAGTTCGCGCCGCACCTGAACCTCGCTCGCGCCCCTGAGCCCGGCCAGGGGCGCGAAGGCCCAGACGAGCCAGCGCGTCCGCGAGCGCCGCAGGAGGGCCCAGCCGATCGTAGCACTCGACACGCGCCGGGCGCCTTCGAGCGCGAAGCCGGAACCGCCCGGCGACACCCGGAGCTCGACCGTGCCCGCCGGGACGCGGCCCAGCCAGGTGGCGCGCCCGAACGGCGCCGCGTGGAGCACGGCGTCGGGCGACCCCGAGCCCACGGCGCGCAGCATCGGCCGCACCACGGGGCCGAGCAGCCCGCAGCGGTAGGTCAGCCGGACCCAGGCCCCCGCGAGGGCGCGCGCGTCCACGTCAAGCCGCAGCCAGCCGGGGTCGCCCGGCGCCTCGCGGGCGGGCGCGGGACCGTCGGGCGGAGCCGAGGTCGCGGCGTCGCTCAGCCCGCGTCCGTCCAGCTGCGGCCGTCGCGCTCGATCAGCGCGATCGCGGCCGAGGGCCCCCAGGTGCCCGCCGTGTAGGGGCGCGGCGCTTCCCCGCTCGCGGCCCAGCCCTCGATGATCGGGTCGACCCAGGTCCAGGCGGCCTCGACCTCGTCGCGGCGCATGAACAGCGTCTGGTTGCCGCGCACCACGTCCAGGATCAGCCGCTCGTAGGCGTCCGGGTTGCGCACCCCGAAGGCCTCCTTGAAGCTCATGTCGAGCGGCACGTGCTGGAGCCGCATGCCGCCCGGCCCCGGGTCCTTGATCATGATCCAGAGTTTCACGCCCTCGTCGGGCTGGAGGCGGATCACCAGCTTGTTGGGCTCGGGCGTGCCGCCCTCGAACACCGAATGGGGCACGGCGCGGAAGCTCACCACGATCTCGGAGGTGCGCGACGGCAGCCGCTTGCCCGTGCGCAGGTAGAAGGGCACGCCCGCCCAGCGCCAGTTGCCGATCTCGGCTTTCAGCGCCACGAAGGTTTCCGTGTTGCTGGCGGAGCCCAGCTCCTCCGCGTAGCCCTTGACGGCGCCCCCCGAGGAGGCGCCCGCCCGGTACTGGCCGCGCACGGTCCGCTGCGTGATGGCCGCGGCGCCCGTCATCGGCTTCAGGCTTTTGAGCACCTTCAGCTTCTCGTCGCGCACCGCGTCGGCGCCGAGCGAGGTGGGCGGCTCCATGGCGACCAGGCAGAGGAGCTGGAGCATGTGGTTCTGCACCATGTCGCGCATGGCGCCCGCCGTGTCGTAGTATCCCGCGCGGCCCTCCAGCCCGACCGATTCGGCGACCGTGATCTCGACGTGGTCCACGTGGGCCGAGGTCCACAGGGGCTCGAACAGCGTGTTGGCGAAGCGCAGCGCCATCAGGTTCTGCACCGTCTCCTTGCCGAGGTAGTGGTCGATCCGGTAGATCGCCTGCTCGGGGAAGACCCGGCCCACCGCCTCGTTGACGTCGCGGGCGGAGGAGAGGTTCTTGCCGATCGGCTTCTCCAGCACCACGCGGGTCTTGTCGGTGATGAGGCCGTGCTCGCCCACCTTGTCGGCGATCGGCCCGAACAGGTCGGGCGAGGTCGCGAGGTAGAGCACGCGGATGTGGTCGGGCCTGCGGTCCAGCAGGCCCCGGAGGTCGGACCAGCCGTCGTCCGCCGTGGCGTCGGCCGAGATGTAGTCGAGCCGGTTGAGGAAGCGGTCCTGCGCGGCCCCGTCCACCTCGCCCAGGTGCTCGCGCAGGGAGTCCCGCGCCACGTCCCGGAAGCCGTCGCGGCCGAGCGGCTTGCGCGACACGCCCACCACGCGCGCCTCGTCCGGCAGCTGGCCCGCGAGGCAGCGCTGCATCAGCGCGGGCAGGATCTTGCGGCGCGACAGGTCCCCGCTGCCGCCGAAGATCACGATGGTGAACGGGTCGACCGGAATCATGCGGCTCGTCATGGCAGTCTCGCTTCCGTTCGGGTGGGGCGGCCGAGGACCGTGCCCCGGTGCTTACGCCAAGGGGGACCGGCGTTGCAAACGCGCCCCGATCTTTTCGCCGGGGCCGGCGTTGAGCCCGGGCTTAACCGAAACCGGGCGCGCGGCCCGCGCCCGGTGCTCCAAGGAGGTCCGCATGAGCATCTTCGGCACCATGATGTCCAAGATCTTCCACCACGACGAGGCCGCCGCGGCCCCGGCGCCGAACACCACCACCACCGCGTCGGCCGCCCCGGCTCCCGCCGACCCGGGCGACCAGCCCTCCAGCCCGCATCCGGCCGCGGGCGCGGCCCCCGAGAACGCCGCGCGCCCGAGCTCGCCCACCTCGTCGGGGGCCGCGACGCCCGGCTCGGAGACGTCGTCCAGCCCGACAGCGGCGCCCGGCGGCCAGTCCGTGGACGTCGCGGCCGTGCTCGACGGGCTCGCGGCCAAGAACGGCCAGGGGCTGGATTGGAAGCACTCCATCGTCGACATGATGAAGCTGCTCGGCCTCGACTCCGGCCTGTCCAGCCGGCAGGAGCTCGCCAAGGAGCTCGACTACAGCGGCGACATGCACGACTCGGCTACCATGAACGTGTGGCTGCACAAGCAGGTCATGCAGAAGCTCGCCGCCAACGGCGGCAAGGTCCCCGACAGCCTCCGCGTCTAAGTTCGGCCCCGACCGCCGTCCCGGTCCGGGGCGGCGGTCAGGGTTGCTTGGGCACCGCGGCCGGGGGCGCCGCGGTTGGCGAGGCGGGATTGCTGGCGGGCGACGCCGTGGGGGCCGCCGCGGTCGGCGTCGCGGCATCCAGGAAATTCACGTCCGTCGCGCCGCTCTTCACCAGGGAGGCCAAGTCCTCGGCGTCCCAGTTGGTGAGGCGGATGCAGCCGTGCGACTGCGTCTTGCCCACGAGGTCGGGGTCGGGCGTGCCGTGGATGCCGTAGCCCGCGTCGGACAGGTCCATCCACACCGAGCCCACGGGGTTGTTGGGGCCGGGCGCGATGCTGAAGGGCCGCTTGGACTTGACACCCTTGAACGCGTATTTCGGGTTGTACGTGTAGCCCGGGTTGTGGGTGACCTTCAAAATCTCGAAATGCCCGCTCGGCGCGGGCTTTTCCGCGCTGCCGATCGAGGCCGGGTAGACCGCCACCAGGTGCCCGTCGTCCCCGTAGGCGCGCAGGATGCGGCCCGGCTTGTCGACCTCGACCCGCGTCACGGTGGCGGCCGGCCGGTTCGCCACGACCTGCGGCACGGTGACGGTGGTGCCGGGTTTGGTCCAGCGGACCTTCGGGTTGAGGGCGCCCAGCAGTCCCTGGCTGGCATGGACCTGCTCGGACACCTCCTCGCGCACGTCGCGGTAGGCGAGGCGCTTGAGCGCGGCCTGCTTCTCCATCTTGGCGGGGATGGTTTTCGCGAACGGGCCCTTGACCTCGGCCGGCGTGATCTGCCGCTCCGCCAGCACCGGGGCCGGGTCGGCCGCGGTCAGCTTGTCCCAGCTCGCCTGGTCGAGGCGGCCGGAGGCGGGGAGGCCGGCCTGCGCCTGGTAGGCCGCGAGCGCCTTGCGGAAGTTGTCGCCGTCGACCCCGTCGATGGCGCCCGGCGAGAAGCGGGCGCGGTCGAGCAGCACCTCGGCGCGGAGAACCGCGGCGGCCGGGCGCTTCGCGGGCGGGTCGGGGAGCGGCGAGAAGGTCGCGGCGTTGACGGCCGCGGCCGTGAGGCCGCCCCCGCCGTCCTTCGCGGCTGCGGAGCCGATGGACGCCGCGACGCACAAGGGGACGAGCAGGGGCAAGGGCCGCATGGCCGGGGATCCTCATCGGGTTGACGCATGATGCGATGCGCGCAGGAAAACGCGCCCGCGCGGGGCCGGTTCTCCGGCCCGCCGCGGACGCGTTGCCGCAACCCGGCGGGGAGCGGCGGCTACTTCTGGGCGTCGCCGCCCTGCTGCTGCTTCTTGGCGTTGTGGTGGCCGACCGCGCAGCCCGCGGCCGCTCCGACCTTGCCGTGGCCGACCATGTGGCCCGCGATGCCGCCCACGATCGCGCCCGTGACGCAGCCCGCCTGGGCGCTCCCGGCGCCGAGAACGGCCGCGACGGCCAGGGTCGACAGGAAAAGGCGCATGGTGATGGTCCTCGCTTGTGGTCCGTGCGGGGACAACGGCCGGTGCGGCGAAACGTTCAGCCGCTTCCCCGGCCTGCCGCGCCGGCCCGCGTGAACCCGACGGGGTTCCGGCCGTTGTGCGGGCAGGAGGTGCTTGCCATGTACGAAGTCTGGGCGGACCAGAGCGACCCGTCGATCTGGACCATCGTCAAGCCGGGCGGGTCCATTCCCAGCGCCGGCTCGAAGCTGCAGTGGACCCGGCTGGGCGAGGTCCGCGTAACCGAGGCGCTCGCCCGCGAGATCGAGGCGGGGGGCTATTCGGACTACCAGAGCAACGGCGCCCCGTTCGACCCCGAGGCCGTGCTCGACGTCAGGCCGCTCCTCAAGTCGATCTGAGCCCGAGAGGCCCCGGGGCCGCCTTGGTCGGCGGCCCCGGCCTCGGTCGGGGCCCTTGCGCCCGGGCCGGGTTCTGCGACCCTGGCCGGGCCGGCGGTCCGAAGCGAGCCCGCTTCCGACCGAGCGAACGGAGTCCGCGCCCCATGTCCGACCACACCTACCGCGTCATCGAAGTCGTCGGCTCGTCCACGGAGACCATCGAGGACGCGATCCGCCGCGCGATCGCCGACGCCTCCAAGACCCTGCGCCACATCGGCTGGTTCGAGGTGGTGGAAACCCGCGGCCACGTGGTGGAGGGAGGCAAGGTGGGCCACTTCCAGGTCACCCTGAAGCTCGGCTTCACGCTCGACGACCGCGGCGCCCTGTAGGGGGACGCTCAGCCCACGATCTGGTCGCGGGCTGCGCCGAGCACGAGGCTGCCCAGCGCGAAGGCGAGCAGCGACCCCAGGAACACCGCCGCCGTGGTCTGCACCGGACCCGTGTAGCTCCGGTGCTGCGGCAGGTCGGGCGGGATGAAGTCGACCAGGTAGTTCTGCTTGGTCGCCGCGTCCGCCCGCGCCACCGTGACGCCCTGCTGGGCGGCCGTGTAGGCGTTGCGCGCGAACTCCTGTTCGAGCTGCAGGGACGCGTACTGGTCGAGCACCTGCGAGTAGGGCGCCGCGCCGGTCTTGTCGGTGGTGGCGAGGCGGGCGCGCTCCGTCTTGAGCTGGTCCTCCAGCGCCGCGATCCTGGCCTTGATCTGCACCGTGATGGGCGAGTTGGGCGCCAGCGCCGCGCCCGTGTTGGCGAGCTGGGTGCGGGCGTCGGCGAGCTGTCCCTCGATGCCGCCCACGATGTCGCCGAGCTGGGTGGCGGCGCGGCCCGGGTCCTGGTCGCCGTGCTGGTTCTGGAAGGCGGTCAGGGCGGTTCTGGCCTTGCGGACGCGGTCCTCCTGGCGACCGAGCTCGGCTTCCGCGAACTTCACCTCGTTGTCGCGGGCGCGCGCGGTCAGGTCGTCCACCATCCTGTCCGCCTCGGTCACGATGGCCTGGGCGAGGGTCTGGGCGAGGGCGGGGTCGTAGGCGTTCACGTCCACCTTGAGGTAGCCGCCCAGCCCCTGCGACACCTGCACGTGCGAGCGGAAGTAGTCGAGGAAGCGCTCGCGCGACGCGTCGGCGCCGAGCCGCGACAGCCAGTCGATCCCCGGGTCGCTGAAGCGCTTGCGCAGGTCGAGCGCGGCATCCATCCTAGCGGCCAGCGTCGAGGAGCGCAGGTACTCGTAGACGATCGAGCCGAGGTCGACCGAGTTGGTTTGCGACGTGCCCGTCACGCTCTGGACGAGGCCCGAGGCGAGCGACGGCAGGCCGCGGTAGGTCTGGTAGGTGAATTCGAAGCTCGACGTGTAGCGGGGCGAGGCCAGGACCAGGCCGTAGGCGGCCGAGGCGAGGGTGGGCAGGATCACCACCAGCGCGAACCAACCCGTGAGCCGTCGCGCGCGCGACCGCCGCCGCGCCACCAGCGCCGCCGCGTACTGCGCGGTCGCCGGCCAGCCGGCCCGGCCGTCGGCCTCGGTCGGCCTGGCCGCGGGAAGCGCGTCGCGACCGCGCAATCCCACGACCTTGCCGCCGCGCCCCGGGCGCAACGCTTTCCCGCCGGGGCCGGCCTTGACGAGGGCCGTCCCTGCCTCCTCGACATCACTCATCCGCTTAACCTAAGCCTCGCGCGTTCCGAAGATGCGTTCAGCGCCGTTCCCGATCGGGGGAGAGCGCGACCTTTCGGTGCCGCACCGGCGACTAAGGATTTGTTCAGCAATGACCCATAATACCGCGCCAATGGGTCCACAAATATGGCAGCCGTCCCGGACGGCCATGCCGGCTCACGGCCGACGCGCGTCCTCGAAGGCCTGCACCCCTTCGAGCGGGTCCGCGAACAGCCGCAGGACGCCCTCGCGCAGGATCGCCACCGCTTCCGCGTGCTGCGCGGCCAGGCGCGGCTGCGAGGTCGACAGCACCACCCCTGAACCGCGACCCTCGGCCAGCGCGAGGCAGCGCTCCAGGAGGTCGCGGTCGAGCAGGCCGGCCTCGTCCACGAGGTAGCACCCGAAGGGGATCACGAAGGCCGCCGCGGCCTCGAAGTCGCGCCGCGCCGCGCCGTCCTGCGACTTGAGGGGCTGGTCGAGCCGCATGTCCGTGCCCGCGAGCGCCTCGGTGGCGGCCAGCAGCCCGTCGGCATCGAAGCCGTAGGCGCGCGCGAGGAAGCGGAGGTTGTCGGCGGCGCTCAGGGCCGGGTGCATCAGGCCGGTCGCGTTGACAACGGGCGACAGCGTGTCGGCGCCGAGCACGGCCCCGCGGTCCGGCTTCTCGGCCCCGCCCAGCAGCTGGAGCAGCGTGGTCTTGCCGGCCTTCCGCTCGGCCAGAACCACCAGCCGCCGGTCCGTGGGCAGGCTGATCGTGCCGGGCAGCAGAACGACGCGCGGGGCCGCGTCGGGCCGGCCGAAGCTCTTGGCGGCGTCGATCAGGTGGATCAGTCGCGGTCCGGGCACGGGTCGCTCGCGTGCATCAGCAGGGCCGCCACGAGCAGCACGGCCGCCACGGCCGCCGGGTAGCGCAGGTCGAGCAGCGCCACCGGGTAACCCGGATCAAAGGCGTGGCGCTCGTACTCGACGAGGTGCAGCACCGGGCAATACAGGAACCAGCGCGCCAGGAGCGCCGGCGTCGTGGCGAGGGAGAAGTACAGGCCCGAGGTGATGAACAGCGCCCACTGGAGCAGCTTCCCCGCCGTTTTCACGAAGGCGACGCGCCGCGCCAGCCCCTCCAGGAGCAGGCCCACCCCGAAGCCGCCCGCGCCCGCGATCCCGAACACCAGGCAGGTTTCCGGCACGCTCGCCAGCGGGAGGGACAAGCCCACGATGCGGAACGGCACCAGGGCCAGGAAACAGAAGGCCAGGTTCAGCAGCACCGACCAGCCCGCCTTGGCGATCCGCAGGTGCAGGCCGGTGATGCCCGGCCACGCCGTGGCGGAGGCCGGCCACCTGCCGCCGGCCTCCGCCCCGGTCCAGGCCTGGCTGAACGCGAACCAGACCGAGAAGCCCGCGACCACGTAGGTCTCGATCGGGATCTGCCCGGGCATGGGCTTGTCCAGGAAGTAGAACATCCAGTAGTGGACGAACACCACCACGGCGGGCCGGATCAACTCCACCCCCGCCCCGAGCACGCTGCCGCGGTAGTGCACCCGCAGGTCGCGCAACACCAGCGCGCGCAGGATCATGAGGTGGTCGATCAGGCGCGGCCTGCGCCGCGCGCGGTCGATGGCCCGCAGGGTCGCGGCCGTGACGAGGCCCTCGACGTCCGAGGGGCTCGGCCGCACCGGAGCGGCCCGGGTGCGGTGAACGGACAGGGCAGGCGGGGCGGGCGCCGCCGCCGGGGGGGCCGCCCTGATCCGGCCACCGGGGCGGTTCGCCGGGGCAACCGGGACAAGGGTCCCGGCCTGGGCGGCGGCCTGGGCGGCCC
>CAXTDZ010000169.1:0-8553 GCA_964243035.1 uncultured Lichenihabitans sp.
CGGGAGCCGGGGCCGTGAGCGGGCCCGGCCCCGCCGCCGCGCCCGCGGAGGGCCGCCGCGTGCCGCCCGCCGACGACGCGGCCCATATCCTGGTCGTGGACGACGACCGCCGCATCCGCGAGCTGCTGTCCCGGTTCCTGCGCCGCGAGGGCTACCGCGTGACGCTGGCCGAGGACGCGGCGGAAGCGCGCGCGCAGCTCAAGCTGCTCGCCTTCGACCTGATCGTGCTGGACGCCATGATGCCGGGTGAGAACGGCTTCGAGTTCGCGGCCGCCATGCGCGACGCCTCGCCCGTGCCGATCCTGATGCTCACCGCGCGTTGGGAGGCGGAGGACCGGGTGCGGGGGCTGGAGGCGGGCGCCGACGACTACCTCGTCAAGCCCTTCGACCACCGCGAGCTGCTGCTGCGCATCGCCTCCATCCTGCGCCGGGCGGCCCCCCCGAAAAGCGCGGCCGACGACCGGTCGGTGCGGTTCGGCCCCTTCGCGTTCAGCCCGGATCGGGGCGAGCTGCGCAAGGGCGAGGAGGTGATCCGCCTGACCGACCGCGAGCGGGAGATGCTGCACCTGCTGGCCGCCCAGGCGGGCGACACGGTCTCGCGCGAGGCGCTGGCCGGCTCCGGCGCGGGCGAGCGCACCATCGACGTGCAAGTCAACCGGCTGCGCCGCAAGATCGAGGTGGACCCGGCCAATCCCGCCCACCTGCAAACCGTGCGAGGGCTCGGCTATCGGCTACTCCTCAACCCATAGCGGGCCGCCTGCCCGGCGCGGCCCCGTCCGGCTGCCCTTCGCCCTGCCGCTGCCGGCGGGCCTGTGGCGGAGGGTGTCGCGCGCGGTCGCAGACGTGCTGCCCAAGCGCCTGTATTCGCGCTCGCTGCTGATCGTCATCGTGCCGATGGTGCTGCTCCAGTGCGTGATCGCCTACTTCTTCATGGAGCGGCACTGGGAGTCGGTCACCTACCGGCTGTCGCAGGGGCTCACGCAGGACATCGCGGCCCTGATCGACCTGTACCGCACCACGCCGCAGGACAAGAACAACGCCAACCTGGAGCGCGTCGCCTTCGAGCGGCTGGGGCTGGACGTGGACTTCCTGCCGCGCCAGGAGCTGCCGCCCGCCCTCCCGCGGCCGTTCTTCGCGCTGCTCGACAGCTCGCTCTCCAAGGAGCTTGGGCGCCAAGTGGGCCTGCCCTTCTGGCTGGACACGACCAGCCGCGCCAAGCTCGTCGAGATCCGCATCCAGCTGGGCAGCGCGGTGCTGCGCGTGGTGGCGCCCCGCTCGGCCGCCTATGCGGCCAACTCGCACATCTTCATCATCTGGATGATGGGCACCTCCGTGGTGCTGTTGGCGGTGGCGATCGCCTTTCTCCGCAACCAGATCCGGCCCATCCTGCGGCTCACCCAGGCCGCCGAGAACCTGGGCAAGGGCCGCATGGTGGACTACCGCCCGAGCGGGGCCCTGGAGGTGCGGCGGGCGGGCTACGCGTTCCTGGAGATGCGCCGCCGCATCGAGCGCACCATCGAGCAGCGCACCACCATGCTGAACGGGGTGAGCCACGACCTCGGCACCATCCTGACGCGCTTCAAGCTGTCGCTCGCCCTGCTCGACGAGGGGCCGGACGGCGAGGCGCTGAGCCGCGACGTGGACGAGATGGGCCGCATGCTGAACGCCTACCTGGCCTTCGCGCGGGGCGACGCGGGGGAGGGCTCGGCCCAGGTCGACATCGCGGCGCTGCTGGGCGAGCTTCGGTCCGACGCCGAGCGGCACGGCCGCCGGGTCACGGTCACGATCACCGGCGAGACCACGGTGACCGTGCGGCCCGACGCCTTCAAGCGCTGCCTGGCGAACCTTTTGGGCAACGCCCTGCGCTACGGCGACGAGGTCGGGATCGAGGCCTCGCGCGACGGCCGCTTCCTCACCGTCAGCGTGGACGACGACGGTCCCGGCATCCCGCCCGAGCAGCGCGACGAGGTGTTCCGGCCTTTCCACCGGCTCGACCGGGCGCGCAACCAGGACCACGGCGGCTCGGGTCTGGGTTTGGCCATCGCGCGCGACATCGCCCGCTCGCACGGCGGCGACGTCCACCTGTCGGACAGCCCCGCGGGGGGGCTGAGGGCCAGCGCGCGGGTGCCGATCTAGGGCGTCGCTTGAGAACCGGCGCGGTCGGGCCGATCAGGTTGCGCGTCGACGTCGGACACGAGGCGTTTGCCGCCGCGGTGCCGTCCGGCCGCGCGGCATCGTCGCGGCCCTGTTGGTCACCGGGATGCGCCGAGCAGGACCCGTCGGTGGAAGCCGCCATCGCGAGCGAAGCGCGGGGATCCTGAGGTCCGGGTGTCCCGCGTTCGCGCGTGGGCGGACCGGCCGGCTCGCCGCGCGTCGCTCGATACGACGGACCGGGAGCCAGCGTGTCTCAGCCGGCGCAAGCTGGCCTGCGACGTCGAAGGACCGGTCGGCGTCAGGAGGGTCCGACCGGCTCGACCGGAGCGGGGTCGACGCTGCGCGCCCAACGACGCCGGGTGAACCCGGGCGTCAGACCGCCAGCGTCCCAGTCCGGGCCGCGGCGTAGCGCGCCTCGATGCGCGGCCAGTCGAGCACGGTCCACCACGCGGCCAGGTAGTCCGCCCGGCGGTTCTGGTACTTGAGATAGTAGGCGTGCTCCCACACGTCGTTGCCGAACAGCGGATGGGTGCCGTCCATCAGGGGCGAGTCCTGGTTGGGACGGGTCGCGACCGCGAGCTTGCCCTCGCGGTCGACGATCACCATTGCCCAGCCCGAGCCGAACACGCCCGCGGCGGCCTTGTTGAAGCCGGTCTTGAGCGCGTCGAAGGAGCCGAAGTCCCGCGCGATGGCGGCGCGGATCTCGCCGGTGGGCTCGCCGCCGCGGCCGCCCATGACCTGCCAGAACATGGTGTGGTTGGCGTGGCCGCCGGCGTTGTTGCGCACAACCGTCCGGATCGCCTCGGGAAGGCTGCCGACGCGGAGGAGGAGTTCCTGCAACGGGACGCTGTGCTGGTCCGGATGGTCCTTCAGGGCCGCGTTGAGGTTGCTCACGTAGGCGGCGTGGTGCTTGTCGTGATGCAGCAGCATGGTCTGCGCATCGACCGCGGGTTCGTTGGCGTCGTAGGCGTAGGGGAGCGCGGGAACCGCGAACGGGTAGGTCAGCCCGGTGCCCAGGTCGGCGGGCTGCGAGGGCGCGCCCGTGGCGGACGCCCTGGCGAGGGGCGCGGCCAGCAGGGCGGCCGAGCCCGCCAGGAAGCTGCGGCGGAACAGGTTGATCATGGAACATCTCCGAGGGGCAAGGGGGGAAGGGGGGATGCGGAACCGGCGGCCAGCCGATCCACCCGGGACCATGCCGGTTCCGGAGGCAGGACGGCGCGCGACGGGGGAGGGGACTCGCGACGGGGCGGCCGCCGGCGCTTCGTCCCCGTCGGGGTTGGGCACCCCGTGGGGTGGTCCAGCCGCACGGAGGGGAACGGCGGCCGCGACCTGATCCATCCCGTCAACCCCCGTCAGGCCGGCCTCGCTCCGCGCGATTTCCGGCGGTTCTGAGGCTTGAACGAGGTAAATTACGCGGTGGTGTCAGGTTCGGCGTTGCTGCGCTACGCCGGTAACACGATCGGGAGGCGTGTTGGCCGGGCTCGGCCGACGGACCGTCGTCGCGCGGGCGGTTGCCGCGCCGCCGGGCGTTCGCTCGGCACCTGCGCCCTGGAAGACCGCCGTGGCCTCCGAGGCCGATCCGCGGCCGTGCGACGACCCGGGGCGGCACGCCCGCGCGGCACCGCGACCGGTCGCTTGGGATCTCAGGTGCCCGGGGCGGTCAGCGTGAAGGGCGTGCCCCAGGGGTCGCGCAGGACGAGGGCGGCCCCGTGCCGCTCGACCGGCACGCCCGCCGCCACGGCCCGGTGCGCGACGGCGTCGAGCGCCTCGGCCCCGGTGACGAGCAGGCGGACCTCGGCGAGCCCCGCGGCGGGCTCGGTGCGCCGGACCGCGTTGCGGCTGACCCAGACGTTGGCCGCGAGGTGGTGGTGGTAGCGGCCGGCGCCGAAGAAGATGCCGCCGGCACAGCGGGCCGTCACCGGCACGCCCAGCACGCCGGCGTAGAACGCCTCGGCGGGCGGGATCGCGCCGACCTTGAGGTGGACGTGGCCGACCACGGTGCCCTCGGGGACGCCGGTCCACGGCAGCGGTCCCGCGGCGCGCGTCACGCTATCGACGTCGAGCGGGTCGGTCCTGAGCGCCACCGCGCCGCCCGACCAGACCCACGTGTCGCGCGGCCGGTCGCTGTAGATCTCGACGCCGTTGTTCTCCGGATCGCTCAGGTACACGGCTTCGCTGACGCCGTGGTCGGCCAGCCCCTCGACGGGCAGCTGCCGTTGAGCGGCGTGCCGCATCCAGCGGCCGAGGTCGGCGCGGCCCGGCAGCAGGAAGGCCGTGTGGAACAGCCCGGCCTCGCGGGGCGAGCGGGCGGGCGCTCGGGCGTCGCGGCGCAACTCCAGCAGAACGGCGTCGCCGACGCCGAGCCGCGCGGCCTCCGCGTCGGATCCGAGGTCGTGCAGGCCCACCGCCTCGCGGTAGAACCTGCCCACGCGGTCGAGGTCGTGGACGGTGAGCGTGACGGTGCCGATCCGCAGGGACGTGCCGTGATCGCTGGTCATGATCAATCTTTCCCCTCGAAGGCCTGGTCCGCGGTCGCCCGCGTGGTTGCGGGATGGCCGGGGCCGGCCCGTTCAGCCCGCCGGCTGCAGGAACGGCAGCAGGGTCTCGCCCGCCGCCGTCGCCAGCGCCCCCGAGGTCACCAGGGCGCTGGCGGCCGCGATGTCGGGCGACAGGAACCGGTCGTCCGCGAGCGGCGGCACCACCGCCCGCAGCGCGGCGCGGGCGCGCTCCAGGGGTTCGCTCGACCGCAGGGGGGCGTGGAAGTCGCAGCCCTGGGCCGCGGCCAGGAGCTCGACGCCCACCACGTCCGCGGCGTTGCGGGCCATGGTCAGCAGGCGGCGCGCCCCGTGGGTGGCCATCGAGACGTGATCCTCCTGGTTGGCCGAGGTCGGGATGGAATCCACGCTGGCGGGGTAGGCCCGCTGCTTGTTCTCCGAAACCAGCGCGGCCGCCGTGACCTGCGCGATCATGAAACCCGAGTTCAGGCCCGGCCTCGGCGTCAGGAAGGCCGGCAGGCCGGACAGCGCCGGGTCGACGAGCATGGCGATCCGGCGCTCCGCGATCGAGCCGATCTCGCACAGCGCCAGGGCGATCATGTCGGCCGCAAAGGCCACCGGCTCGGCGTGGAAGTTCCCACCCGATACGACCTCGCCGGCGTCGGCGAGCACCAGGGGGTTGTCCGACACCCCGTTCGCCTCGACCGTCAGCACCTCGGCGGCTTGGCGCAGGAGGGTGAGGCAGGCGCCCATCACCTGCGGCTGGCAGCGCAGGCAGTAGGGGTCCTGCACCCGCGGGTCGCCGGTGAGGTGCGACCGCCTGATCGCCGACCCGGCCATCAGGCCGCGCAGGGCTTCGCCCACCTCCCGCTGCCCCGCGTGCCGCCGCAGGACGTGGATGCGCGGATCGAAGGGACCGTCCGAACCGCGGGCGGCGTCCGTCGAGAGCGCCCCCGCGACGAGCGCCGCGCGCAGGACGCGCTCGGCCTCGAACAACCCGGCGAGCGCCAGCCCGGTCGAGACCTGGGTGCCGTTGAGCAGCGCGAGGCCCTCCTTGGGACCGAGCTGGACGGGCTGCAGGCCGGCCGCGGCCAGGGCCGCCGAGGCCTCCGTCCGGCGGCCGTCGACGAACACCTCGCCCACGCCCATCAGGGCGGCGGTCATGTGCGCCAGGGGCGCGAGGTCGCCCGAGGCGCCCACCGACCCCCGGGCGGGGATCAGCGGAACGATCCCGCGGGACAGGCAGGCGTCCAGGGCCTCCAGCGTGGACCATCGCACGCCGGACGCGCCCTGGGCCAGGCTCGCGATCTTCAGGGCCAGGATCAGCCGGACGACCGGAACCGGCAGCGGCTCGCCGACGCCCGCCGCGTGGGACAGCACGATGTTGCGCTGGAGCGCGGCCAAGTCGGCCTCCGCGATGCGAACGGTGGCCAGCTTGCCGAAGCCCGTGTTCACGCCGTACACGGGCTCGCCCCTGGCCACGACGCCCTCGATCACCGCCGCGGCCCTGTCGACCTGCGGCCGGTCGGCAGGGTCGAGCCTCGCGGGCCCGCCGAAGTAGATCCGGCGCCAGTCGGCGAGGGACGCCTCGCCGGCCGGCAGGGTTCCGTTTCGCGTCATGCTGCTCCTCCGAGGTTGCCGCGTCGGACGCGGGCGCGGGTCCTGGCCGACCCGGCCGGGTTAACTCCCTCAAGCTCGTCGACTTGCGCACGACCTTACCGCGGAAACGCGGGCAGGTGTTGCGGATCCTCCGCCGGCACATCCAGCGCCCGGCGTCGTCGACGTTCGCCGGCCTGGGCCGCGCGCCCGGTCCCGCGGATCCCGTCCGGCCGCGACCCGGGTTTCCGCCGCCGCCCGCGCGAGCGGCCCCGGCCGTGTTCCTCGCGGCGGGTTGAGAAATCAAGCCGCTCGCCCTAAGCCTTCCCGGACCGGGGCGCAGCGCCCGAGCCATCCGGGGGGAGGGGACGAAGGATGCCATTCAGCCTGTCGCTCAGCACCAATCCGTTCGTCAACCGCTTCGCCGAACCGGAAGACCTCGTGGGCGTGCTGGCGGGGGAGGTCGGCATCACCCGCGTGCAGCTCACCCACGAGTTCATCAGCCCCGACTGGCCCGCCCCGCTCCGGCGCCGGATGACGGACCGCATGGCCAAGGCCTGCGCGGGGAACGGGCTCGCGGTCACCTCCATGATGACGGGCCCCTACGGCCGGCTCAACCATTTCGGCCACCCGGACGCCGAGGTGCGGCGCTACGCGCTGGACTGGTTCAAGACGCTGGCCGACATCGCCGCGGACCTCGGTTGCCCCGCCATCGGCACGCAATACGCGATCCTGACCTACCGCGACTTCGACGACGAGGCGCGCCGGCGCGCGCTGCTCGCCGCCACGCTGGAGTGCTGGCGGGACCTGGCCGGGCACGCGGCCCCGCGCGGGCTCACCTCGCTGTTCTGGGAGCCGATGTCGGTGGGCCGGGAGTTCGGCCACACGCTGCGCTCGACATGGGACCTGCAGGGCGAGATCGACGCGGCCGGGCTCGCGCTGCCGCTGAATCCCATGGTCGACATCGACCACGGCGACGTGTCCTCGCCCAACGGCGCCGACACCGACCCTTTCGCCTGGGCGAGGGAGTTCGCGACGCGCTCGCCCATCATCCACATCAAGCAGAGCTCGATGAACAAGGGCGGCCACTGGCCTTTCACGGCCGCCTACAACAGGGACGGCCGCATCACCCCCGAGGCGCTCATCGCCGCCGTGCGGAAGGGCGGCGGCACCGACAACGAGCTGTGCCTGGAACTGGCCTTCCGCGAACGCGAGCCCACCGACCGGCAGGTGGTGTCCGCCATGCGCGAGAGCGTCGCGTTCTGGGTGCCCCACGTGGACATGAAGCGCGCGGCCTAGGGCTTCGGTTTGGGAGGACGGGCACCATGGCGCGCAGAACCCCCTGGATCGGCACGAGCTGGAAGATGAACAAGCTCCGCGCGGAGGCCCGCGCCTTCGCGGACGCGCTGGCCGGGAGCGCCTGGTCGCGGAGCGAGGCCGCCAGGCTGTTCATCATTCCGCCCTTTCCGTGGATCGCTGAGGTCGCGGAGCGGCTCGCCGGCACCCGCGTGACCGTGGGGGCGCAGAACGCCCACTGGGCCGACGCGGGCGCTTGGACGGGTGAGGTCTCGGTCCCGATGGTCCGCGACTGCGGCGCGACCCTGGTCGAGATCGGCCACAGCGAGCGCCGGACCCATTTCGGCGAAACGGACGAGACCGTGGCGGCCAAGGTTGAGGCCTGCGTCCGGCACGGCTTGACCGCGCTCGTCTGCATCGGCGAGACCCGCGACGCCTACGAGGCCGGGCGGACGGCCGCGGTTCTCGACGCCCAGGTCCGCGCCGCCTTGTCCCGCGTCGAGCCCGCGGCCGCTCGCCGCCACGTGGTGCTGGCCTACGAGCCGGTGTGGTCGATCGGCGAAGGCGGCGTTCCCGCTCCCCCCACCTTCGCCAACGAGCAGCACGGCCTGATCAAGACCTTGGCCCGAACCCTCGCGGGCGAGCCCTTGACGGTGCTTTACGGCGGCAGCGTCAATCCGGGCAATTGCGTCGACCTCGCCGGCCAGCCCGACATCGACGGGCTCTTCATCGGCCGCTCGGCCTGGGCTCCGGATGGCTACCTCGGCATCGTCGAGGCGGTTGTCGCGAGCGCCGTCTGATCGCGTCCTCCATCCGCCCCCACGCCCGTCCGAGCCCGCCCGTTCCCGAGCCGTGCGGATATCCCGTGTTGCCAAGGCAGCGGATTGTGTTAAGCACGTTGGTGGCACGTGAGCTGGCCTTCAGGGACCAAGCTTGCCGCAATAGCTCAGCTGGTAGAGCACCTCATTCGTAATGAGGGGGTCGGGGGTTCGAATCCCTCTTGCGGCACCAG
>CAXTDZ010000170.1:0-8522 GCA_964243035.1 uncultured Lichenihabitans sp.
ATGCACGACTTCACCCCCACCCCCCACCGCCGCGCGGTCCTCAAAACCTCCCTCGCGGCCGGCTTCGCGCTGGCCGTCCAGCCCGTCACGGCGCAGACCATCACCACCCCCGCGGACGGGCTCGTGGCGGGCGAGGTCAAGGTGCCGTCGCTGGGGGTCGAGGTGCCCGCCTACCGGGCGCGGCCCGCGGGCGAGGGGCCCTTCCCCACCATGCTGGTGATCCAGGAAATTTTTGGGGTCCACGAGCACATCAAGGACGTGTGCCGGCGCTTCGCCCACCTGGGCTACTACGCGATCGCGCCCGACCTCTACGCCCGGGAGGGCGACCCCGCCACCGCCTCCATCCAGACCATCGTCAAGGACATCGTGCCCCGCGTGCCGGACGCGCAGGTGATGAGCGACCTCGACAACACGGTCGCCTTCGCCAGTGGGGAGGGCCACGCCGACACCCAGAAGCTCGGCGCCACGGGCTTCTGCTGGGGCGGGCGGATCATCTGGCTCTACGCGGCCCACGCGCCCGCCCTCAAGGCCGCGGTCGCCTTCTACGGCATTTTGGGCGGGCCGGCCTCGCCCCCCTCGGCGATCAAGCCCAAGAACCCGGTGGACATCGGGGCGTCGATCCGGACGCCCGTGCTGGGGCTCTACGGCGGCCACGACGACAACATCGCGCCCGCGCTGATCGAGCAGATGAAGGGCGAGCTGAAGGACTCGGGCGGCCCGTCCGAGATCGTGGTCTACCCCGACACGCCGCACGGCTTCTTCGCCGACTACCGGCCGAGCTACCGCAAAGCCGCCGCCGAGGACGCCTGGGGCCGCGCGCAGGCCTGGTTCAAGGCGCACGGCGTGGCGCCCGCCTGACCGGGGCTCACCGCCCCGCTCAGGCACCCCCGCACAGGTGCTGGGAGTCGGGCAGCACCCAAAACCCCTTCGTCCTGACGTTCACCCCGGCGTAGAACCGGCCCCGGTCGTCCCCCTTGGGGCAGTTTTGAGGGATCGACACGAGGCACAGCAGCACCGCGTCGCCCACCGCGGAGCGCGCGACGGGCGCCTCGTAGCTGTAGGAGACCTGGTTGCCCCCGTTGGCGAAGCCGACCCGGGTGCCGGCGCCGGGGTCGTCGGCGGTGGGCGGCTTCGGCACGCCGCCGAAGCGGTCGGAGATGCCCGTGATGCGGGTCCGCGCGCACTGGCCCAGGGCGGTCGGCAGCCCGGCGGCGGGCCTGCCTCCGCCGGACGCGGCGAGGTCCAGGAGGGCGCCGCCGACCCAGGGCGGCACGGGCACCGTGGCGCCCAGATCGTCGTAGCCGTGCAGCGCCAAGGCCTGCTGGCCGAGGATGCACGCCTCCTCGGCGCCGCAGCGACGGCGCGATTGAAGGAAGCCCGCGCCGGACCGCCTGGCCTCCGCCTTCCCGCCGGCCGGAACCGCCGCGTAGGCGGCCGAAACCGCCCGGTCCATCTCGGCCAGGCGCGGGTCGGCGCAGATCGCGCGCTCGTCGGGGCTTTGGGCCTTCGCGCAGTCGAAGCTCGGCCCGGCGGCGGTCTGGGGCAGCGCGGGCGCGGCGCCGAGAAGGGCGCAGGCGACCGCCGCGCCCAAGGCCGATGTCCTGCCGAGCCCCATCGCGGCCTCCCCCGCTGCGTCAACGGAGGATGACGGAGCGGCGGGGACGCGGCAAGGGGCCGGGTGATGCCCTTCTCCCACCGGGGCGGGAGAAGGTGGCCAGAGGCCGCATGAGGGTGGGGCCACGCGTCGTGACGGACCCCTCATCCGCCCTGTCGGGCCCCTTCTCCCCGCAGGCGGGGCGAAGGGCGGAACTCGCCTACGCCCGCGTGGTGGTCTTCACGTCCACGCTGGCCTTGATGGCGTTGGAATAGGGGCAGATGCCGTGGGTCGCGTCGACCAGCGTCTTGGCGTCGGCGTCCGACAGGCCGGGCAGGTAGGCGTCGAGGTCGGCCGTGATGCCGAAGCCGCCTTCCGAGCGCGGGCCGATGCCCACCGTCGCGGTCACCGTGGTGCCCTCGGGGACCTTGATCTTGGTCTGCTGCGAGGCGACTCGCATGGCGCCCAGGAAGCAGGCGGAATAGCCGAGCGCGAACAGTTTTTCGGGGTTGGCGCCCTCGCCGCCCGGGCCGCCCAGCTCCTTCGGCACGGTGAGGTCGAGCGCCATGGTGCCGTCGGCCAGCGTGGTCTTGCCGTCGCGGCCGCCGCCGGTCGCGGTGGCCGTGGTCTTGTACTTGGCGTCAACGGGCATCGGATCACTCCTTGGTTCATCATATTGCGCGCAATATGATCGCGGGCTGCATAAACCCGGTGGGCGGGCGGGTCAATCGCTTGCGAGCGTCTCGCGCGCAATCTATCTCCGTCGCCATGACCACGCGCCCGGACGCCCCCTCGCCGCCCCCCGAGCTCGACGACCTCCTGTGCTTCCTCGTCTACTCCACAGGGTTCGCGTTCAACCGCGTGTACCGCAGGGAGCTGGGACGGCTCGGCCTGACCTACCCGCAATATCTGGTGATGGTGGTGCTGTGGTCCAGCGACACCCTGACCGTGGGGCAGATCGGCGAGCGCGTGAGGCTCGACAGCGGCACGCTGACCCCCCTGCTCAAGCGGCTTGAGGCGATGGGCCTCGTGGCGCGCGCCCGCTCGCCGGAGGACGAGCGCCGCGTCACCGTCAGCCTGACCGCGGACGGCCGCGCGCTGCGCGCCCGCGCCGCCACCGTCATGGCGGGCGTGACGGGCGCGGTGGGCCTGGAGGCGGGCGAGGTGTCCTCCCTCATGCGGCGGATGCGCGCCCTGCGGGACAACCTCGAAGGGGCCGCGGACGCCGCGCGGCCCGCGGGCTAGGCCGCCTTCTCCATGCGGACGATCGGGAAGACGAGCCCGCCGGGCAGCGCGAACGGGATGGCGGCGCCCGTCACGACGTAGCCGTGGCGGGTGTAGAACGGGACGCCCGTCAGCGTGGCGCCCATCTCGAAGCGGGCGAACCCTCGCGCGGCGGCCTCCGCCTCGCTCCGCAGCAGGAGGCGCGTGCCGACCCCGGTCCGGGCCGCGCCGGGGTCGACGTAGAAGGCGCGGATGTGGGCGGGGTCGAGGCCGGGAACCGCGCGGGCGTCGTTCCGGCCCGCAACCGCGTCGCCGCCGAACAGCGTGCGCCGAAAGCTCCAGCCGCCGCTCCCCACCAGCCGGCCCGCGTCCTCCACGACGAAATACGTGCCGTCGGCGACCACCTGCCGGTCGACGCCGAACAGCGGGCCGAGCGAGGCGCGTCGCTGCTCAAGGGAGTAGTCCCGCCCCATCAGGGCCATGACGGAGCGGGTGATCAGGGCCTCGATCGCCGGGACGTCGGCCGGCGTCGCCGTTCGGATGTCCATCGCCGTGTCCCCTCCCCCCTGCCCAGCCGCGTCCTCATGCGGTCTTGTCCGGCCACAGGCACAGGTCGCGCAGGAGGCAGCGGGGGCAGGCCGGGCGGCGGGCCGTGCAGGTGTAGCGGCCGTGCAGGATCAGCCAGTGGTGGGCGTTGCGGCGGAACCGCTCGGGGACCACGCGCATCAGCCCGGCTTCCACGGCCTCCGGCGTGCGGCCGATCGCGAGCGGCAGGCGGTGCGACACGCGGAACACGTGGGTGTCGACCGCGATCGCGTGCGTGCCCCACACCGAGTTGACCACCACGGCCGCGGTCTTCTTGCCCACGCCCGGCAGCGCCTCCAGCGCGGCGCGGTCGCGCGGCACCGCGCCGCCGTGCCGCGCGAGCAGCGCCTCGCTCAAGGCCAGCACGTTCTTGGCCTTGCTGTTGTAGAGCCCGATCGTCTTGATGAGGTCGCGGATGCCGGCCTCGCCCAGGCGCACGGTGGCGGCGGGGTCGGGGGCGGCCGCGAACAGGGCGGGCGTGGCCTTGTTGACGCTGGCGTCGGTCGCCTGGGCCGACAGCACCACGGCCACCAGCAGCGTGAACGGGTCCGCGTAGCGCAGCTCCGTCCTGGGCTCGGGCTCGGCGGCCTGGAGCCGCGCGAAGATCGCCTCCACCCGCGCCCCGTCGGCCTCGGGCGCCGCGGGAGGTTCGGGGCGCGACGCCCCCGGGGCGCCCCGCCCCTTGCCAGCGCGCGGCGCGCGCCGCATCTTTTCCCCGTCGGCCGCCATTGTTCCGCCGTCCCCCGTCGCCCGAACCTGCCCGCGAGGCGCGCCTTGTCCCCCACGCCCGACCACCCCGCGGACGCGGTGATCTTCTCGGCCCGGATTAGGCCGCATCGCTCGATGACGGAAGCGCAAACGCGGGTCGTGCTCGGCGCCGTGGGCGTGGGGGGCGTCGTGACCAGCCTGCCGTTCTGGCTGATGGGCGCCTGGCCCGTGGTGGGCTTCATGGGGCTCGACGTGCTGGCCGTCGCCCTCGCGTTCCGCGCGAGCTTCCGGCAGGCCAGGGCCTACGAGGACGTGACGCTGACGGTGCTGGAGCTGCTGGTCGCCAAGGTCAGCCCGAAGGGGCGGCGCGCGGAATGGCGCTTCAACCCGTCCTGGGTGCGGCTCCGGCGCAATCAACACGAGGAGTTCGGCACGCTGCGCATCGACGTGCTGTCGCGCGGGCAGGCGCTGGAGGTGGCGTCCTTCCTGGGGCCGGAGCAGAAGGGCGCCTTCTACGACCGGCTGCTGCGGGCGCTGCTCCAGGCCAAGGCCGGCATGCGGCTGACGTGAGCGCGGCCGACCTCGACGCCGCGGTTTCCGCCCAGGACCTCGGCCTGCTGTTCGAACGGGCGCTGCGCCGCTACGGCCTGACGCATTTTGCGATCGGCCCGGCGCCGCGGCCCGGCCGGGACACCTCCCTCACCCTCACCAACTGGCCCGCGGGCTGGATCGAGCGCTACGCCTTGAACGGCTACGCGGCCGAGGACGTCGCCGTGGAGGAGGCGCGCCGCTCTTCCGCGCCGCGCTCCTGGGGGGAGTTGAAGGCCCTCCACCCCGGCCGCGCCGCGCGGATCCTGGCCGCCGCGGCCGAGTTCGGCTGGCGCGACGGGTTCGTGGTGCCCGTGCACGGGGCGGACGGCGAGGTGGGCCTGGTGGCCACCATGGGGCCCTGCCTGCGCGTGTCGAACGCCGCCGAGCGCGCGGGGCTGGTCGACCTGGCGTTGCGCACCTATCGCAGGGCCGAGGTCCTGGCCACGCACCCGCCCCGGGTGCCCGCGCTGACGCCGCGCGAGCGCGACGCCCTCCACTGCGTGGCGCAGGGCAAGGACGACCGCGCCATCGCGGCGGCGCTGGGCGTCACGCCCACCTCGGCCCACGCCTACGTGGAGCGGGCCAAGAAGCGGCTCGGCGCCGCGACGCGCGCCCAGGCCGTGGCGCTCGCGGTGTCGTTCCGCCTGATCGCGGCGCCGGGCGCGATTTTGCCTCCAAACGGAGACAGGACGCGGCTCGGCGCCGGCGCGTAAGCTTTCCTCGTTTTCAAGAACCTAAGCCGTTAGCCGTTTCGTGGTCCGGCGCCGGCCTCCCCCGCGGGAGGCCGGCGCTTTTCCCCGTTCGGTCAGGCCGCCAGCGTCCTGAGCACGTAGGGCAGGATGCCGCCGTTGCGGAAGTATTCGAGTTCGTCCGCGGTGTCGATCCGGCAGATCACGGGCACGTGGCTGACCCGCCCCTTGTCGGAGGTGATCACCAGTTCCATGCGCTGCCGCGGCTTCAGGGTCTCGCCCAGGCCCGCGATCGTGACCGTTTCGTCGCCCTTGAGGTTGAGGGTCTGCCAGGAGGTGCCCTCCTCGAAGGTGAGCGGCAGCACGCCCATGCCCACCAGGTTGGAGCGGTGGATGCGCTCGAAGCTCTGCGCGATCACGGCGCGGACGCCCAAGAGCCGCGTGCCCTTGGCGGCCCAGTCGCGCGACGAGCCCGTGCCGTACTCGCGGCCCGCGAACACCACGAGGGGCACGTTCTCCTGCTTGTAGAGCATGGCGGCGTCGTAGATCGCCATCAGCTCGCCCGAGGGCTGGTGGCGGGTGACGCCGCCCTCGGTTTCCGGCGCCATCTGGTTGCGGATGCGGATGTTGGCGAAGGTGCCCCGCATCATCACCTCGTGGTTGCCGCGCCGGGTGCCGTACTGGTTGAAGTCCTGCGGGCGGACCTGCCGCTCGATCAGGTAGCGCCCGGCGGGCGAGGCGGCCTTGATGGAGCCCGCGGGCGAGATGTGGTCGGTGGTGATGGAGTCGAGGAACAGGCCCAGCACCCGGGCCTCCACGATGTCGGGCACGGGCGAGGGCTGCTTGGCGAGCCCCTCGAAGTAGGGCGGGTTGCGCACGTAGGTCGAGGCCATGCTCCAGCGGTAGGTGTCGCTCCGGTCGACTTCGACGCCCCGCCACTCCGCGTCGCCCGCGAAGACGTCCGCGTAGCGGTCGGCGAAGATGGCTTTGGTGAGCGACTTGTTGCGGATCTCGCGCACCTCGGCGAAGGTGGGCCAGATGTCGCGGAGGTAGACGGGGCCGTCCGTGCCCTCGCCGAGGGGCTCGTTGGCGATGTCGACGTCGAGCGAGCCGGCCAGCGCGTAGGCCACCACCAGCGGGGGCGAGGCCAGGTAGTTGGCCTTCACGTCCGGGTTGACGCGGCCCTCGAAGTTGCGGTTGCCCGAGATCACGGCCGCGGCCACGACCTCGTTGTCGCTGATCGCCTTGGAGATGTCGGGCGGCAGCGGGCCGGAGTTGCCGATGCAGGTCATGCAGCCGTAGCCCGTCAGGTTGAAGCCGAGCGCGTCGAGGCTGTCCTGCAGCCCGGAGGCCTGCAGGTACTCGCCCACCACCTGGGAGCCGGGCGACAGCGAGGTCTTCACCCAGGGCTTGACGGTGAGGCCCTTGGCGACCGCCTTGCTGGCGAGCAGCCCCGCGCCCAGCATCACGTTGGGGTTGGACGTGTTGGTGCAGGACGTGATCGCCGCGATCACCACGTCGCCGTGGCCGAGGTCGAAATCGGTGTTCTCGACGGGGAAGCGCTTCTCGCCGTGCTCGACCCTGTAGTCCTTGCGCAGCGCGTGGGCGAAGGCGGTCTTGGCGCTTTCCAGGGTCACGCGGTCCTGCGGGCGCTTGGGACCGGCCAGCGAGGGCACCACGTCGCCGAGGTCGAGCTCCAGGGTCTGCGTGAAGAAGGGGTCGGGGGACTGGGCGTCGCGCCACATCCCCTGCGCCTCCGCGTAGGCCTTGACGAGCGCGATGCGGCTGTCGGCGCGGTTGGAGGCGTCGAGGTAGTTGAGCGTTTCGCCGTCGATGGGGAAGAAGCCGCAGGTGGCGCCGTATTCGGGGGCCATGTTGGCGATCGTGGAGCGGTCGGCGAGCGACAGGGTGTCGAGGCCCGGCCCGTAGAACTCCACGAACTTGTTCACCACGCCGAGCTTGCGCAGCATCTGCGTGACGGTGAGCACGAGGTCGGTGGCGGTGCGGCCCTGCTTGAGCCCGCCCGTCAGCTTGAAGCCCACCACCTGCGGCAGCAGCATGGAATAGGGCTGGCCCAGCATCACGGCCTCCGCCTCGATGCCGCCCACGCCCCAGCCGAGCACGGCCAGCGCGTTCACCATGGTGGTGTGCGAGTCGGTGCCAACCAGCGTGTCGGGATAGGCGACCTGCACGCTCTCGCCGTCGCGCGTCTCCGTCCGGGTCCACACGGTCTGGGCGAGGTATTCGAGGTTGACCTGGTGGCAGATGCCGGTGCCGGGCGGCACCACCCGGAAGTTCGAGAAGGCTTCCTGCCCCCAGCGCAGGAAGCGGTAGCGCTCGCCGTTGCGCTCGTATTCGAGCGCCTTGTTGTCGTTGAAGGCCTTGGGGGTGCCGAACTCGTCCACGATCACCGAATGGTCGATCACGAGGTCGACGGGCACCAGCGGGTTGATCTTGGCCACGTCGCCGCCGAGGCTCAGCATGGCGTCGCGCATGGCGGCCAGGTCCACCACCGCGGGCACGCCCGTGAAGTCCTGCATCAGCACGCGGGCGGGGCGGAAGGCGATCTCGCGCTCGTCAACGCCGCGCTTGTCGAGCCACTTGGCGACTTCCGCGATGTCGGCCTTGGTGACGCTGCGCCCGTCCTCGAAGCGCAGCAGGTTCTCGAGCAGCACCTTCATCGAGTAGGGAAGCTGACCGATGCCGCGGAGCCCGTTCTTCTCGGCCTCGGCGAGCGAGAAGTACTCGTAGGCGTCCGCCCCGACCTGGAGGGTCTTGCGGCACTTGAAGCTGTCGAGCGAAGGCATGGCGATCCTGGCGGGCTGCGCGGGCGGGGCGACGGACTGGAGACAGGGTTTCTGTAGATCGTTCTAAAGTTGCGGGCTACACGGGGCAAGGCTGCAACCCCGGTCCCGACGCACCTGCCGCACCCACCCGCCCACCTCCTGGTCGAGGACCTGTCGGTCGCGCGCGGCGGCCGCCCCGTGCTGTTGGACGTGTCGTTCCGGCTGGAGGCGGGCGTGCTCGGCGCCGTCGCGGGGCCGAACGGGGTCGGCAAGTCGAGCCTGCTGCGGGCGGTGGCGGGGCTGCTGCCGCGCGCGACCGGCCGGGCGCGCTGGCTGTCGGAGGGC
>CAXTDZ010000171.1:0-8498 GCA_964243035.1 uncultured Lichenihabitans sp.
CCGCTCCGCCCGTGACGCCGGCCCCCGCGGCCGTGGCGTCGCGCGGCCGCGTCAGCCCTTCGGCGGCGGCCGGCGACAGCCGCGCGAACACCAGCGCCGAGAGGGCCGACACGGCCGCGACCGCGAAGAAGGCGGCCCCGAAATCGCGCGCGCTCAACACCGCGTCACCGTGGGAGAACCGCGATACCTCGATCAGGCCGGCCCCCGCGGCCACGCCCGTCGACAGCGACAGCTGCTGCATCGCGGCCGTGAAGCTCGTGGCCCGGCTCATGGCGTCCTGCTCGACGTCCGCGAAGGCGATGGCGTTGATGCTGGTGAACTGCAAGGATCGGAAGAAGCCGCCGCCCAGCAGCAGGCCGGTGATCACCCACCAGGGCGTCGCGGCCGTGAACAGGCCGCAGCACGCCAGAAAGCCCGCGCTCACCACGGCGTTGACGACCAGCACGCGGCGGAACCCGAAGCGGCGGAGGACGCGCTGCGCCGCGGTCTTCATCACGAACGCGCCCGCCGCGGCCGTGAACGTCAGGCAGCCCGACTGGAAGGGCGTCAGGCCGAAGCCCACCTGGAGCATCAGCGGCAGCAGGAAGGGCAGGGCCCCGATGCCGACGCGGAACAGGAAGCCGCCCGCGACGCTGGCCGCAAAGGTCGGGATGCGCAGGAGCGACAGGTCCAGGATCGGGTGGCGCGTCCTGCGGGCGTGGAGCGCGTAGGCCGCCAGCATCAGCGCGCCCCCGCCCACCAGGGCCGCGTCGACGCGGCCCGTCACAAACCCCCGCCCCGCCGCGGTCAGGCCGAACATCAGGCCCGAGAAGCCGAGGCCCGTCAGCACGAACCCCAGCGCGTCCAGCGGGCGCGGGTGCTCCTCGCGGACCTCGGCGATGAACAGGGTGGCGAGCGCGAGGCCGAGCGCCCCCACGGGCACGTTGATCCAGAAGATCCAGCGCCAGTGCAGGTAGGTGGTGATGAAGCCGCCGAGCGGCGGCCCGAGGATCGGCCCCACCAGGGCCGGCATGGTGAGGTAGGCCAGCGCCTGCACGATCTCGTGTCGGGGCACCGCGCGCAGCAGCACGAGCCGGCCCACCGGCACCATCATGGCCCCGCCGAGGCCCTGGAACACGCGGGCCGCCACGAAGCCGGGCAGCGTGGACGACACGCCGCACAGCACGGACCCGAGCGTGAACACCACGATGGCCAGGCGGAACACGCGGCGGCCCCCGAACCGGTCCGCGGCCCAGCCGCTCGCCGGGATGAACACCGCGAGGCTCAGGAGGTAGGAGGTCATGGCGAGCTTGAGCGCGATCGGGTCCTCGTGGAGGTCCCTGGCGATGGCGGGCAGCGAGGTCGACAGCACGGTGCTGTCCAAGTTCTCCATGAACAGCGCGCAGGCGATGATGAGGGGCGTGAGCAAGCGAGGGGGCACGACGGGGTGTCCGAAAGATCTTCGGCTGAGCTAGGCCCCGGACCGGGCGGCAGCAAGGCGGGGCGCGCCGGACCGAACATGTCCGGTTTCCGGAACAGGTCAGGCCAGATCGGTCTGTGCGAAGTCGTTGCCCTTGTACAGGAGGCGTGCCCGGTTGGCCTTGGCGCATGCGTAGGCGAAACAGTCACCCATGTTCGGTGCCGCAGGGTGCCGCCCTTCCCCGAACCGGGCGTGGGCCTCGATCGCCAAGATCGACTCGCGTGAGCCGATCGGTATGGCCCGAAGGCCGCCCACGTCCAGGAATCGCTGAACCTCCTCTCGCGCCTCCTCGACGGTGAAGGTGTGGGATCGGCACAGCCCCGCCACGGTCTCCCAAACCGCCAGCGCGGAACACAGGCGCCCCGGATCGGCGCTCAAGACGTCGGCCAAAGCGCCGGCATCCGCCTCGCCCGCGACGATGGCGATCAACGCGGACGCGTCCACGAAGACCATGCGTCATCGCCCGAGAGCCGGTCGAGGAAGGTCTTGTCGGCGGAAAGACCGGTTTCCGGGGGAAGCTGCCGAGCTGATCGCAAGGCCGCGAAGCGCTCCCGCAAGGGCGCCTCGGAAAGGGTCCGGTCGAGTTCGGCCTGAACCGCCAACCTGACCGCGTCCTCTTCCGACACGCCGCGGCGCCGCGCGAGTTCAGCCACGAGGCGGGACGTGACACCATCGTCGATGGTGCGCGGCATGAAGGTCCTCCAATCGCTGACCAGCTTAAGGGTCGAGGCAGGCCGTGCGAGCGCGCTTGCATGCGCCGCTAACCATTGTCGCCGTCGCGCCCCTTCGCCGCCTTCCCACGCGCTCACCCCCGTGCTACGCACCGCTGCCAACTCGGGTGCGCCGGCTTCCGCCGACCCCGCACCTTCACCGCCGCGTCGCCTCCCCGTGCGATGCGTGCGGGCGACCTTCCCGGAGCTGGCCCCATGACCCCCATCCCGCCCCCGACCTTCCCCGAGGCGCTCACCTTCGACGACGTGCTGCTGGTGCCGGGCCCGTCGGCCGTGATGCCGGGGCAGGTGGACATCCGAACGCGGCTCACCCGCACCATCGACCTCAACCTGCCCCTGATCTCGTCCGCCATGGACACCGTCACCGAGGCGCGGCTCGCCATCACCATGGCGCAGGCGGGGGGCCTGGGGGTGATCCACCGCAACATGGACCCCGAGCTCCAGGCCGAGGAGGTCCGCAAGGTCAAGCGCTACGAGAGCGGCATGGTGGTCAACCCCATCACGCTCCAGGCCGACGCGACGCTCGCCGACGCCTTCGCGCTGATGCGGCGCCACGACATCTCCGGCATCCCCGTGGTGGAGCCCGGCGCCCCCACCAACAAGCCCGCGCCGCTGGTGGGCATCCTGACCAACCGCGACGTGCGCTTCGCGGACGACCCCGGCCAGCCCATCTCGGAGCTGATGACCCGCACCGTCATCACCGTGGGCGAGGGCGTCAAGCCCGACGAGGCGCGCCGCCTGCTCCACCAGCACCGCATCGAGAAGCTCGTGGTGGTGGACGAGGACGGGCGCTGCGTGGGCCTGCTCACCGTCAAGGACATGGAGAAGGCGACCCTGTTCCCCAGCGCCTGCAAGGACGGGGAAGGGCGGCTGCGGGTCGCGGCCGCCTCCACCGTGGGCGACAAGGGGTTCGACCGCTCCGTGCAGCTCATCGACGCGGGCGTCGACTGCATCGTGGTCGACACCGCCCACGGCCATTCCGACCACGTGATCGCCCAGGTCGGCCGCCTCAAGCGCCAGTCCAACAAGGTGGCCATCATCGCGGGCAACGTCGCCACCGCGGACGGCGCCCGGGCGCTCATCGACGCGGGCGCCGACGCGGTCAAGATCGGCATCGGCCCGGGCTCCATCTGCACCACCCGCATCGTGGCGGGCGTGGGCGTGCCCCAGCTCACCGCCATCCTGGCCGCGGCCGAGGTGGCGCGCCGCCACGACACGCCGGTGATCGCCGACGGCGGCATCAAGTATTCGGGGGACTTCGCCAAGGCCATCGCGGCGGGCGCCGAGAGCGTGATGATCGGCTCGCTGCTGGCGGGCACGGACGAGAGCCCCGGCGAGGTGTTCCTGTACGGGGGCCGCTCGTTCAAGTCCTACCGCGGCATGGGCTCGGTGGGCGCCATGGCGCGCGGCTCGGCCGACCGCTACTTCCAGCAGGAGGTGCGGGACACCATGAAGCTCGTGCCGGAGGGCGTCGAGGGGCAGGTGCCCTACCGCGGCCCCGCGTCGTCCATCCTGCACCAGCTCGGCGGCGGGCTGCGGGCCGCCATGGGCTACGTGGGCGCGGCCACGATCGCGGAGTTCCAGAGCCGGGCGAGCTTCGTGCGCATCACGGGCGCGGGCCTGCGCGAGAGCCACGTCCACGACGTGTCCATCACCCGCGAGAGCCCCAACTACGCGCTGACCGCCTAGCCGGCCGGGCGCCTTGGACTGGGTGGACGAGGCCGTGGTGCTGGGCGTGCGGCGGCACGGCGAGACGGCCGTGGTGCTCGAAGCCCTGACCCGCACCCACGGCCGGCACGTCGGGATCGTCCACGGCGGCCGGTCGCGGCGGCTGCGGCCCACGCTCCAGCCCGGCAACGGCGTGTCAGTCACCTGGCGCGCGCGGGTCGAGGACCAGCTCGGCTCCTTCGCCGTGGAGGCCCGCGCGTTCCGGGCCGCCCGCGCCTTCGAGTCGGGGCTGGCGCTGCACGCCATCAACCACCTGTGCGCGCTGATGCACCTGCTGCCCGAGCGCGAGCCGGAGCCCGACCTCCACGACCGGCTCGCCGCCATCCTCGACCGCGCCGACGACAGGGTTGAGGCGCCCGCGATGATCGCGCGGCTGGAACTGGCGCTGCTGGCCCGCCTCGGCTTCGGGCTCGACCTCGCGCGCTGCGCCGCGACCGGCGGGACCGACGACCTCGTCTACCTGTCGCCGAAAACCGGACGGGCGGTCTGCAGAACCGCGGGTGAACCCTACCGCGACCGCATGCTGCCGCTCCCCGCCTTCCTGCGGGACGAAGCGGCACCGGTCGGCGAGGGGGACGTCGAGGCCGGCTTCCGGCTCCTCGACCATTTCATGCGGCGCGACGTCTACGCGCCACGCGGGCTCGACGGCGAGGCGGCCCGGAGGGCCTACCTCAGGGCGCTCGCCATACCCACGCCTGCTCAGTCCAGCCTGGAGCAGACTCCGGGGCCGCGGACCCCGTAACCCTGGTCGTTGGCGACGCGGACATGCGCGCAGGCCACCAGGCTCGCGTCGACGCGACTGGGCGCGCTCTCGGCCGACGGCATCAGCAGCCCGACCGCCACCAGCGTCGCCACCACCAGGCCCACGCCCGAAAGCAAACCGTAAAGGGCCTTGTTCATCGACGCCGTCCCGACTTCTGACTCGAAAACCGCTAGCTTGACCGAATGTTGCATCGCGACCTTAAGACTTCCTCGCCGTCCCGGGCCGCCTCCCGTCTAGTCCCGGGCCGACCCCCTCGATAGTGCGGGCGCGCCACACCCGCGGGCTCGCTCCCGCACCGTCGACGCGGGCCGGCGGCACCCCGACATACGCTGGCGCGCCGACCCGGCACCGCTTAACTGTGCAACATGGTTAAAACCCCCGTCCCGCCCGCGCCCCCGGTCCCCGCCGAGCCCATCCTGGTCGACCTGCGCGCGGCGCTGGAGGAGCGCTACCTCGCCTACGCGCTCTCCACCATCATGGGCCGCGCGCTGCCCGACGCCCGCGACGGCCTGAAGCCCGTCCACCGCCGCATCCTCTACGGCATGCAGGTGCTCCGCCTGGACCCCGCCGCGGCCTTCAAGAAGTGCGCGAAGATCGTGGGCGACGTGATGGGCGACTTCCACCCCCACGGCGACCAGGCCATCTACGACGCGCTGGTGCGGCTCGCGCAGGACTTCTCCTCGCGCTATCCCTTGGTCGACGGCCAGGGCAACTTCGGCAACATCGACGGCGACCCGGCCGCGGCCTACCGCTACACGGAGGCGCGCCTCACGCCCACCGCCAAGCTGTTGCTGGACGGCATCGACGAGGACGCGATCGACTTCCGCGACAACTATTCGGGCGACAAGCAGGAGCCCGTGGTGCTGCCCGCCGCCCTCCCCAACCTGCTCGCCAACGGCGCGCAGGGGATCGCGGTGGGCATGGCGACCTCCGTGCCGCCCCACAACCTGGCCGAGCTCTGCGACGCGGCGCTCTACCTGATCGCCCACCCGGACGCGGGCGCCGAGCAGCTCGCGACCTTCGTGCCGGGGCCGGACTTCCCCACCGGCGGCCTGATCGTCGACGCGCCTGCCGCGATCACGGAAGCCTACCGCACGGGGCGCGGCTCGTTCCGCGTGCGGGCGCGCTGGACGCGCGAGGACAGCGGGCGCTCCTGGGTCGCGGTGGTGACCGAGATCCCCTTCGGGGTGCAGAAGTCGCGGCTGATCGAGAAGCTCGCCGAGCTCATCAACGAGAAGAAGCTGCCGCTCGTCGCCGACGTGCGCGACGAGTCGACCGAGGACGTCCGCGTCGTCATCGAGCCGCGCGTCAAGACCATGCAGCCCGCCGTCATGATGGAGAGCCTGTACCGGCTGACCGAGCTCGAAGCGCGCGTGCCGCTCAACATGAACGTGCTGGTCGACGGCGTCGTGCCCCGCGTGGTGGGCCTGCCGGAGGCGCTGCACCAGTGGCTCGACCACCGCCGCACGGTGCTGCGGCGGCGCTCGCTCAACCGCCGCGCCGAGATCGAGCACCGCCTCGACGTGCTGGCGGGCATGCTGATCGCCTACCTCAACCTGGACGAGGTGATCCGCATCATCCGCGAGGACGACGAGCCCAAGGACGCGCTGAAGGCCCGCTTCGCGCTGAACGACGTGCAGGCCAACTACATCCTGGACACCCGCCTGCGCAGCCTGCGCCGCCTGGAGGAGATGCAGCTCCGCGCCGAGCACGACGCGCTGACCCGCGAGCGCGAGGGGCTCCAGCGCCTGCTCGACGACCCGAAGGAGCAGTGGAAGGCGATCCAGGCGCAGATCCGCGACATCCGGCGCAAGTACGGCCCCGACACGCCGCTGGGGCGGCGGCGCACCAGTTTCGAGGCGCTGCCCGTCATCCACGAGACCGCGCTGACCGAGGCCATGGTGGAGCGCGAGCCCGTCACGGTGGTGCTGTCGCGCATGGGCTGGGTGCGGGCGCTCAAGGGCCACGTGACGGAGCTGGGCGGCCTAGCCTTCAAGGGCGACGACGCGCTGCGCCTATTCTTCCCAACCGAGAGCACCGCCAAGCTGCTGGCGGTCGCGACGGACGGGCAGGTGTTCACGCTGGACGCGTCCCGCCTGCCGGGCGGGCGGGGGATGGGCGAACCCATCCGCATCCTTGCGGACTTGAGCGAGGGCGCCGACGTCGCGGTGCTGCTGCCCTACCGGGCGGGGACGCGGCTGCTGCTGCTCAGCTCCGACGGCCGCGGCTTCTCGGTGTCGCAGGACGACATGATCTCCACCACGCGCAAGGGCCGGGCCGTGATGGGGCTCGACCCTGGCGCCCGCGTCGTGGCCGCGGTTCGCGCCGAGGGCGACCACGTGGCCGTGGTGGGCCATAACCGCAAGCTGCTGGTCTTCCCGCTCGCCCAGGTGCCGCACCTCGCGCGCGGCAAGGGCATGCGGCTCCAGCGCTACAAGGACGGCGGGCTGTCGGACGCCAGAGTGTTCGCGCTCAAGGACGGCTTGACGTGGCGCGACACATCGGGCCGCACCTGGACCGTGGCGGAGGCCGAGCTGCGCGACTGGATGGGCGACCGCGCCGAGGCGGGCCGGCTGCCCCCGAAGGGGTTTCCGAAGAGCAACCGGTTCGAGGGGTGAGGGGCGTCGCAAGGCGGGAGGCCGGCTCAAGCCGATCCGCCGTCATTGCTTCGCTCCGCTCGCAATGACGGTAGGCTGCCTTCCCGCGGAGACCGCGCCATGGAGCAACGCGCATGAAATGCACGCTCACCGTCGACTGCACCCCCGAGGAAGCGCGCGCCTTCTTCGGCTTGCCCGACCTCCAGCCCATGCAGGCCCGGCTGATGGCGGAGGTTGAGCGCCGGATGCTGGCGGAAGCCGACCGCTTCTCGCCCGAGGCGATGCTGAAGGCGTGGCTGTCCTTCGCGCCGCAGTCGCCCGAGCACGTGCAGGACTGGATGGCGAGCCTGTTCCGAGGCGTGGTTCCGCCGCGGGGGTAGCCCCGCCGCGGGGGTAGGGCGGGAGCCGGCCGTCCCGCTTCGGGTTTTCAGGCTGGCCCGCGCCGCCGACCGGCGCCGAATACGTCTGAACCGCGGAGCACCGGCCCAACGGTGTCCGGCACCCCTCCCGGGAGGACCCCCGTGACCCTGACCGCGCCCTCCGCGCGCCTCCGGCGCATCCAGGCCGTGTCCCTGGCCCTGCTCGTCGCAGCTGGCATGGTCAACTCCGTTGACCGCGCGACCTTGTCGGTCGCCAACCCCCTGATCCGGCAGGACCTCGGCTTGGACGCGGGCAGCATGGGCGTGCTGCCGTCGGCGTTCCCCTGGGCCTACGCCTTTGCACAACTGCCCCGGGCGCGCTGGCCCCGGCCGTCACGGGCTTCATCGTGAAGGGCACGGGGCATTGCGGGGCCGCGCTGCTCACGGGCGCGGCGATCGCGCTCGCGGCCGCCGCGGGCTACCGGCTGATGATCCGCGACCCCATCGCGGCCGCGGCCCTGCCCTCGGCCGCGCCCGGCTGAGGTCCCTCCTCAGGCCACCAGGCCCACCGCGGGCGGGCTCGCCTCGACAAGCCCGGGCGGAGACCACTCCCCCCGGTCGATCGCCTCGACCTGCACGTCGATCCGGCTCATCACGTAGCGCGAGAACGGTCCGAGGTGGAGGTAGAGCGCCATCAGGCGCACCGCCGCCGGCACCGCGGCGGGGTTGCGGCGCGCGAGGTGGAGGAGCGTCGCCCAGAACTCGCGGCGCATGTCGGGCCGCCGCAGCGTCACGGCCGCGAGGAGGCGGCCGAACTTGCGCAGGTCGCGCAACGCCGCGCGCAGCGCCACGCCGCGCGGG
>CAXTDZ010000172.1:0-8486 GCA_964243035.1 uncultured Lichenihabitans sp.
CGGTCGCGCGCGTCGAGGCGGCCCACGACCGCGGTCGCGCCCGCGGCCCGGCAGGACGCCGCCACCGCGGCGAGCCGCGCCTCGTCGCGTCCCACAAGGCCCAGCACGGCGCCCGGGTGGCGGGCGAGCCGCACCGCGAGCGCCGCGCCGATGCCGCTGGACGCGCCCGTGATCACGACCGTGCGGTCGGCGAGCTTTGTCACGAGGCGCCCGGACCCCGCTTCGCGCGCCGGCCCAGGAAGGGCGCCATGCCGGCCCGCGCGAGGGCGTCGGCGCGCTCGTTCTCGTCGTGGCCCGCGTGGCCCTTGACCCAGTGCCAGGCGACCCGGTGGCGCTCGGCGGCCCGTTCCAGGCGCTGCCACAGGTCCACGTTCTTGACGGGCTTGCGGTCGGCGGTCTTCCAGCCGTTCCGCTTCCAGCCCGCGATCCAGCCCGTGACGCCCCCGCGCAGGTACTGCGAATCGGTGTGGAGCTCGACCGCGCAGGGGCGGCTCAGCGCCTCCAGCGCCATGATGGCGGCGGTGAGCTCCATGCGGTTGTTGGTGGTTTCGGGCTCGCCGCCGCTCAGCTCCTTCTCGGCCGCGCCGGCGCGCAGGATCGCGCCCCAGCCGCCCGGGCCCGGGTTGCCCGAGCAGGCCCCGTCGGTCCACACCGTGACGGGGGACGCGCTCACGGCTCGAACCCGTAGGCGCGGGCGTCCCCGGTCGCGCCGTGGTGCTTCATCTTGGCCCAGTATTCGAGCGGGTCCTTGGGCTTGACCAGGGCGCCGGGCGGCACGTTCAGCCAGTCGACCAACCGCGTCAGCATGAAGCGCAGGGCCGAGCCGCGCGCCAGCACCGGCAGGGTCTCGACCTCGCGGGCCGTCAGGGGGCGGACGGATGCGTAGCCCCGGGCGAGCGCCCGCGCCCGCTCGATCTGGAACCGCCCCGCGGTGTCGAAGCACCACGCGTTGAGGCAGACCGCGAGGTCGTAGGCGTAGGCGTCCGTGCAGGCGAAGTAGAAATCGATCAGCCCGGACAGCCGGCCGTCCAGGAAGAACACGTTGTCGGGGAAGAGGTCGGCGTGGATCACCCCGGTCGGCAGGTCGCGGGGCCAGGCCTCGGCCAGGAAGGCGAGTTCCGCCTCGATGTCGGCGTTGAGGCCGGGCCGCACCGTGTCGGCGCGGTCCCGCGCGGCCGCGAACAAGCCGGGCCACGCGTCGAGCGACAGGGCGTTCGCGCGGGTCGCGCGGAAGTCCGCCCCCGCCCGGTGCAGGTGGGCGAGCGCGCGGCCGAGCTCAAGGCAGTGCGCCGGCTGCGGCGCGCGGATCCAGACCCCGTCCAGGAAGGTCACGATCGCGGCGGGGCGCCCGGCGAGCCGGCCCAGCACCGCGCCCTCGCGGTTGCGCACGGGCTGCGGGCAGGTGAGCCCGCGCGCCGCCAGGTGCTCCAGCAGCCCCAGGAAGAACGGCAGGTCGGCCTCGCTGACCCGCTTCTCGTAGAGCGTCAGGATGAAGCGGCCTGCCGTCGTTTGAAGGAGGAAGTTGGAGTTCTCGACGCCCTCCGCGATGCCCTTGCACGAGCGCAGGGCACCCAGCTCGTAGGTCGAAAGGTAGCTGCCGAGCGCCTCGGCCGAAACGTCGGTGTAGACCGCCATGCGGGCCTTCATGCGGGAGCGCGCGCCCGAAGGAAAGCCCGCGCGGTCGCGGCCCCGGCGCTTTCGGCGCTGACCGGCCCATCCTATAAGGCCCGCATGGACCGGCTCACGGCCGCGGAAGCGCGGCGCATCGCGCTCGCCGCGCAGGGGTTCGCGGAACCCAAGGCGTCCGGCGAGGCGGGCACGCGGGCCGTCAACCGCGCGCTCGACCGCCTGGGCCTCCTGCAGATCGACTCGGTCAGCGCCGTGGTGCGGGCCCACTACATGCCGCTGTTCTCCCGCCTCGGCCCCTACGACCGCCTGCGGCTGGAGCGCGCGGCCTGGGGCAGGCCGCGCGCGCTGTTCGAGTACTGGGCGCACGAGGCCTCGCTGCTGCCCCTGGACCTCCAGCCCCTGCTGCGCTGGCGCATGGCGCGGGCCGCGGCCGGGGTCGGCATCTACGAGGGCGTGGCGCGCTTCGCGCGCGAGCGGCCCGACCTGGTCGAGGCCGTGTTCGAGCGCGTCCGGCGGGAAGGCGCGCTCGCGGCCTCCAGCCTGGAGGGGCCGCGCGGCGCGGGCGGCTGGTGGGGCTGGAGCGACGGCAAGCACGCGCTCGAATACCTGTTCTGGGCGGGCCGCCTCACCACCGCCACCCGTCGCGGCTTCGAGCGCGTCTACGACCTGCCCGAGCGCGTGCTGCCCCGCGCGGTGCTGGAGCGGCCGACGCCCACTGAGGCCGACGCCCACCGCGACCTGCTGCGCCTGAGCGCGCGGGCGCTCGGCATCGCCACCGCGGGCGACCTGCGCGACTACTTCCGCCTGGCGCCCGACGACGTGCGGCCGCGCCTGCCCGAACTGGTCGAGGCCGGCGACCTTGTGCCCGTCGAGGTCGAGGGCTGGGGAAAGCCCGCCTTCCTCGCCGCCGGCGCCCGCCGCCCGCGGCGGGTGGAGGCCCGCGCGCTCCTGTCGCCCTTCGACCCGCTGGTCTTCGAGCGGTCCCGGGCCGAGCGGCTGTTCGGCTTCCGGTACCGGATCGAGATCTACACGCCCGCGCACAAGCGCACCCACGGCTACTACGTGCTGCCCTTCCTGCACCGCGACCGGCTCGCGGCCCGGGTCGACCTCAAGGCGGACCGGGCCGCGGGCGTCCTGCGGGTGCTGTCCGCCCACGCCGAGCCGCACGCCCCGCCCGACACGGCCGCCGTGCTGCGCGCGGAACTCGCCTCGCTCGCGGGCTGGCTCGGCCTCGCCCGCGTCGCGGTCGCGCCCGCGGGCGACTTCGGCCCGGCGCTGGCCGCGGCGGACGCGGGAGCCGGCCCGTCGCCTTGACGCAGGGCCATTTGGTCACGCTGCAAAACCGCGGCGGGTCCTGCACCCTTACATTTGTGACTCTGCTGAAGATTCGAACGAGCAGAACCGCGCGCAACCTCGGGGGTGGCAGGTGATGAGCGACGCCGACACCGCGCGTCCGGCCGAGGCGGCCGGCGCGGAACCCCCGATCCGTCCCGACTACCTCGACCTGATCCGGTCCGGTCGCGTCAGCGAGCGCACGCGCCGGGCCCTGCTCGACCGCGCCGAACCGGCCGTGCCCGGCGCGGCGCTCCTCTCCGAGGACCACATGGCGGTGCTGCGCGCGGTCGTGGACCGCGCCCTCCCGCAGCCCGGGCCCGGGCGGCTCGACCTCGCGGCGCGCATCCTGGCCGACCTCGGCGAGGGCGGCGACGGTTGGCGCTTCGGCGACCTCCCCCCCGACGCCCTGGCGCTTCCCGCGGGCCTGCGCACCCTGGCCGAGGGCGCGCTCGCCGACACCGGCCGGCCCTTCCCGGATCTCGACGGCGACGCGCAGGACGCGCTGCTCGGCCGCGTGGCGGAGGGTCGCTTCGGGGCGGCCCGCAGCCCGCGCCCCGGCCACCTGTCGGCCCCCCAGATGGTCCTGTGGTTCGAAGACCTCCGCTCAACCGCGGTCCGGCTCTACGTGGCCCATCCCGCGACGCTCGCCCGCATGGGCTACAGCGGGATCGCCAACGGCGGCGAGGCCTTCCAGGGGTTCGAGCGGATCGGCCCCGGCGAGGCCGAGGCCTGGGAGCCGCCGAGCGGCGGGGGGGCGGCCCGATGACCATCGCGGGCATGCGCCGCCACGCGGAAACCGACGCGGTCGACGCGGTCGTGATCGGCACGGGCGCGGGCGGCGCGCCGCTGCTCGCCAGGCTGGCCGAGGCGGGCCTGCGCGTGGTGGCGATCGAGGCCGGCCGTCACTTCGAGCCCCGCGACTACACGCCCGACGAGTTGGCCGCCCGCGACATCTACTGGATGGGCGAGCGGTTGAGCGGCGGCGCCAACCCGGAAGCCTTCGGGGCCAACAACAGCGGCAGGGGCGTGGGCGGCTCGACCCTGCACTGGGGCGCCTACGTGCCCCGCGCGGACGAGCGCGACCTCAAGCTCCGCACCGAGACGGGCCGGGGCGAGGATTGGCCGCTCAGCTATCGCGACCTCGTGCCCTACTACGAGGAGGTGGAGCGCTTCATCGGCGTGTCGGGCCCTTCGCCCTACCCGTGGGACCCCGGGCGCCGCTACCCGCTGCCGCCCGTGCCGCGCAACGCGCCCGCCCAGGTCATGGCGGCGGGGTTCGCGGCGCAGGGCCTCAGGATCAGCGACGGGCCGGTCGCGGTGACCTCGCGACCCTACGCGGTGGCCGGGGCCCCGCCCCGCCCCGCCTGCGTGGCCTGCGGGGCGTGCCACCAGGGATGCCGCAACGGCTCCAAGACCAGCATGGACGTGACCTACCTGCCCCGCGCGGTGGCGGCCGGCGCCGAGATCCGCGCGGACTGCGTCGCGCACACGATCGAGCGCGACGGCGCGGGCCGCGTCACCGGCGTCGTGTACCGGTCGGGGGGCACCGACCACCGGCAGCGGTGCGCGGCGCTCGTCCTGTGCGGCGGCGCGGTGGAAACGCCGCGGCTGCTGCTCCACAACGGCCTCGCCAACTCCTCGGGGCAGGTCGGGCGCAACTACATGGCCCACGTCGCGACCCAGGTCTGGGGCGTGTTCGCGGATGAGATGCGCTGCAACAAGGGCTACCCCTCGGCCATGATCACCGAGGACTTCGTGCGCCCGGCGGACGCGGGCTTCGCGGGCGGCTACCTGGTGCAGAGCCTGGGCGTGCTGCCCGTGACCTGGGCCAACGGGCTGGTGCGGGGCGCGAAGCTGTGGGGTCGCGGCCTCGCGGACCTGATCGACCGGTACAACCGCGTGGCGGGGATCGGGGTCAACGGCGAGTGCCTGCCCCAGGACGGCAACCGGCTCGACCTCGCGGACGAGGCCGACGAGATCGGCGTGCCGAAAGCCAGGATCACCTTCGGCTACGGACCGAACGAGAAGGCCATGGACGCGCACGCGGTGGCGATGATGCGGTCCGCGTGGGAGGCCGCCGGGGCCCGCGACGTGTTCTCGGTGCAGCGCAGCGCGCACACGATCGGGACCTGCCGCATGGGGCACGACGGCGACCGGGCGGTCGTCGACGCCCACGGCCGAAGCTTCGACGTTCCCAACCTGTGGATCTGCGACAACTCGGTCTTCCCGACGTCGCTCGCCGCGAACCCGGCCCTGACCATCATGGCCCTGAGCCTGCGGACGGCCGAAGCCGTCCTCGCGCGGTGATGAGGGGGTCGCGGGCTCCGGTCAGGCCGCCGTCCTGACCGCGCGCGGGCGGCCGCGCCGGCGGGGCGCCGCGGCGGCCGCCTCGTCGTCGGGCAGATCGCCTTCGCGCATCTCCGAAGGCGCCTCGGCCGCGCCGTCCTCGGCGTCAGGGGCCTCGTCGCGCTTGCGGCCGAGCCCCATCTGCCGCGCCAGGCTGGATCGGGCCGACGCGTAGGCGGGCGCCACCATGGGATAGTCGCGATTGAGGCCCCACTTGGCCCGATACTCGTCGGGCGACATGTTGTAGGCCGTGCTCAAGTGGCGCTTGAGCGACTTGAACTTCTTCCCGTCCTCAAGACAGATGATGTAGTCGTCGGTGATGGACTTCTTGATCGGGACGGCCGGGGTCCTGGCTTCGGAGACCGGCTCCTCGGCCTTGACGTCCGACACTTTGAGAAGCGAGCTGTGGACCGCCTCGATGATGGCCGGCAGTTCGCTCGCCCGGACCGCGTTATTGCTCACGAAGGCGGACACGATGTCGGCCGTGATCTGGACGTAGTCGGAACTCGGCGCTGATTCGCTCATCGGGATCTCCACGGCTGGGGACGAAATAAGGGCGCTACACTTGCAACGCAAGCTCGCCCGACCAGCATCCGCATTGAAAATTCAATGTCCCGGGCGAGAGGCCGGGGGCAGCCAAACAAGACAAGGCGCCGTCGTCCGCCGGCAGTTAACATTCAATCGGAAAAGTCGGCCAGTCGATGGTACCGCCACCCCGGCTCGAACGGGGGACCTCTAGATCCACAATCTAGCGCTCTAACCAACTGAGCTATGGCGGCCCGCAGCGGCGTGGGAGGTCTTTAGAAGCAAAGGCCGCCGGGCGCAAGCCGCTTCGGCGGAGCGCCGCGGCCAAAAAGAAAGCCGCCCGAAGGCGGCCCGAAGCTTGGTTCTTCTTGGGTGTCGTCAGGCCGCTGCCGTGAAACCCGAGCGCAGCGGCTCAAAACTGTCATAGGCGATCTTCTGGGCCAGCGACGACAGGGCCCGGCCCTGCTCGCCCAGAAGCTCGACGCGCTTGCGGGCGTGGTCGGCCTGGAGGTCCACGACCTGGTTGAGCGTCCGGGCGCCGATCATCTGCTCCCACAGTTCGAAGCTGGAGTTGACGTTCTCGCGCAGGATGTCGACGGCCTTGATGTTCAGGTCGGTCAGACCCGCCGAAGCCTTGCCGAAACTCGCCTCGACCGAGGCCGTGAAGGCGTCGGCCCCCGCCCGGAAGCTGTTCAGCACGAACTGGCCGTGGTCGGCCCCCAGGCTGGACACGGCGGCGAGGTTGTCGCGGACCTGGGCGCCCGCGGCGCGCACCGTTTCACCCACTTGCCGCGCCGCGTCGCCCGCGGCCCCGACGGCCTGGCCGGCCGTCTCGGTCGCGGCCTGCGCCGCGGCGGAGGCATCCCATTCGTTGTCGGATGGTGTCATTGGAAACTCTCCGGTTGGGACGTCACTTCGGGTCCGAGGCGCTGTTCATCGCGGACTGGGCCGCGCCCTGCAGGCTCGACCCGAGCTGCTTGGCCTGATCCTGGAGAGCGGACATCTGCGCTCTCACGAACTCGGACTGGAGCGACAGGACCTCCTGCATGTCCTTCGCGCGCACCAGCTTCTGGGCGTGGTCGAACGCCGAGCGGATGTTCTCCTCGGCGAAGCTCATGGCCTTGCCGCCGACGGCCTTGGCGTTCGAGTGAACGGAGGTGGTCGCCTCTTCGGCCTGAAACGCCGCCTTCTGCGCGGCGCCGATGAAGCCTTCGAAGGCCTTGCGAGCCTGGTCGACGCTCTTTTCCGCGAAGTCGCGCATCTCGCCCGGGATCTCGTAGTTCGGAGGGGTCACGGTAAACTCCTGAATCGGCGCGCCCGCGACCCGGAAGCCGGGACGCGTGCCGTTGCCTTGACGCCGCGCATGGTGCCGGCGCAACCCGCATATAATCCAGCTTATATTGCACTGCAATATGAAGGTGCATCGCAACAAAGCGATGCGGTGCCCATCGTCCACCGCGTTGACCACGCGAACGGGAGGTCACGCGTTGCCAGACGGCGTAACCTTTGCTTAGTGTTTGCCGCGGCCGGTCCCGTGGCAAGTCCGTCCGGTGCCTTTGGTGGAGATCTGGGTGGGCGCGCGATGGACAGGTCCGGCTTGCGCCCCATGACGGCCGACGAGATCCGCGACACGGTCGAGCAGACCGCACCGGGGCGGCGGCGCGGCGCCTTCGCGCTGGCGGACGAGAACGGAAGCGCGCTCGTGTGGGCGAACGCGGCGGCCGAGGCGCTGTTCGCCCCCGAAAGGCGCGCGGCGCTGCTGGGCCAAGTTCTTCGGCGCACCGACGAGCGGTCCGCGTCGAACGGCGGCCCGCGGGTGGAGCGGGTCCGCTTCCTTGACGGGTTTCGCGCGCGCGCCGTGACCATCACGGTGAGCCGCGTCACCCTGCCGAGCGGGCGACGCGTGGCAACTCTGGCGGCTCCCGACTACCAGGCGGGCTCGGCCCCGTGGGACGCGTCCGTGCTGGCGGCCGCCGAGGCCACGCCCGTCCCCGCGCCGCCCGATCCGGCGGCGGAGTTACCCGGCCAGGCCCTTCGCGCGGCGGCAACCGCGGGGCGCCGGTTCCTGTGGCGGACCGACGCCGGGGACCGCCTGGACGAGCTGGGAGGGGATGCCTCGGCCCTCGCGGGCCTTGCCGATCGCACGCTGGTGGGTCGGCCCCTGGCGGACGCGCTTGCGGCGTGGGGGAGCGATCCGGGCGGCGCTGTGGCAGCGGCGCTGGCGAGCCGGGCGGTCTGGCGGGGGATCTCGCTGACCTGGCCGGCGGCCGACGGCGGCGGAGGCGTCCCCGTGACGCTGGGCGCGGTGCCCGTCTTCGGCGCCGACCGGCGCTTCCTGGGCTTCAAGGGTTTCGGGGTCGCGGATCCCGCGCGTCGCCTACCCCTCCCGCCGAGGCGGGACGGGCAGTCCGACCCGGACGGCCGGTCGGCGGACGCGCCGTCCGCCGACGGCGGGCAGGACGGCGTCGCGCCGACCCGGTCCTTCTCCAAGATCGTGGTGCTGCGCCCGTCCCAGATGGTCGCGCCCCTCTCAGCCGCCGCCGTCCCGGCCCGCCCGGCCGCCGACAACGACGAGCGCGGGGCGCTGTCGGCCAGCGAACAGTCCGCCTTCGCGCAGATCGCGGCCGCGCTCGGCGGCCGGGGCGCGGCGC
>CAXTDZ010000173.1:0-8374 GCA_964243035.1 uncultured Lichenihabitans sp.
GTGTGGGACTGGGCCGCGGCGGACGCCGAGCTCGCGCGCACCGACGCCCGCGCGCGGCTCGCCACCCTCGCGGCCAGCCGCGCGGAGGCCGAGCGCAACGTGGCGCGGCTGTTCGCGGACCTCGTGCGCGAGCGCACCTTCCACGAGCTGGAACGGCGGCTGTCTCCGGCCGTGAAATCCGCGCTGGTGCAGTTCGTGAGCGCGCTGGCGCGGTTGGGCAAGGGCACCGGCAAGGGCGCGGGCCGGCAGCGCCGTGCGGCCCGGGACGCGATGCGGCGCTGCTACGACGCGGTGCCGTGCTGGATCATGCCGACCTGGCGCGTGGCCGAGCAGCTGCCCGCCGACCTGTCGGCCTTCGACCTCGTGATCCTGGACGAGGCCTCGCAGTCGGACGTGACCGAGCTGCCCGCCGTGCTGCGCGGGCGCAAGCTGCTGGTGGTGGGCGACGACCGCCAGGTGAGCCCCGTGGCGCCCTTCGTGTCGCAGGCCCGCATCGACCAGCTCCGGGCGAGGCACCTGCGCGGCCAGCCCTTCGCGAGCCTGCTGGAGCCGGGCGAAAGCCTGTACACGCTGATGCAGGCCGTGTTCCCCGCCGAGCGGCTGATGCTGCGCGAGCACTTCCGCTGCGCGGAGCCTATCATCCGCTTCTCCATGCAGTTCTACCCGGAGGGGCTGCTGCCCCTGCGGGTGCCGACCGCGGCCGAGCGGCTGGAGCCGCCGCTCGTCGACATCCACGTGCCCCACGGCACCCGGGAGAAGGGCCGCAAGCTCAACCGCGCCGAGGCCGACGTGATCGTGGAGGAGGTGGCGCGGCTCGCCGCCGACCCGCGCACAGCCAACCGCTCGGTGGGGGTGATCTCGCTGATCGGGGCCGAGCAGGCCGAGCTCGTGCGCGCGCTGCTCGCCGAGCGGCTGGGCGCCGAGGCGATGCAGCGCCACGCGGTGCTGTGCGGCGACAGCGCCACCTTCCAGGGCAACGAGCGCGACGTCGTGTTCCTGTCCATGGTGGCGGACCGCACGCGGCGGACGGCGCTCACCATGCGGCGCTACGAGCAGCGCTTCAACGTGGCCGCCTCCCGCGCGCGGGACCGGCTGGTGCTGGTCCGCTCGGTCACGCGCGAGGATCTGAACCCGGACGACCTCAAGGCGCGCCTCATCGCCCATTTCGAGGACCCGATGCCGGCCGGCGCCCGCCGGCCGGCGGGCGACCCGCTGGCGGCCTGCGAGTCCGGGTTCGAGCGCGACGTGATGGCCCGGCTGCTCGCCCTCGGCTACCGGGTCGAGCCGCAGGTGGGCGCGGAAGGGTTCCGCATCGACCTCGTGGTGGAGGGTGCCGGGGGTCGCCGCCTCGCGGTGGAATGCGACGGCGACCGTTTCCACGGCCCCGACGTGTGGCGCGAGGACCAGCGCCGCCAGCGCGTGCTGGAACGCGTGGGCTGGCGCTTCTGGCGGTGCTTCGCGTCGAGCTTCTACCGCGACCCCGGCGGCACGGTGGCGGACCTCGTGGCGACGCTGGAGCGCCACGGGATCGAGCCTCTGGGGGAGGAGGGCGGCACGGGGCCGAACCCGTTCGTGGAGCACCGGGTGGCGACGCCCGACCTTGCGCCCGCGGGGGACGCTGCGCCGTTCTCCGCCCCGGACGATCCCCTCGCAGGGGCGAAGGCCGGTGACCGCGTGACGCTCGCCTTCGAGGACGGCCGCAAGCCGCTGGCGCTCACGCTGTCGGACGAAGCGGACGACGCCGCGGCGGACGCGTCGGTCGGGCGAGCCCTCATCGGACGCGAGGAGGACGACGAGGTGGAGGTGCTGCTCGACGGGCGGTCGGTGCGCGCGCTGGTTGAACGGGTCGTCCCGGCAGCCGGACGTGACGGCCTGGGTCCCGGCGGAGTGGCGTCTTGACCGTGACGCCGGTCGGCTCGTACCGAAGATCGGTCGAGATCGACCCTCGCGTCCCAGCCTGCAAACCTTGAGCGAGCTCGGCCAAGCCCAAGACAGGCCCGGTCAAGTCAGGAGGTTTGCGACAACACCGGTCCAGATCGCCTCAGCAGACGCCCCCCGGCTCGCCGACCCGGAGGTGCTGCGGCCGCAGCCGTTTCGGACCCTCAGGGAAGGCCGTTCGGCTCCCTGAGCCGACGCGCTATGGAAAAGACCGCCGCGAGCTGAAGCGCGGCAACAACGAAAGGCCCGATGGTTTTGCCGGGGTCGTGTTGCGCCAACCCGACAACACCGTCCAGCGCCTGTGTGGCACCGGCCAGCAGGCCGAGCACCGCGAGGGTACGGATCTGCCCGCGGGCCGCGGCAGCAAACACCATCACCGCGAGGGGCAGGGTTCTGGCCGCCGCGTACTGGGCGAAGATGGCCGACGCGGCGTTCGGCCCGGCCTGGGCGGGGAGGATCACGGCAGGCCGGAACAGCCCGGCCAGCGCGTAACCGCTCGCGATTGCGACGTCGAGGCAGGTCACGACCGCCGGCCACGTCACCGCCCAGGTCCGCCTTGTCTGCCCCACGCCGCACTCCCGATTGACCGCCGTGCAGCCGGGACACTAAGGCTGGCAGGACTTGAGCAAAACCGAATTCAGAGCATGGTCTCGATCAGCAACGCTCATATCCTCTGGCTGGATCTCACTTTCCTTCTGGTGTTCGACCTGCTTCTCAAGACGCGAGAACATGAGCCGGGTCGCCGCAGATCTCGGGGTGACGCAGTCCGCGGTCAGTCACGCGGTGGAGCGCCTGCGGTCGATCTTCGAGGACAGGTTGTTCGTGCGCAGGGGATCGGGCGTCGAACCAACGCCGCGCGCCTTGCTGCTGGGCCCCAGCCTCGGCGCCGCCATCGCCGATGTGCGGATCGCGATGGCCGCGGGGCGCGCCTTCGACCCCGGCCTGTCGTCCCGAGCCTTCGCGCTGGCCGCCCCCGACACGGTGGTCGCGGCCCTTGCTCCGAAGGTGCTGGCGACCTTCGCCGGGTCTGCGCCGGGGTGCAGCGTCGCCTTTCAGGTGCTGCCGCCCCACCAGGCCACCGCGGCCGTCGCCGACGGCCGGGTCGACCTGGCCGTTGGAAGCGCCTTCGACGCGACCGCCGGCACCATTGGCCGGCCGCTGTCTTCGGATAACTTCGGGGTGGTGGCGAGGAGCGGCCATCCCAGCCTGCGCGACGGCGTGCTCGACCTGGACACCTATTGCCGGCTCGACCACCTGCTGGTCTCGTCCGAGCGGAACGCTCGCGGGATCGTCGACGACGTTCTGGGCGGCATGGGCCGCGAGCGACGTCTGCTCGGGGTCATGCCGCACCTGATGGCGACCTTCGCGGCTGTGAGCCGCTCTGACGCCGTGATCACCGCGCCGATGAGCGCGTGCCGCTACGCGGAAAGCCTCTTCGCGGTCGCGATCCACCGGCCTCCGTTCGACCTCCCGGCGCTCGACCTCATGCTGCGTTGGCACAGGGACGGCGCCGCCGATCCGGGCCTCAAGTGGTTTGCCGAGGTGGTCGTCTCGGCTCTGGACACGGGCGCGCCGTAACGGGTGAGGGTAGGGAGCGCTGGCAACAGATCCGAGACTCGTCGCCTCCGGGGCGCGCTCGATTGAACGCGTCCGATCTACGGACCCGCCGCGACGGGTGGCCGCGAGCACGAGCTGAGAGGCGCTTGAGGCGGGGGGTCAGCGGCGCGGCGCGTCGGGTGTACCGGCCGGCTGCCGAGCCGAGCGGCAGGCCTGCGCCGGCCTTCCCGGCTCAGCCGGCCCGGGCCGGCTCGGCAGGCGGCGGCCGGCGGTGGGTGACGCCCGCCGCAGCCTCGAAGGCCGCCCCGATGCGCAGCACGGTGGCCTCGTCGAACGGGCGCCCCACGATCTGGGCGCCGAGCGGCAGGCCGTTGGCGCCGAAGCCGATCGGGATCGCGAGCGCGGGGCTGCCGGTGACGTTGAACGGGTTGGTGAGCACCCCACCGGAGCGCGCGACGTCCTCCCCGAACTCCGAGAAGGCCGCAGCCGTGGACAGGCTTGTCGGCGCCAGCAGGGCCTCGCGGTCGCGCAGCACGCCGCTCACGCGGGTGGTCAGCTCGCGCCGGAGCCGCTGCGCCTGGACGAGGTCGGCGGCCGAGAGCACGGCACCCGCCGCGATGCGCTGGTAGGCGTAGCGCCCGTAGGCTTGGGGCCGGGTCTTCAGGTCGGCCTCGTGGATCGCGTAGGCTTCCGCGAACAGGATGACCTGGGCGCAGGCGTCGAACAGCTCGAAGGGCGGCAGGTCGACCTCGTCGACGACCGCGCCGAGCCTGCCCAGGTGCTGGGCCGCGCCGTCGAGGGCCGCGGTCGCCTCCGGCTTCAGGAAGGGGTTGTCGATGAAGAAGCGGCGCGCGTAGCCGATCCGCACGCCGTGGAGGTCCTTCCCAAGCTCCGCGGCGTAGGAGGGCACAGGCACGTCGGCCGAGGCCGGATCGAGCGGGTCGTGGCCCGCGATGGCCTGCAGCGTCAGGGCCGCGTCCTCCACGCTCCAGGTCATCGGGCCGCAGTGGTCGAGCGAGTAGGCCAGGGGGAACACGCCGCGCCGCGACACGCGCCCGTAGGTCGGCTTCAACCCCACGATGCCGCAGAGCGCCGCGGGCCCGCGGATCGAGCCGCCCGTGTCCGAGCCCATCGCCATGCGCACCAGGCCCGCAGCCACCGCGGCGGCGGAGCCGGACGACGAGCCGCCCGTGACGTGGTCGCGGTTCCACGGGTTGCGGGCCGGCGGGAAAGGCAGGTCGAGGCTCGGGCCGCCGATCGCGAACTCGAAGGTGCCGAGCTTGCCGAGCAGCACCCCGCCTCCGGCGCGCAGCTTCTCCTCCACCGCGCAGTCGGCGGCGGGGATGTTGTCGGCGAGCAGGCTGGAGTGGCAGGTCGTGCGGATGCCGGCCGTGGCGTAGATGTCCTTGAGACCGTAGGGGATGCCCTGCAAGGGCCCCTTGTCGACGCCCCGCGCGAACAGGGCGTCCGCGCGCGCGGCGTCGGCCAGGGCCCGGTCGCGCGTGACCGTGACGAAGGCGTGGAGGCCGGGGTTCAACGCGTCGAGGCGCGCCAGGGCGGCCTCGGTCAGCGCCGCGGCCGTCACGCGGCCGTCGCGCAGGGCGCGCCCCGCCTCGGCGATGGAGAGGTCGCGCGGCGGGGGCGGCCCGCTCACCGCGGCCCGTCCCGCTCGGGCTGGAAGACGGGGGCGGGTTCCGCGGCCGCCGTGCGGGGCTGGCGCAGCCAGTGGAGGTGCCCGAGCAGCCGCCGCGCCGCAGCATAGGTTCCGACGGCGCGGTCGGCCGGCACGACGACGCCGGCCGCACGAAACCTTTGCTCGATCTCGCGGTCGGCCTCGGACACGGGGTCACTCATGGAAAGACCTCCCACCGTGGGACGACCCGCAGCTTACCGGCCCCGATCCTGTCGAACAAGAACCGGGCCGCCCGGTCGCGACCGGCACGCCATCGACCCTCCGCTCGCATCTCGTCCGGGCCGGGGCAGGTCGTGGATCCCTCGGCGCGGCGCCAGGCGAGTACGACGCGGAGAGGGCCGGAGCCGAACCGGCCTGCCTCGCCGATGCGGTCGGGCCGTGGCGCTGATCGGCGCGGCACCGCAGGTCGAGCAGAAGGTGACCCTCTACACGCGCGACAGGGGCCGGCCGATGGACGCCGGGAGCTTGGAAGACCGGCCGATGCCGGCCAGCACGACGAGCGCGATCAGGTAGGGCGCCATCTGGACCACGTAGGAGCTGACCGGCACCCCGAACGCCTGCAAGCGCAATTCGAAGGCCTCGGCCGCGCCGAACCCGAGGCAGGCCGCGGCCGTGCCCCAGGGCGTCCAGCGGCCGACGATCAGCGCCGCGAGGGCCAGGTACCCGCGTCCGCTCGTCATGCCGTCCGTGAAGGTGCCGACCTGCTGCAGCGTCAGCACCGCGCCGCCCAGGCCCGCAACCGCGCCGCAGCTGACAACCGCGAGCACGCGCACCGTGAACGGGTCGGCCCCGGAGGCGAACACCGCTTCGGGGTTCTCGCCCGTGGCGCGCAGCGTCAGGCCGGCCCGGGTGCGGTTCAGGAACAGGGTCATCGCCGCGCAGCCCGCCACCGCGAGATAGGTCAACGGCGGCTGGGCGAACAGCAAAGGGCCGAGCACGGGAACGTCGGACAGGCCCGGCACGGGCAGCGGCGCGAGCCGTGACAGGTGGATGCCGCCCGGCCACCGCCCGGCCGCCACCCGCGCGAGGTAGCTCGTCAGGCCGAGGGCCGCGACGTTGACCGCGAGGCCGGTGACCATGTTGTCGGCGCGGAACCGCACCGCCACGGCCGCGACCGCGAGCCCGACGGCCGCGCCCGCCGCCACCGCGAGCAGCAGACCCGCCGCGGGCCCGCCGCCGGCCCAGGCACCCACGGTGGCGGCGAAGGCGCCCGCGAGCATCATGCCTTCGAGGCCGACCGCGAAGACGCCGGCCCGCTCCGACAGGATGCCGCCCAGGGCCGCCAGGGCGAGCGGCGTGGCGATGCGGATCGCGGCGGCGAGGAAGTCGATCACCGGCGCGCCGCCGTGGCGGCGAGGACGAACAGCATGGTCAGGCCCTCGATGACCGTGACCAGCGCCGAGGGGATGCCGATCTGCCGCTGCATGGCCAGCGAGCCAGACTCGAGCAGGCCGACGAACAGGGCGGCCGGAACAACGGCCAGCGGCTCGGCGGCGCCGAGCAGCGCCACCGTCACCGCCTTGAACCCGAAGCCGAGCGAGAAGCCCTCGATCAGCCGGCGGTGGACGCCGAGCACCTCGACGCCGCCGGCCAGTCCCGCCAAGCCGCCCGCGATCAGCATGGCGCCCCAGGTCAGGCGCGGCAGCGAGAAGCCCGCGTAGGCCGCGGCCGAGCGGGACTGGCCCGCGACGCGGAGCGCGAAGCCGAACCTCGTCCGCCACAGGACGAAGGACAGCGCCGCGGCGGCCAGGAGCGCGACCGCGATCCCCGGATGGACGTCGAAAGGCGCGAGGTGCGGCAGCCAGGCCGGGCGCGGCATCAGCGGCGACTGGAGGAAGCCCGCGCCGACCTGCCCGAGCGGCCCGGCCAGCACCTGCTGCACCAGCAGAAGGGCGACGACGTTCAGGAGCAGCGTCGCGAGCACCTCGTGGACGCCGCGGCCGAGGTGGATCGCGGCCGCGAGGCCGGCCCACAGCGCGCCGGCCAGGGCGCCGCCGCACAGCGCCGCGACGACCGCCAGGGGCGCCGGCGCCCGGGCGAAGGCGAGGGCGGTCGCGGCCGTGCCCGCGCCCCCGAGGGCGATCTGCCCCTCGGCGCCGATGTTGATGAGGCCCGCGCGGAAGCAGAGCGCGACGCCCGACCCCGCCATCAGGTAGGGCGCGGCGCGGTTGAGCGAGGCGCCGATCCCGTGGGGCGTCCCGACCGCGCCGCCCACGATCGCCGCGAAGGCCTCCGCCGGGTTGCGGCCGGCCAGCGCGACCAGCGCCGCGGCGCCCAGAATGGACGAGGCGAGCGCGACCAGGATGCGCGGACCCAGTCCGTCGCGTCGCAGGCGGAACCGCCGCGCCCGCGGGGACGCGCCGCTTCGCCCGACCGACGCCGGCCCGCTCACGCCGCCGCCCTGCCGGCCATCCACAGGCCGAGCCGGCGCGGGTCGACGGCGGCGCGCCCCACGACCCCCGCGAAGGCGCCGCGCGCCATCACGGCCACGCGGTCGCTGATCGCCAGGATCTCCTCCAGCTCCGAGGACACGTAGAGGATGGCGGCCCCGGCGTCGCGAAGCGCCGCCATCCGGTCGAGCACGAAGCGGGTGGAACCCGGATCGAGGCCCCAGGCCGCCTGGTGGGCGACCAGCACCGCGGGCGCGCGGTCGAGCTCGCGGGCGACCACGATCTTCTGCTGGTTGCCGCCCGACAACCGCCCCGCGACCGCGTCGGGGCCGCCCGCGCGGATGTCGAACTCGCCCATGAGCCTCCGCGCCTTGGCCGCGGCGGGCCCGCGCGTCAGCAGCGGGCCGCGGCCGTAGGGCGGGCGGGCGCTGTCCCGCAGCATCAGGTTCTCGGCGACCGACATCGACGGGACGAGCGCCGTGGCGCCGCGATCGGCCGGCATATAGGCGAGCCCGCGCTTCACGCGCGCCGCGACGCCCAGCCGGGTGACGTCCTCGCCGTCGAGCGTGATCGCGCCGCCGCGCGCGGGGCGCAGCCCGGCGAGCGTTTCCACCAGCTCGATCTGGCCGTTGCCGTCGACCCCCGCGACGCCCAGGATCTCGCCGCGGCGAACGGTGAAGGTGAGCCGCGCCAGGCCCTGTCCGGCCAGGTCCGTGACGGTGAGCCGCGCCGCGCCGGGCGCGCGGGGCGCGTCCCCGTCGAGGGCGCCAGCCAGGGCCAGCTCGCCGCGCTGATG
>CAXTDZ010000174.1:0-8352 GCA_964243035.1 uncultured Lichenihabitans sp.
CCCGACGCCGAGGCGCGGCTGGAGGCCGCGCGCGAGGCGCTCCGGGCGGCCGGTTGCCCGGGCGCCGCCAGCGCCTGGGACGGGAAGCTCGCGGTCCGCCTCCTGTCGCCCTCGCCAGCGCGGCTGCGCGGCGCTATCGTGGCGCTGCTCACGGCCGTGCGGGGCCGCGCCGCCCCCCGCGTCTGGCAGTGATTTCTGGGGAGCCCTCACGCCCATGAACCTGACGCCGCGCGAGAAGGACAAGCTCCTGGTGGCGCTCGCCGCCGACGTGGCGCGGCGGCGGCTGGAGCGCGGCGTCAAGCTCAACCACCCCGAAACCGTGGCGCTGATCACCGACTTCGTGGTGGAGGGCGCGCGCGACGGCCGCACGGTGGCCGAGCTGATGGAGGCGGGCGCCCACGTGGTGGCGGCCTCCCAGGTCATGGACGGGGTCGCGGCCATGATCCACGACGTCCAGGTGGAGGCGACCTTCCCGGACGGCACCAAGCTGGTCACGGTCCACGAGCCCGTGCGCGGCGCCGACGACCGGCTCGTGCCCGGCGAGGTCACGACGCTGCCGGGCGACCTCGTGCTGAACGAGGGGCGCCCCACCGTGACCGTGACGGTCGCCAACGCGGGCGACCGGCCGGTCCAGGTGGGCTCGCACTACCATTTCTTCGAAACCAACCCGGCGCTCCGGTTCGAGCGGGAGCAGGCGCGCGGCTTCCGGCTCGACATCCCGGCCGGCACCGCGGTGCGCTTCGAGCCGGGCCAGACCCGCGACGTGCGGCTGGTCGCCTTCGCGGGCCGGCGCGAGGTGTACGGCTTCCGCGGGGCCGTGATGGGCAAGCTCGACGGGGCCTGACGCCGGCGCGCCGCCCCGGGGAGCGGGGGCCGTGAGCCTGGGACCCGCGGTGCCGCGGGGCGCGGGGCGGTGGGCCGCCCTGCGCCCGGCCCTGCCGTGGCCGCCCGGCACGGGCCTGTTCTTCCTCAAGACGTGGCTCGCGCTGGCGATCGGCTTCTACGCGGCCTTCTTCTTCCAGCTCGACGGCGCGTCGAGCACGGGCGTGTGCGTGCTGATCCTCGCCCAGCCCTCGCGGGGCCTGGTGCTGGCCAAGGCCTTCTACCGCACGCTCGGCACGCTGGGGGGCGTGGTGGCGGCGCTGGCGCTGTCGGCCCTGTTCCCCCAGGACCGGACCATGCTGCTGGCGGGCTTCACGGTCTGGATGGGGGTGATGACGGGGATCGCGACCCTGCTGCGCGACTTCCGCGCCTACGCCTGCGTGCTGGCGGGCTACACGGTGGGCATCGTGTCGCTCGTCAACGTCGACGCCCCCGCGGCCACCTTCTCGGCGGCCGTCAACCGGGTCGCGGCGATCCTGGTGGGGGTCGCGGCCATCACGCTCGCCAACATCCTGCTCGGCCGCAACGACGCCTCGCGCGGCCTCGGGCTGAAGCTGCGCGCGGGGCTGCGGAGGCTGCTGGCCGCGGCCGGCGACACCTTTGAGCGGCGGCAGGCCGGCCACCCGGAGGACCTGGTCGACGTGGCGGCCGCGCTGGCGCCGCTGCGCGGCGAGATCGGCACCGCGGGTTTCGAGCGGGACGGGGCGCGCAACCGGGCGGCCGGCGGGCGCAGCGCGCTGCTGGGCCTTTACGAGGCGGTCACCGCGGTCCAGGCGGTGGGCGTGGGTCTCGCCCGGGCCGGCGCGCTCCCCCCGCCGGTGGAGGACGCCGCGGCGATGGCGCGGGCCGCCCTGCACCGGCAGGACCCCGACCGCGTCCTGCCCCGCTTCGACGCCCTCGCGCTTCAGGCGCTCAGGACGGGATCACTGCGCCTCGCGGACGCCCACCTGCTCGACCGCCTCCGCCACCTCGTCACCACCGTCGCGGACGTGCGCGACGGCTTGCGGAGCCTGCGCACCGGCCGCGCCCCGCGGCGGCGGGCGGCCCTGCCCGTCCACCAGGATTACGTCGCGGCCGTGCTCAACGCCGCGCGCGTGATGATCGCGGTGGGGGTCGCGGCCGTGCTGGCGGTCTGGTCCGGCATCCCCCAGACCAGCGTCGCGGTGCTCTACACGAGCGTCTTCGTATCGCTGGGCTCGCTGCTGCCCGACCCGCGCGCCATGGGCAACGCGGGGCTGTTCGGCATGCCGGCCGTGGCCGTGCTGAGCGCGGTCTACGCCTTCCTGGTGTTCCCCAACATCCAGGGCTACGCGCTGTTCATCGTGTCGCTGGCGCCCCTGGTGCTGCTCATGTGCGCCCTGATCCTGGCCGGCCAGCCGGGCTACGGGCTCATCATCGGCGTGCAGACGCTCGCCCAGGTGGCGCCCGCCAACGTGCAGGTGCTCGACCCCGAGGGCTTCGTGGCCTCCGCCACCATGCTGATCCCCTCGGGCCTGGCGATCTTCGCGGGCTTCGCGTTGGTGCTGCCCGTGCAGCCCGCCCAGCGCCGCCTCCGGCTGGCGCTGGGCGTCGGCCGGGCGCTGCGCAACGCGCTGGCCGACCGCGACAAGCGCCCGCAACCGCGCGCGAGCCTGCACTACGACCGGCTGAGCCAGTTCAAGACGTGGCAGCGCGGCGCCCCCGCGACGCCCGCGCGTCGCCGCACCATGCGGCGCCTCGTCGACCTGGGTTTCCTGGCCTACGCGGTGCGGCGCTCGTGGCGGGCGCTCGACCGCGCGGGGCCCCACGTCCCGGCCGCGCTCGACGGCCGCGCGAGGGCCGTGCTGCCGACGCTGACGCCGGACGCGACGGAGCTGGTCGCCCAAGCCTACCTCGACCGGGCCGCGGCCGAGCCGGACGACGCGGGCGCGCTGGCCCTCGTCCACGCCGCGGCGGCGCTGCACGGCACGGCGCTGGTGACGGGGAGCGAGGCGCGGCTGCTGCGCCGCGTCAGGCTGCTCGGGCGGACGCCGTGACGGAGGCGCCCATGGCCGACCTCGTGGTGGGGGGCCTGCTGGTCACCCCCTTCGTGCGGGCGGCCCTGGTCGCGGCGCTCCTGATGGTCGCGGTCCATGCCGCGCTGGTGCGGCTGCGCTTCCACCGCTGGTTCTGGCACCCGCTCCTGGCGGAGGCCGCGGTCTACGTCTGCCTCCTCGCCGCCGTCGACCTCGTCTGGTGAGATCCCCATGTTCGACCGCGCCCGGCGCTTCATCCGCCTCCTGCTCACGGGCCTGCTGCTGCTGGCGGCAGGCGTGGCCGTGGTCGGGCTCTGGGAGCACTACATGGTCTCGCCCTGGACCCGCGACGGCCAGGTCCGGGTCCAGGTCGCGGCCATCGCGCCCCAGGTCGCGGGCCAGATCGTGGCGCTGCACGCCACCGACGACCAGTTCGTCCGTCGCGGCGACCTCCTCTACGAGATCGACAAGGCCGACTACAAGGTGAGGCTCGACCTGGCGACCGCGGACGTCGCCAGCAAGAAGGCCGACATGGAGGTCAAGGCGGCCCGCAACGCCCGGCGCCAGCAGCTCACCACGGTCAGCACCTCGGTGGAGGAGAAGCAGCAGTTCCAGGGCGACTACGACGTGGCCCAGGCCGCCTACCAGTCCGCGCTCGCCAACCTCGACCAGGCCAAGCTCGACCTGGAGCGCACCGACGTGCGCTCCACCGTGAACGGCTACGTGACCAACCTCCAGCTCCGGGTGGGCGACTACGCCAACACGGGCAAGCCCAACATCGCCGTGGTGGACGCCGACAGCTACTGGGTCACGGGCTATTTCGAGGAAACCAAGCTCGGCAGCTTCACCGTCGGCGACGCCGCGCAGGTGAAGCTGGAAGGCTTCCCCCGGCCCATCCTGGGCCACGTGGAAAGCATCACGCGCGGCATCTCCACCGCCAACGCGGCCGTGGGCACCCAGGGGCTGCCCACGGTGGAGGCCGTCTACACCTGGGTGCGGCTGGCCCAGCGCATCCCCGTGCGGATCCACATCGACACGGTGCCCGACGGCGTCACGCTGTCGGCCGGCATGACCGCGACCGTGACGGTGACGCCCAAGGACGGCGACGCCCGCGGCCCGTGGGACAGCCTGCGGGCCAGGGTGGCGGGGTGGCTCCCGGGAGGGTAAGAACCCCGGGCGTTCATCCGGGCGTGCCCCGCTTGGAGCGGGTCTCGAGCCAAGGCCGCTCGATCGCCACACGCGGCGAAGACCCTTGCCCGGCGACGGTCGCGTCGGCCCGGGTCCGCAACTTCAGGGTTTTGCCGTCGCGGGTTGCGGTTGAGCGGCACCGTCCCTATACACCTCCCATAGACCATCAGACCGGGACCCATGCAGACCACGCGCACGCTTCCGAGCAGGACCGACGCCGTCCCCGCCGGCGCGGCCTCGACCTATCACGGTTTGCAGGGCTGCCCCGTTCACGACCTCCGCGTCAAGCTCCGGGAAGCCGGGCTGCGGCCCACGCGCCAGCGCGTGGCCCTGGGCTGGCTGCTGTTCGCCAAGGGCAACCGTCACATCACGGCCGAGAGGCTCTACGAGGAAGCGACGGGCGCGCGCGTGCCGGTCTCGCTGGCGACCATCTACAACACGCTTCACCAGTTCACCGAGGCGGGCCTGCTCCGCGAGATCGCGGTGGACGGCTCCAAAACCTATTTCGACACCAACCTGACCAACCACCACCATTTCCTGATCGAGGACACCAACCAGCTGGTGGACATCCCCGGCTCGACGCTGACCGTCGGCGCCCTGCCGGACGCCCCCGACGGCATGGAGGTGGCGCGGGTGGACGTCATCATCCGCCTGGCGCGCAAACCCGCCGCGGGTTGAGGGCCGCTCAGTCGACGTGCTCGTCGGGGTAGACGCCCCACAGCTCGACCTGCCGGATGAAGCCGTCGAACCCGTCCCCGTAGATCCGGCACCACGTCCCGTCGCAGCGCTTGACGTTGCCCAGCACGCCGGGCTGCAGGTTGGCGACCAGTCCCGCGGCGTCGTCGGCGCCGCTGCGCAGGGGCAGCACGCTGCTCTTCTTCCAGGGCGCCACCAGGGCGGTGCGGCGGCCGGACAGCAGCGAGTGCAGGACCCAGCCCTCGGTCCCTTCCGAATCGCGGATCTTGCGCCAGGTGTCGAACTCCGCCGTGATCTCGACGGGCAGGCCGGCGCGTTCGTAGATCCAGCTCGTGCGGTGGTCCTTGGAGGGACCCTCGCGCATGTTCACGCGGTCCGATTTGAGCGACACGTAGCGGGGAAGCGCGAGGCCGGTGGAGGGGCCGGTGGCCTGCTGCGCGGAAACGACCTGTGGCCCGAGCGCGCAAGCGAGCGCAACGGCGCGGAGCAGACCTGCGAAACCCCTCGGCATCCTGGCTTTCCCACGCGGACCGGTGCCGAGACCGTGGGGCGTCAAGCTTAACGCGCGGTAAACGCTGGTCCGCCGCGCCGACCCGCTCGCGGGGCGCGGACGGCACGCCGGGAGCGTCAGCCGGCCTGCAGCGCGACCTCGCCGCCGACGCGGCTCAGGGCCTTGCGGAGCTTCTCGATCGCGCGGTTCTCGATCTGGCGGACGCGCTCCTTCGAGATGCCGAGCCGCTCGCCGAGGGACTCCAGGGTCGCGGCCTCGTCCGCCAGCCGGCGCTCGCGCACGATCCTGAGCTCGCGCTCCGACAGGACGGACAGGGCTTCGCGCAGCCACGTCACGCGGCGGTCACCGTCGATCTGGTCGCCCACGGTCTCGTCCGGCAGGGGCTTGTCGTCGACCAGGAAGTCGACCCGCTCGGCGGGTCCCGAGGAGTCGCTCTCGGCGATGGGCGCGTTGAGCGACACGTCCGAGCCCGACAGCCGCGTGTCCATCAGCTCGACGTCGGCGGGCGACACGCCGATCGCCAGCGCGATCGTGTTGAACATGGACGCGCTGCCGTGGGGGCCGGGGTTCTGGCTGAGCTTGGCGCGCAGGCGCCGCAGGTTGAAGAACAGCGCCTTCTGGGCCGAGCTCGTGCCGCCGCGGACGATCGACCAGTTGCGCAGGATGTAGTCCTGGATCGACGCCCTGATCCACCACGTCGCGTAGGTGGAGAAGCGCACCTCCCGCTCGGGCTCGAACCGGGCCGCGGCTTCGAGCAGGCCGACGTGGCCTTCCTGGATCAGGTCGGCCAGCGGCAGGCCGTAGTGGCGGAACCGGGCCGCGAGCGCGATCACCAGGCGCATGTGGGCGGCCGCCAGCTCGTGCAGCGCCGCCTCGTCGCCGTTCTCCTTCCAGCTCACCGCCAGCGCCCGCTCTTCCTCGCGTTCGAGGAACTTCGCGGCCATGGCGGCCTTCACGAACTGGCGTCGGACCCCGGCCATCTGCAGCATTGCACTCTCCCGATCCCGCCTTAGATACGCGCGGCTGGGCCGGTTGGTTCATCTCCCGTACACCTCCCGCGCCGGGGTGACGCGTCCTTGACGACCCGCGCTTCAGCCGGGAGGGGTGCTCAGTTGACCGTCTTGTAGTGCGCGCCGGGCGTCAGCGTCGCGCCCGCGTCGAGGCCGTTCAGCACCAGGAACGTGTCCAGCGGGCGGTCGGGGGTCTTCATGCGCGCCGCCATGGTTTCGGGCGTGTCGCCCGGGGCCGCGGTCACCATCGCGAGCCGCTGCGGCCGGACGTCCCGCGCCTCGTCGGGCGTGATCTTGCGGAAGGTGCCGATGGCGGCCTGGAAGCGTTTGTCGTCCTCGTCCGACAGCGTCTTGCTCGCGAAGATCAGCCGGTACACCTCGTCCCCCAGCCGGATCGCGGCCAGGCGGAACGACCAGTCCGTGCCCCGCGCCGTGGCGGTGGCGGTCGGGAAGCCGTTCACCACCATCATCTGCACCGTGCCCTGCTGCAGCCCCTCGATCCAGCCCGACGCGAGGTAGGCCTGCAGCGTCGTGTCGGGGTCGACGTGGACGCGGTCGAGCCGGAGCGCCTGCTGGCCGCCCTCCGCGATGCCCAGCACCGCCTGGGCCGAGTTCTCCAGCACGAAGCCGTCCGGCGCCGTGAAGGTGAAGCCGAGCTTGGGGTGGACGAAGCGGGTGCCGCGCACGAACCCTTCCGCGGGGTCGTCGCCGAAGGGCAGGCCGTCGACCGCGTCGAGGTAGCGCTCGCGCCCGACCTCGCCGATGCCCGGCGCGCCGATCTGGCGGGCCTCGGCGATGGCGCGCTCGATCCGCTCGGGCGTGGAGGGGTGGGTCGACATCATGTCGGGCTTGTCGCCGCCCCCCCGCCCCAGCGCGCCCTGCCTGAGCGCGGTGGAGCGGGCGAGCGACTGGAGGAAGCGCGAGGCCGCGTAGGGGTCGTAGCCGGCCTTGGCGCCCGTGCGCACGCCGATCTGGTCGGCCTCCAGCTCCTGCCCCTGCGAGAAGGCCGCGAGGTTGCGCTGCGCGTAGGCCTGGAAGGTGCGGGTCTTGCCGGGGTCGTCGATCACGTTGGCGGCCTGGCTGAACAGCGCCGACCGCTTCTCGACCTCGGCGCGCTGGGCCGCGTGGCGCGCCGACACGTGCGCCATCTCGTGGGCCATCACGGCCGCGACCTCGCTCGTGTCGTTGGCGAGCGCGAGCAGGCCGCGGGTCACGTAGATGCGGCCCGAGGGCAGCGCGAAGGCGTTGACCACGGGCGAGTTCAGGATGGTGAGCCGGTAGTTCAGCCCGGGCAGGTCGCTGGCCGGCACCAGCTTGGCCAGCACGTCGTCGAGCAGCTTCTCGGTTCCGACCGCGTGGTACTCGCCGCCGAACAGGCGGACGAGCTCCTTGTGCTCGCGCAGGGCGGGGCTGTCCACGCCCGTGGTGCGCGGCGCGGCCGGCGGGATGGGCACGCTGGCTTCCGCGGCGGGGCTCTTGGCGGCCGGCGGGTCCGGGAGGCTCGCGCAGGCCGCCAGGGCGGACGCGAGGCCGGCGGCCAGCAGCAGCGCCGCACCCCCCGCGCGCCGTCCCCGTCCAGTCCCCTCGCGGTCCGCCATCCCGGTCCCGTCTCCCCGTCAGGGCGCCGCGCCGCCCGGTCCGGCGAGCACCTCGATCCCGTCCGCCTCCACGCCGTCCAGCCCGGGGCCGAACCGGTCGTCGGCGAGCCCCCTGACCCTGACGCGCGCGCCCTTCAGCCGGTCGGCGCCCCAGCCCCGCCGAGCAAGATCCACGCCTTCGCGCTTGCCGAGCCACACGCCCACGCCCACGCCCGGTCCGGGCCCGTCCAGGCTGAAGAACACCGCGCTTCCCCTGCCGGAAACCCGCGTCACGCGGCCTTCGACGAGCGCCATCTCCCCCGTCACGGCCAGCAGGCCCGGCGCGTCGGACGCCTGCCGAACCGCATAATACGGATCGGACCACAGGCCAAGCCTGCCGTCCCGCGCCAAGCCTTCGGCCGCGAGCAGGCCCGGCCAGCAGGCGCGCGCGGCGCCGTCCGGCCGGGCGCGGCCGAGCCCGGCGTCCACGGCCG
>CAXTDZ010000175.1:0-8215 GCA_964243035.1 uncultured Lichenihabitans sp.
GCCCACCTCGCGGCGCGCGGCTGGGCGCTGAGCCTCGGCCTGCGCAGGCCCGCCGAGCTCGCGGACCCGCCCGGCGGCGCGGCCACGCTGGTGCATCCCTACGACGCGCGGCAGCGCGGCAGCGAGACGGGATGGGTGGAGGCCAGCGCGGCCCGCTTCGGGCGCATCGACGCGGTCATCGCCAACGCCGGCATCCTGATCCCCAAAAGCGTGATCGAGGCGGACGACGGCGAGATCGACGACATCTACGAGGTCAACGTGAAGGCGCCCATGCGGCTCGTGCGGGCCGCGTGGCCGTGGCTGACCGCCACCGGGGCGGGGCGCGTCGTCACGGTCGCGTCGCTGTCGGGCAAGCGCGTCGGCTCGGCGGGGTCGGGGCTCTACGCCACGAGCAAGTTCGCGGCCCTGGCGCTCACCCACGCGATCCGCCACAGCGGGTGGGACAAGGGCGTGCGGGCCACCGCCGTCTGCCCCGGCTTCGTGGCGACCGGCATGGCGGCCGCGGCGCCGGCCCGCCCCGAGGAGCTGACGCAGCCCGCCGACGTGGCCCGCGCGGTCGCCTTCGCGCTGGACATGCCCAACACCGCGAGCGTCGCCGAGATCCCCATCAACTGGGCCCTGGAGCCGGGACTGTGACCGGCCCGACAGACTGGAACGCGTGACCCATGGGACCGCAGGTCGACTTCGTCATCCCCGACCCGACCCAGCCGGCCGACGCCGACGTGGTCGTGGTCGGCGGCGGCATCATCGGCACGAGCGCCGCGCTCCACCTCGCGCGCAGGGGCGTCAAGGTCGTGCTCTGCGAGAAGGGCCACGTCGCGGGCGAGCAGTCGAGCCGCAACTGGGGCTGGGTCCGCAAGGCGCGGCGCGACCCGCGCGAGATCCCGCTCATCGTGGACAGCCTGCGGCAATGGGAGCGCATGAACGAGACGGTGGGCGACGAGACCGGCTTCCGCACCACCGGCATCGTCTTCGCGGCCGAGAGCGACGCCGACGTGGCCCGCTACGAGGCCTGGCTCGACCACGCGCGCCCCTACCAGATCGACGCCCGCATGATCTCGGGCAGCGACCTCGACCGGCATGTGCCGGGTGCGTCCCGGCGCTGGAAGGCGGCGCTGTTCTGCGCCACCGACGGGCGGGCCGAGCCGCAGAAGGCCGCGCCCGCGATCGCCCGCGCGGCCCAGAAGGCGGGCGCCGTGGTCCTGACCGACTGCGCGGTGCGCGGCCTCGACCGCGCCGGCGGCCGGGTCGCGGCGGTTGTGACCGAGCGGGGCCGCATCCGCACGGCCGCCGTGGTCCTGGCCGGCGGCGCCTGGTCGCGCCGTTTCCTCAAGGACCTCGACGTCACGCTGCCGCAGCTCAAGGTCCGGTCGAGCGTGATGCGCACGGCGCCCCTCGACGGCGGCCCGGAGGCGGCCTTCTGGTTCGGCGGCGCGGCCTACCGCAAGCGGCTCGACGGCGGCTACACGATCGCCAACGGCGACGTGAACGTGGTGCCGATCGTGCCGGACAGCTTCCGCTTCCTGAGGGACTTCATCCCGGCCTTCGCGAGCGAGCGCAAGGCGCTGAAGCTCAGGCTCGACGGCCGCTTCACGCAGGAGATGGCGGAAGCCAGGCCGGTGCCGCTCGACCGGGTCTCGCCCTACGAGAAGACGCGCGTGCTCGACCCCGCGCCCGACGGCATCTTCCTGAAGCGGGCCCTCGACGACCTCACGGAGGCCTTCCCGGCCTTCGCCCGGGCGCAGGTCGTGCAGCAGTGGGCCGGCATGATCGACGTGATGCCCGACGCGGTGCCGGTGATCTCGCCGGTCGACGCCGTGCCCGGCCTGGTCGTCGCGACGGGGTTCTCGGGGCACGGTTTTGGCATCGGCCCGGGCGCGGGGCGGCTCGCGGCCGACCTGGTGACGGGCGCCGCGCCGGTCGTCGACCCGCACGACTTCCGCTTGTCGCGCTTCAGCGACGGCTCGAACCCCCGGCCGATGGCCGGGCTCTGACGGGACGCCGCGGCCGGTTGGCACGGGCGAGAAAGGGAGGGCAGCATGGACCAGGATCGTGACGGGCCGAACCAGGGGCTCACCCGCCGCCGGCTCCTCGCGGGCGCGGCCGCGACCGGGATGCTCGCCGTCCCGGGCCCGCAGTTTGGCTGGACGGAGCGCGCCTTCGCGGCCGCGCCGCCCGCCAAGCCGACCGGGCAGGCGGTGATCGGCCTGTCGCAGGAGCCGACCGTGTTCAACCCCCTGCTCGTCCACATCGAGGTGGACGAGGCGGTCTACTTCAACCTGTTCAGCGCCCTGTGGCGGGTCGACCCGCAGGGCAACCTCGTGCCGGACCTCGTGGCCGAAATCCCCACGGTGGCGAACGGCGGCGTGTCGGCGGACGGCCTCGCCTGGCGGATCAAGCTCAAGCCCGGCGTCACCTGGCACGACGGCACGCCGTTCACGGCCGACGACGTCAAGTACAACATCGAGCTGATCCAGAACCCCAAGTTCCTGGCGGGGCGCCGCGCCGGCCACGAACTGGTCCGCGACCTCACGGTGGTGAGCCCGACCGAACTCACCTGGCGCATGGAGAAGCCCTACGCGCCCTACCCGGCGATCCTGTCCTGGACGTTCTTCGTTCCCAAGCACGTCTTCGAGAAGGAGGCGGACCCGAACAAGGCGGCCTTCGTCAACCACCCGATCGGCACCGGCCCCTTCACCTGGACGGAACGCGTGGCGGGCGACCACATCACGCTCAGCGCCAACCCGCACTACCACGGCGAGGGGCCCCACCTCGAACGGCTCGTGGTCAAGTACGTGCCGGACCTGACCGTGCTCTACACGCAGTTCCAGACGGGCGACATCGACTACATCGGCCTGCAGGGCATCACGCCCGACCACTACGACGAGGCGAAGGGCCTCAAGGACCGCAGCGTCACGCCCGTGCCCCAGGCCTTCATCGAGAACATCGGCCTGAACCTCGGCAACCCCGTCTTCAAGGAGCGGGCGGTGCGCGAGGCGCTCTACCTCGCCATGGACAAGGGAAGCATCATCGAGCAGATCTACTACGGCCTGCCGACGCCCACCGAGTCCTTCCTGCCCAGGCAGTCGTGGGCCTTCAACCCCGACCTGCCGAAGCAGACCTTCGACCCCGAGAAGGCGAAGAAGCTGCTGGACGACGCCGGCTGGGTACCGGGCGCGGACGGCGTCCGCGCCAAGAACGGCGTCCGCCTCGAATTCGCCAACTCGACCACGGCCGGCAACCACGTCCGCGAACAGGCCCAGCAGCTGCTCCAGCAGAACTGGGCCGACGTCGGCGCCAAGATGAACATCAGCAACCTGCCGCCCGCCGTGATGTGGGGCGACTACTGGATGCTGTCGAAGTTCGACTCCGCCATGGTCGGCCTCGACTTCATGGTCGGCCCCGACCCGGACGCCACGGACTACTTCTCCTCCAAGTCCATCGCGGCCAAGGGCGGCGGCGGCCAGAACACCTGCCAGTACGAGAGCCCGGTGGTGGACGCCTGCCTGGCCGAGGGCGCGGCGACCGTCGATGAGGCCAAGCGCAAGGCCGCCTACCTGAAGATGCAGCAGCAGACCCGCGAGGACCTGCCCTACCTGCCGATCTTCCAGTACGCCATGGTGGAGGGCGTCAAGAGCGGCCTGCAGGGGTTCGCGCCCAACGTGAACGTGCAGGAGAACTGCTACAACGCGAACACCTGGTACTGGGCGTAGCCCGCGCCATCCCTGAGCCCGGCAGGAGGGCGCCTTGGGTTCCTTTCTCCTCAACCGCCTCGGCCAGAGCCTTGTCCTGCTGGCGCTCGTGTCGGTGATCGGCTTCGCGGTGCTGCACCTCGCCCCGGGCGGCCCGCTCTCGCAGTTCGCGCTCGTGCCGGGCATGACGCAGGAGCAGATCGCCCGGATCGCCCACGAGATGGGGCTCGACCGCCCGCTGCCCCTGCAATACTGGGAATGGATGAGCCGCCTGCTCGCGGGCGACTGGGGCCGATCCTACCGCGACAACCAGCCGGTGCTCGCCATCGTCGCGGGCCGGCTGCCCGCGACGATCGAGCTGATGCTGACCGCCGTCGCGGTCGCGGTGGTGCTGGGCGTCAGCGTGGGCGTGCTCGGCGCCGTGCGCCGCGGCTCGGCGTTCGACGCGCTCGCGACCGTCGGCGCCATGGTGGCCCTGTCGGTGCCGACCTTCTGGTTCGGCCTGGTGGTGATCTACCTGTTCGCGCTCAAGCTCGGCTGGCTGCCGGCCGGCAGCCGCTCGACCGTGGGGGACGGCTCCCTCGGCGACTACCTCCGCCACCTCGTGGCGCCCGCCCTGGTGCTGGCCCTGGTCGAGGTGGCGATCTGGAGCCGCTACATGCGCGGCGCCATGCTCGACGTGATCGGCCAGGACTTCATCCGCACCGCGCGCGCCAAGGGCCTGGGCGAGCGCGCCGTGATGGGGCGCCACGCCCTGCGCAACGCGCTCCTGCCGATGGTTGAGCTGGCGGGCCTGGAACTGCCGACCCTGCTCGGCGGCGCGCTCGTGACCGAGACCGTCTTCACCTGGCCCGGCATGGGCCGGCTCTTCCTGGACAGCCTCGGCTACCGCGACTACCCCGTGGTCATGGGCATCCTGATGGTGTCGGCCGTGCTGGTGCTGCTCGGCAGCCTGCTGGCCGACGTCGTGAGCGCGGCGGCCGACCCGCGCATCCGCCTGCGCTGACGGGGACGGGCCGTGACCTCAACCGCCGTCGCCGCGCCCGCCGCGGGGCAGGCCCAGGCCGGGGGCGCCGGCCCCGGCTCGCGCGCCTGGACCCGCTTCCGCCGCCACCGGCTCGCCCTGTTCGGCCTCGTCGCGGTGGCCGTGCTGGTGCTGGCCGTGGCGGTCGGCCCGGCCCTGATCCCCTTTGACCAGCTCCACATCGACATGCGGGCGCGCTTCAAGCCGCCGCCCTTCGGCGGCCACTGGTTCGGCACCGACCAGCTCGGCCGCGACCTCCTGGTGCGCCTGCTCATGGCCGGCCGCATCTCGCTCACCATCGGCTTCCTGGCCATGGCGGTGTCCACCTTCGTGGGCACGCTGGTCGGCGTCGCGGCGGGCTACTACGGGGGGTGGGTCGGGGCCGTGCTGATGCGCCTCGTCGACGCCGTGCTGTGCTTCCCGTCCGTGTTCCTGCTGCTGGCGCTGGCGGCCTTCGTCAAGCCCAGCATCGCCACCATCACGCTGATCATCGCGGCCACGAGCTGGATGGAGGTGGCGCGCGTGGTCCAGGCGCAGGTGCGGGCGCTGCGCGGCCGCGACTTCATCCTGGCGGCCGAGATGATGGGCGCCTCCGGGACCCACGTGATGGTGCGGGAGCTGCTGCCCAACGCGGTCGGGCCCATCATCGTGGCCGCGACGCTGACGGTCGCGCGCGCCATCCTGGCGGAAGCCTACGTGTCGTTCCTGGGCTACGGCATCCAGGCGCCCGTGGCGAGCTGGGGCAACATGCTCAACAACGCCCAGCAGTACCTCGGCTCGGCGCCCTGGCTCGCCATCTTCCCCGGCCTCATGATCACGCTCGCGGTGACGAGCTTCAACTTCATCGGGGACGGGATGCGCGACGCGCTCGACGCCCGCATGGACCTGGTGTGACGGCGGACCCGATCCTGGACGTCCGCGACCTCGCGGTGGGCTTCGCGGCCCACGACGGCGTCGTGCCGGCCGTCCACGACGTGTCCTTCACCGTGGTGCCCGGCGAAACGCTGGCCCTCGTGGGCGAGTCCGGGTCGGGCAAGAGCGTCACCAGCCTCGCCCTGATGCGGCTGACGCCGCCCGGCTCCCGCACGCGCCTGCGAGGCCGGGCCCTGTTCCGCACGCGCGGCGGGGCCGTTTGCGACCTCCTGGCCGTGCCCGCGCGCGAGATGCGGGCCCTGCGCGGCAACGAGATCGCCATGGTGTTCCAGGAGCCCATGACGTCGCTCAACCCCGTGCTGCGCGTGGGCGACCAGGTTGCCGAGGCCGTGATGGCGCACCGGCCGGTCGGCCGGCGGGCCGCGCTCGCGCGCGCCGAGGCGCTGTTCGAGCGGGTCGGCATCCCGGACGCGGCCCACCGCCTCGCCGCCTTCCCGCACCAACTCTCGGGCGGCATGCGCCAGCGCGTCATGATCGCCATGGCGCTCGCCTGCGACCCGTCCGTGCTGATCGCCGACGAGCCCACCACCGCGCTCGACGTCACGGTCCAGGCCCAGATCCTGGACCTCATCAAGGCCCTGCAGCGCGACACCGGCATGGCGGTGGTGTTCATCACCCACAACCTGGGCGTCGTGGCCGAGATCGCGGACCGCGTCATGGTGATGTACGCCGGCCGCATCGTCGAGCGCGGCGCCGTCGACGCCGTGATGGGCGCGCCGCTGATGCCCTACACGCGCGGGCTGATCCGCGCCGTTCCCGCCCTCGCGCTGCCCGACGCCTTCGCGCCGCTCCCCGGCATCCCCGGCACGGTGCCGAGCCCGGCCGCGCTGCCGCCCGGCTGCTCGTTCGGGCCGCGCTGCGGCTTCGCGGTCCCGGGCCTCTGCGACGCCGCCGTGCCGCGGCTCGAAGAAGCCTCGGCCGGCCACCACGTGCGCTGCCTGCGCTGGGGCGCCGTCGCCGGCCTGGAGCCCAGGCCGTGAGCGCCGCCGCGGAGCCCGCCCCGCCGGCCGCGCCGCTCCTGGAGGTCGACAACCTGCGGCAATGGTTCGGCAGCGGCGGCCTCCTCGGCCCGCGCCGGGTGGTGCGCGCCGTGGACGGCGTGAGCTTCGCGGTCGGGCGGGGCGAGGTGCTGGGCCTGGTGGGCGAGTCGGGCTCGGGCAAGAGCACGCTGGGCCGGGCGGTGCTGCGCGCCACCGAGCCCACGGGCGGCCGCATCACCTTCGACGGCCGCGACATCACGAGCCTCGGCCGCCGCCGGCTCCGCCCCCTGCGGGCCCGCATGCAGATGATCTTCCAGGACCCTTTCGCGTCGCTCAACCCGCGCATGACGGTGGGCCAGATCGTCGGGACCCCGCTCAGGATCCAGAAGCCGGGCCTCGGCCGGGCCGCGGTGGCGGCGCGCGTCGCCGAGGCGCTCCGCACCGTGGGCCTCGCCGAGAGCCACGCCGGGCGCTACCCGCACGAGTTCTCCGGCGGGCAGCGCCAGCGCATCGGCATCGCCCGGGCCTTCGTCACCGAGCCGAGCTTCCTGGTGGCGGACGAGCCGGTCTCGGCGCTCGACGTGTCGATCCAGGCGCAGGTCATCAACCTGCTCATGGAGATCAGGGCGAGGCTGGACCTCGCCATCCTGTTCATCAGCCACGACCTCGCCGTGGTGGGCCACCTGTGCGACCGCGTCGCGGTCATGTACCTGGGGCGGATCGTGGAGATCGCCGACACGCGCGCGCTGTTCCGCACCCCGCGCCACCCCTACACCGAGGCGCTGTTCTCGGCCGTGCCGCAGGCCGGCCGGGCCGGCGCGCGCGACCGCATCCTGCTCAAGGGCGATCTGCCGAGCCCGCTCGCGCCGCCCTCGGGCTGCGCCTTCCGGACCCGCTGCCGCTACGCGCTGCCGGCCTGCGCGGCCTCCGTTCCGCCCCTCGCCGACGTGGGGGGCGGCCACCGGACAGCCTGCATCCGCGACGACCTCGCGCTGCGTCCCGCCGTTTGAGGCCGGATGGCCCGGCTCGGCGACCCCGCGCGGGTTGCGAGCGGGCCGGGCGGCAGCGGCCTGGGCGACCCCGGCCGCCGGATCGAGGGCGGTGACCTCGAACGCGGGTCGACCCCAACCGGTCCGGCATCGCTTGCGCAGAACGGCAGCACGCCCCGCAGGCGCGGGACGCGTCACGGGACCGCCGATCATGGCAGGGCACGGCACCGTCGACGCGTCCATGGCCGGCTCGCGGAGCCTGTCCGGGGTGGCGGGAACCGTCCCGGCGCACCCGGACAAGCCCCGCCTGCGGCCGCCCGCTCACGACTGAGCCGGGCCTGAACTGTCCGATCGCGCTAACTGGCTGTTCACCATGCCATGTCTTCTTTGTGAAAGGCAATCTATTCAGGTTGAGTTATTTCAACTTGGCCTAAAAGATACTTAGATGGAACATTCATGAGCTTTCACAACCTGAAACTCTCCAGGAAGTTATCCGTTGGCTTCGGAGCTGTTCTGCTCGTCGTGGCGGCGGTGTCGGCCTATTCCAGTTGGACACCTCCAAGAACCTCGCGGTTGCGGTCGGGATGTGATCTGGAT
>CAXTDZ010000176.1:0-8158 GCA_964243035.1 uncultured Lichenihabitans sp.
GGGCGAACAGGTCCGCGACCGCGCCCGGGCGGCGCGCCACGAGCGCCCGGGCCGCCTCGGCGCCCAGGTCGGCGGCGTCGCCCGGGCCGCCCGTCGACACCGTCTCGACCGCGTCCGAGCCGTCGGGTTCCAGCACCAGCCCGCGAAACTCCAGGTCGCCCGCGTGGAGGCGGGCATGGCCCGCGATCGGCGTCCGGCAGGACCCGTCGAGCACGGACAGGAAGGCCCGCTCGCAGGTCAGCGCCACGCCCGTGTCGCGGTCCAGCACGGGCGCGAGGAGGTCCAGCGTCGCGCCGTCGCGCGCCCTCGCCGTCACCGCGATCGCGCCCTGCCCGACCGCGGGCAGGAACTGCGCCGTGTCGAGCACCGCCGTCGCCCGCCCCGCCAGCCCGAGCCGCTTCAGTCCCGCGAGCGCGAGCAGGGTGGCGTCGAAGTCGCCCGCCTCGATCCGGCGCAGGCGCGTTTCCACGTTGCCGCGCAGCAGCCGCACGGTCAGGTCGGGGCGCAGGCGAAGCAGTTGCGCCTGCCGCCGGACCGAGGCGGTGCCCACCACGGCACCGCGCCGCAGCCGCTCGGGCGTCGGCGCGCCCGGGCACACGAAGGCGTCGCGCGCGTCCTCGCGGGGCAGGTAACCCGCGATCACGATGTCCTCGGGCAGCACGGTCGGCAGGTCCTTGGCGGAATGCACCGCGAGGGCGATCGCGCCGTCGGTCAGGGCGATGTCCAATTCCTTGGTGAACAACCCCTTGCCGCCGGCCTCCGCCAGAGCCCGGTCCTGGATGGCGTCGCCGCTGGTGCGGATCGCCACGACCTCCGCCGCGTCCTCGGCCCAGCCGTGGGCCGCGCACAACCGGTCGCGCAGCTCACGCGCCTGGGCGAGCGCGAGCGGGCTGCCGCGCGTCCCGAGCCTCACCCGCACGCCTGAACCCAAAGCACCGTCGCTCGATGTTGTTCCGTCACGGCCCGGACTATAAGGGTCGCGCTCCTGAACCGAAAGGGAAGCATGCGCGTCCTCGGCATCGAGACCACCTGCGACGAAACCGCCGCCGCGGTGGTGGAGCGTCGGCCGGACGGCACCGGCGCCGTTCTGGCCAACGAGGTGCTGAGCCAGACCGCCGCCCACGCGGGGTTCGGCGGCGTGGTGCCCGAAATCGCGGCCCGCGCCCACGTGGACGCGCTCGACATGCTGGTCGCCGCGGCGCTCGGCCGGGCCGGGCTGGACCTCGCCGACCTCGACGGGATCGCGGCCTCGGCGGGTCCGGGGCTGATCGGCGGCGTGCTGGTGGGGCTCACCACGGCCAAGGTGCTGGCGCTGGTGGCCCGCAAGCCCTTGCTCGCCGTCAACCACCTGGAGGCGCACGCGCTCACGGCGCGGCTGACCGACGCGGCGGCCTTCCCCTACCTGCTGCTGCTGGCCTCGGGCGGCCACACCCAGCTCCTCGCCGTGCTGGGGGTGGGGGACTACGCCCGGCTCGGCACCACGGTCGACGACGCGGTGGGCGAAGCCTTCGACAAGACCGCCAAGCTGCTGGGCCTCGGCTACCCCGGCGGCCCGCGGGTGGAAGCGCGCGCCATCAACGGCGACCCGACCCGCTTCGCCCTGCCGCGCCCCATGGTGGGACGGCCGAACGCCGACTTCTCCTTGTCCGGCCTGAAGACGGCGGTGCGGCTGGAAGCCGAGCGCGCCAAGCCCCTGACGCCGACCGACGTGGCGGACCTGTGCGCCTCGTTCCAGGCGGCGGTCGTGGACGTGGTGGTGGACCGGACGCGGGCGGGCTTGCGCGCCTTCGAGGCGGTCGCGGGCCGCCCCCGCACGCTGGTGGCCGCGGGCGGCGTCGCGAGCAACGGCGCGGTGCGCCGGGCGCTGGCGCGGCTCGCCGGCGAGGCCGGGATCCGGCTGGTGGTGCCGCCGCCCGAGTTCTGCACCGACAACGCCGCCATGGTGGCCTGGGCCGGCGCCGAACGGCTGGCGCTCGGGCTCACGGACGACCTCACGGTCGCGGCGCGGCCCCGCTGGCCGCTCGACCCCGCCGCGGTGCCGAGCCCCAACGGCAAGGCATGATGGGTGCCTGTGCCGACAGGCGGTTTACATAGTCCCGTCAATCGCCGCACCGAGGAGGACGCGACACGTGGCGCACTGGCTGGTCAAGAGCGAGCCGCAGTCCTGGTCCTTCGACCAGCAGCTCGCGGCGGGCGAGGCGGGCACGGGCTGGAACGGGGTGCGCAACCACGTCGCCAAGCAGCACCTGATGGCGATGCGGGTCGGCGAGCGCGCGTTCTTCTATCACTCGAACGAGGGCAAGGCCGTGGTGGGCGTGGTCGAGGTGACCCGCCCCTACCACCCCGACGACACGGACCCGACCGGCCGCTTCGGCATGGTGGACGTCAAGGCCGTCGCGGTTCTGCCCCGTCCCGTGACGCTGGCGACGGTCAGGGCCGACCCGCGGCTCGCCGACATGATGCTGGTCAAGAACTCGCGCCTGTCGGTCCAGCCCGTGTCGGACGCCGAATGGGAGGCCGTCTGCGCGCTGGGCGGCCTCGGCGAGCCCTTGTGAGCGGGCCTCAGGGCGGGACGAGGTCGATCAGCGGCGGGATCAGCGGCGCGTCGGCGGGCGGCATGGGATAGTCCCGGAGGGCCCGCGGCCGCACCCACGCCAGGGCCTGGCCCTCCCGCGCCTGCGCGAGGCCCTGCCAGCGCCGGCACGCGTAGAGCGGCATCAGCAGGTGGAAGTCCGGGTAGGCGTGGCTCGCGAAGGTGAGCGGCGCCAGGCAGGGCTCGGCCACCGTCAGGCCCAGTTCCTCGGCGAGCTCGCGGATCAGCGCCGCTTCCGGCCGCTCCCCCGGCTCGACCTTGCCGCCGGGAAACTCCCACAGGCCCGCGAGCGCCTTGCCCGCGGGCCGCTGGGCGATCAGCACGCGGTTGTCCGCGTCGATGAGGGCGGCCGCGACCACCAGGACCAGTTTCACCGTTGACGTCCCCCGCGCGTTGTTCGCGGGGGAACCCGCGCCCCCGCGACTTGCAACTTCCAGCCCGTGCGACCCTATGCTAGGAGCACGGCCCGAGATGAATGAAACGTTAAGGCTCCCGGCCGACCGGGTGAGTGAGAAGGCCACCGCTGCGATGGGCGAGAAGCGCTCCAGTTTCCACTTCGAGGATCTGATCGCCTGCGCGGAAGGCCGGCTGTTCGGCGCGGGCAACGCGCAACTCCCGCTGCCCCCCATGCTGATGTTCGACCGCATCGACGAGATCACGGAGGAGGGCGGCTCGCACGGCAAGGGCCTGATCCGCGCCGCCTTCGACATCAAGCCCGAGCAATGGTTCTTCCAGTGCCACTTCAAGGGCGACCCCGTGATGCCGGGCTGCCTGGGGCTCGACGCCCTGTGGCAGCTCGTGGGCTTCTACCTGGGCTGGCTCGGCCTGCCCGGCCGGGGCCGGGCGCTCGGCGTGGGCGAGGTGAAGCTGTCGGGCCAGGTGCTGCCCACCGTCCGGCGGATCATCTACGGCATCGACTTCAAGCGCGTGTTCCGCGGCAAGCTGGTGCTGGGCATCGCGGACGGCTGGCTGGAGGCAGACGGCAACCGCGTTTACGAGGCCAAGGACCTCAGGGTCGGGCTGTTCAGGGCCGAGTTCGCGGCCTGAGCCGCGGGCCGGACCCCCGCAACGAAAGTCGGTTAAGACCATGCGCCGCGTCGTGATCACCGGGATGGGGATCGTCTCGTCCATTGGCAACGAGTGTTCGGAGGTGCTGGACTCGCTCCGCACCGCCCGCTCCGGCATCCGGCGCGCCGAGGCCTACGCGGAGCGCGGTTTCCGCTGCCAGGTCCACGGCGCCCCGACCCTCGACCCCGAAACGGTGGTCGACCGGCGCGCCATGCGGTTCCACGCCTCGGGCAGCGCCTGGGCCCACGTCGCGATGGAGCAGGCCATCGCGGACGCCGGGCTGTCGCCGGAAGAGGTGTCGCACGAGCGGACCGGCCTCATCGTCGGCTCGGGCGGCCCCTCGACCCGCACCATCGTGGAGGCCGCCGACACCACGCGGAGCAAGGGGCCGAAGCGCGTCGGGCCCTTCGCGGTGCCCAAGGCCATGTCGTCGACGGGCTCGGCCACGCTGGCGACCTGGTTCAAGGTGCGCGGCGTCAACTATTCCATCTCGTCGGCCTGCGCGACCTCGAACCACTGCGTCGGCAACGCCTACGAGACCATCCGCTACGGGCGGCAGGACGTCATGTTCGCGGGCGGCTGCGAGGAGCTCGACTGGACGCTGTCGGTCCTGTTCGACGCGATGGGCGCGATGTCGTCGGGCTTCAACGACCGCCCCGCGGTCGCGTCGCGCGCCTACGACCGCAACCGGGACGGCTTCGTGATCGCGGGCGGCGCTGGCATCGTGGTGCTGGAGGAGCGCGAGCACGCGATCGCCCGCGGCGCCCCCATCCACGGCGAGATCGTGGGCTACGGGCTGTCCAGCGACGGCTACGACATGGTGGCGCCCTCGGGCGAGGGCGCCGTGCGCTGCATGCGCATGGCGCTGGAGGGCGTCAAGGCGCCGGTCGACTACATCAACCCCCACGCGACCTCGACGCCCAAGGGCGACGAGAAGGAGATGGAGGCGATCCGCACCGTGTTCGGCGCGGGCGAGCGCTGCCCGCCGATCGCCGGCACCAAGTCGCTGACGGGGCACTCGCTGGGCGCCACCGGCGTGCAGGAGCTGATCTACTGCCTGCTCATGATGCGGCACGGCTTCATCTGCGAGAGCGCCCACATCGAGGAGCTCGACCCCGTCTTCGCGGACATGGACGTGGTCCGGACGCGGCGCGACCGCGTCCGGCTCGGCACCGTTCTGTCCAACGCCTTCGGGTTCGGGGGCACCAACGCGACGCTCGTCGTCCAGCATCCCGACCTGTAGGAGAGGGTGATGACCGAGCAGAACGGGCGGCTCCCGGCGGGGCTCATGCGCGGCAAGCGGGGCCTCGTGATGGGCGTCGCCAACGACCACTCGATCGCCTGGGGCATCGCCCGGGCGCTCGCGGGGCAGGGCGCCGAACTCGCCTTCACCTACCAGGGCGAGGCGCTGGGCCGCCGCGTCAAGCCCCTGGCCGCGAGCCTCAACACCGACCTCGTGATCCCCTGCGACGTGGAGGACCTCGCCTCCGTCGAGGACGCCGTGGCCCGCGTGGCCGACGCCTTCGGCCGGATCGACTTCCTGGTCCACGCCATCGCCTACTCGGACAAGGCCGAGCTGAAGGGCCGCTACGCGGACACCACGCGCGAGAACTTCCAGCGCACCATGCTGATCTCGGCCTTCTCCTTCACCGAGATCGCCAAGCGGGTGTCGTCGCGCATGGGGGAGGGCGGCTCCATGCTGACGCTGACCTTCGGGGGCGCCACGCGGGTCGCGCCCAACTACAACGTCATGGGCGTCGCCAAGGCCGCGCTGGAAGCCTCCGTGCGCTACCTCGCGGCCGACTACGGGCGGCAGGGCCTGCGCGTGAACGCGATCTCGGCCGGCCCCGTGCGCACGCTGGCCGGCTCCGGCATCGCGGACGCCCGCTTCATGTACGGCTACCACAAGACCAACGCGCCGCTCCGGCGCTCCGTCACCATCGACGACGTGGGCGGCTCGGCGCTCTACCTCCTGTCCGACCTCGCGCGCGGCGTCACGGGCGAGATCCACTTCGTGGACGCGGGCTTCAACATCGTCTCGATCCCCCACCCGGACGACGTGCGGCCGGCCGAGTCGCTGCGCGCCGACGTGTCGCCGCGCTGACGCGACCTCGGTCCCACCGCTCGCGATGATGGGCGGAGGTTGCGCTTCGCCGAACCATCGCCGACGCGCGCTCCCTCACCCCCGCGAGGCCACGGCCAGGAACAGGATGCGCTTCTGCTCCACCCGTCCCCGCGCGACGCTGTCGAGGATGAGCCCGCAGGTGCCGAGCAGGCAGGCCAGCACGACGAGCCCCGTGCAGAGCACCGCGGTGGGCAGCCGCGGCACGAGACCGGTTGCGGCGTAGGTGGAGAAGAGCGGCGCGGCCAAGCCGAGCGCGGTCAGCGCCAGCCCCGCCGCGGGGAGCCCGAAGAACAGCGCCGGCCGCGTTTCCTTGAGCAGGACCAGGAAGGTGCGCAGGATGCGCCACCCGTCCCGCACCGTCCTGAGTTTCGAGGCCGAGCTCTCCGCCCGGCGCCCGTAGGGCAGGACGATCTCGCCCGTGGGCAGCTTCAATTGGCTCGCGTGGACGCTCAGCTCGGTTTCGATCTCGAAGCCGCTGGACAGGGCCGGGAAGCTCTTCACGAAGCGGCGCGAGAAGGCGCGGTAGCCCGAGAACACGTCGCCGAACTCGGGGCCGAACAGCCCCCGGTAGAGGGTGTTGAACAGGCGGTTGCCGGCCGCGTGCCCGCGCCGGTGCGCGTCGCGGCCCACGTCCTGGCGCGCCCCCACGGCCATGTCGAGCCGGTCGTGGACGATCATGTCCACGAGCTGCCGCGCGGAGGGCGCGTGGTAGGTGCCGTCGCCGTCCGCCATGACGTAGACGTCCGCGTCGACGTCCGCGAACATCCGGCGCACGACGTGGCCCTTGCCGGGCCGGCGTTCGCGGAAGACCTCGGCGCCCGCGGCCAGGGCGCGGGCCGCCGTGTCGTCGGTGGACCCGTTGTCGAACACCACCACCCGTGCCTCGGGCAGGGCCGCGCGGAAACCGGCCACGACCTCCGCCACGGCCGCGGCCTCGTTGCGGCAGGGGATCACGACGGCGATCCGCGGCGTGTCCAGCGCCTCCCGGAGGCGCCGTTCAACGGCTGCGAGACCGGGGATCGCGCGGTCGCGTCCCGAGGCGGCCTCGGTCGCGGCGGGGCGGGTCGTCGTGGCGAGGGAAGGAGAACTCACGCGCTGCACCGCCGCCGCCCAACCGATCATCGCCGGGCAGGACGCGCGCTCGGACCGCCCTAACCCGATCGCAAGGATTGCCGGGCAAAGCTTGCGGAGCCGTTCACCGGCTTGGTTAACGGGACGATCGAGGGGAAGCGGATGAGCGCCGTGACGGTCCCGGAGCCCGGGGCGGCCCGCGCCGCGCCCGCGTGGGTGACGCGGCCCCTGCCGGTCGTGGGTCTCGCCTACGCGGTGTCCCTGGTCCTGTCCTGGCCGCGGCTGGTCGAGATCTGGACGGTCGGCACCTTCTACGACACCGACGACGCCATGCGGCTCGTGCAGGTCCGCGCCTGGCTCGGCGGCCAGGGCTGGTTCGACCTCGTGGCGCACCGGCTGCACCCGCCCGACGGCGTGCTGATGCACTGGTCGCGGGTGGTGGACGTGCCGCTCGGCGCGCTGATCCTCCTGTTCGGCCGCTTCGCCGGCCCCGCCCAGGCGGAGGCGCTCGCCCGCATCGCCTTCCCGCTGCTGCTGCAGGGCGCGCTGATCGCCGCCACCGTCCACCTCGCCCGCGTGCTGGCGGGGCCGCGGGCGCGCTGGGCCGCGGCCGTGCTGGTGGTGGCGAGCGCCTTCATGTTCGAGCAGTTCCCGGCCGGGCGCATCGACCACCACGCGCCGCAGATCACGCTGCTGGTCTTCATGGCCGCGGCGGTGCTGGGCTCGCTGGAGCCCGCGCGCGCGCGGGGGGCCGCGCTGGGAGGACTGGCGCTGGCCGTCTCGCTCGCGATCAGCCTGGAGAACCTGCCCTTCGCGGGTGTGCTCGTAGCCTTCCTGCCGCTCGCCTGGCTCGCCCGCCCGGATGAGGCGCGCCTCCCGATGCTGTGGTTCGCGGGCGGCTTGGCGGCGGGCGCGCCGCTCCTGTTCGCCGCGACGGTGCCGCCGGCGCGCTATCTTGACCCCGCGGGCGACGCCTACTCGATCATCCACCTCGCGGCGGCCGGGCTCGGGGCGGGCGCGACGGCCTGCCTCGCCTGGGCGACGCCGCGGCTCCGCAGCCCGGGGCGCCGGGCGGCGGCGCTGATGTTGGCGGGCGGCACCGTCGGCGGCCTGACCGTCGCGGCCTTCCCGGCCTGCCTGCACGGCCCCTACGCGGCCATGGACCCGCTCGTGCGCCGCTTGTGGCTGTCGCACGTGACCGAGGCCCAGCCGCTGCTCGTGGCGGCCCGGGGCAACCCGGGCGAGGCCGTGACGCTGGCCTGCCCGCTGCTCGCCGGCGCCGTCGCGGCGCTCGTGGCGGC
>CAXTDZ010000177.1:0-7815 GCA_964243035.1 uncultured Lichenihabitans sp.
GCCCCCGGCTTGTCCGCCGGGGCGGGCTGGGCCGCCGCGGCGGGCAGGGCCGCCTCGGGGGGAGGCTGCGGCACCGGGGCGGGCTGCACGGCGGCCGAGGCGGGCTTGGCGTCCCCGGGCAGGCCGTCGGCGATCTTCCTCTGGATGGCCGGGAGGTCTTCCGGCTCGGGGGTCATGTCGCGGGCGTGGTTCCACTGGAAATGCGCTTCGAGCTTGCGGCCCGTCCGCCAGTAGGCGTCGCCCAGGTGGTCGTTGATGGTGGGGTCGGCCGGCTTGAGGGCCACCGCGCGCTCCAGCTCCTTGACGGCCTCGTCGTACTCGCCGAACCGGAAGTGCGCCCAGCCCAGGCTGTCGACGATGTAGCCGTCCTCGGGCCGCAGCGCGACCGCGCGGCGCAGCATCTTGAAGGCTTCGTCCAGGTGCTCGCCGCGGTCCACCCACGAGTAGCCGAGGTAGTTGAGCACCAGCGGCTGGTCGGGCGACAGCGCCAGGGCCTGCTTGAAGTCGGTCTCGGCGTCGGCCCAGTCCTTGTTGCGCTCTTCCGCGATGCCGCGGAAGTAGAGCAGCGGCCAGGCCGCGCGGTCGCCGGGCGTGAGCTGCTGGAGCGCCTTGGAGTAGGTCGCGATCGCGTCGGCGAACTGCTTCTTCTCGCGCTGGAGATTGCCCAGCGTAGTGAGCGCGTCGAGGTTGCCGGGCGCGTCGGCCAGGATGGACTTGAGCTGCTTGACGGCGTCGTCCGACCGGCCGAGCGTGTCCAGCGTCAGGCCGGTCTGGATGTCGGCGTTGTCGCGCAGCGGGCTCGACGCGGGCACGCTCTGGTAGACGTCGATGGCCTCCTCGTTCTGCTTGAGGCGGCCGTAGATGTCGGCGAGCGTCACGGTGGCGAGCGCGTTCTGCGGCGCCAGGAACAGCGACAAGCGCAGGTAGATCATGGCCGCGAGCTCGTCGCCCTGGCGGCTGCCCGCTGTGCCGAGCCCGTAGAGCACCTCGGCGGCGCCGTCCTCGGCGGTCTTGACCAGCGGCGCCAGGGGCCTGCCGGCCGCGAGGTCGGCCTGGGCGGCCACGATCAGCGGGTGGCGGGGGGTGACGCGGTCGAACGCCGCGTAGGCGCGCTGGGCCTCCGCCACGTCGCCGTGCCGGGCGAAGAAGCGCGCGTAGGCGTCGACCAGCCGCAGGATCGTCTTGTCGGCCGCGTAGGCGGCCTTGAAGCGCCGGGTGGCCTCGGGCACGTCGCCCGCGAGGTCGGCGATCAGGGCCGCGTGGTAGTCCTTGAACAGCGCGAAGCTGGAGTCCGCGATGGTGTCGAGGGTGGCGAGCGCCTTCTTCTCGTTGCCCTGCCCCGCGTAGGTCCAGGCGGTGAGCAGGGTCGCGGTGACGTCGCGGGCCTGGCCGCCCGCCCCCTGGCCGAACTGCCGGCGGGCCGCGACGTAGCGCTTGGCGTGAAACTGCTCGATGCCCAGCACGAGGTGGCCGAGGTTGTTGAGCGGGTCGCGGGCGACCAGGCGCCGCGCGAGGTCGGAGGCTTCGTCCACCTCGCCGTTGGACAGCGCCGCCACGAAGGTGCGCTCGATCAGCTCCGCGTTGGCGGGGTCGGCGCGCAGCGCTTCCCGGAAGAAGGTCGCGGCCGCGACCGTGTCGCGGTCGGAGCCGGCCACCAGCGCCGCCAGGTAGTTGCCGAGCGGGCTCTCGCCCACCTCGAAGGGGGTGGGGACCGACACGGTCTCGCGCGCAACCGCGGCGGGCGGCCCGGCCAGGGCGAGGCACAGGGCCGCGGCCGCGGCCGCGCGGGCCAGTCCCGACCGGGAGCTTCGAAACGGGAGGTGAGCAGGGTGCAAGGGCGCCAACCAGGGTTTGACGGGGTCGAGGGGCATCGCGGGCCGGACCGGAAGCGGGGTCGCGCCGAGGTGTCGGGTAACCATGTCCTTTTTGCGAAACAGCCGCAAGCGCGGGGGACGGAGGCTGGCCCACCCGCGCTAGAACGAGGACAGCGCGACCCGCTTCCAGGTGTTCCTGGCCACGCACACGTAGTGGTAGTTCGCGTCGTCGCCGAACTGTCCCTTCTCGCACGGGGCCGAGGACGAGGCGGGGGTGGCGAGCGTTTCGGTGAACCCTTTCGCGGTGACCGTGCCCGAGAAGGCGGACGCCCGCGCGGACGCGGTCAGCACCGCGGTCCCCCCTTCCACGTAGCGCAACCCGCCCGCGTAGGACAGGCAGGCGTCGAGGTCGTTGAAGCAGCCCATCTGGCCCGCCGCGAACTGGAACCCGTAGGGGGCGGCGTCGCCGCTGCCGTCCAGCACGACCCGGTGGTGGCCCCAGGCGTGGATGACCCGGTCGGCCGAATCGGTCAGCGACAGGTCGCTGTCGGCCACCATGTTGTCGCCGCTGACCAGGATGAAGTCGCTCACCGCGTGCGTGGCCCATTGGAAGCGCACGGGGCCCTGCTGCGGGGGCCTGCCGTCCAGCGTGGCGGTCTTGGCCGTGTGCGACAGGACGCGGTAGATCGTGCCGCCGGGGCACGGCTCCTCCTCGGCACCGGCCGCGCAGCCCAGCACGACCGTCACGGTGTCGCGGGTGAAGTCGTGCCCCTTGTCGAGCGTCCGGATCGTCAGGACGTCGCCCGCGACGGTCGCGGTGCCGGTGCTCGTGTCGGTCCCGGCCGTGGCGTAGATCGACGCGTTGATCGGGTAGGACGACAGGTAGTTGTGCCACTCCAGCACGTGGAGGCCGGGGCACCCCGGGGCGTCGAGCCCGCAGTCCGTGTCGTTGTTGGAGTAGTCGAGCTCCTGGTTCACGCACAGGCTGCCGCCGCTGCCCTCGTCGCACAGGATGGCGGGGTTGCCGGCCCAGGTGGAGGGCGCGGGCGACCCGTCGGGCTTGGCGTGCATCCTGACCCAGGTCGTCAGGCCCACGTTGTTGGCGCTGCCGTTGGCGCTGTCCATGTTGATCGACAGCGCGTTCTGGTAGGTGGCGCTGTTCTGGGCGACCGACTGCACGAGGAGCTGCGACAGCGGCGCCACCGCGGTGTTGACGCGCTTCGGGGTGCCGCAGCCGCCCGCGTCGTCCTCGCCCAGGCAGTTGAGGCCGATCACCGCGTAGGTCGGGACCTCCGAGGGGAGCGACCCGAGCCAGGTGCCCGAGCAGGTGGGCACCCAGGCCTCGCTGCCGAGCGGGTCGTAGGCCCCGGCGGTGGGCGAGCAGCCGTTCACGGCGTCGGCGACGCCGCCCGCGAAGGTCCCGGCGGCCGTGATGACCGTCCTGCCGTCGATGCGCAGCGGAAGCGCGAGGGGCGCCGCGGCGCCGCCGGGCGCGGGCGGGCGGCCCGCCTTGGATTGCGCGAGCGCCGCGGCTGGACAGGCGAGAACGGCGGCGAGAAGCGCCACAGGGAAGGGTCGGCAGGTCATCGTCCGGCTCACTGGAGGCAGGCGGGCCGCCCGGGTGCGCGGCCGCCGGGTTGCACCGGCCCGGCACTTGCCCGCTCCCGCCCCGGTCCCGCAAGCCGCGGGCTGCGACCAAATCTTGCAAGTCCCGCCGGCGCTGCCTTTAGTTCCCGCTGCCGCGCCCGTCGCCGAGGAGTACCGCGCCCTTGACCCAGTCGTCCCCCACCGTCGCGCTGTCGGTTCGCGACCTGCGCAAGCGCTTCGGCGCGCTGGAAGTGCTGAAGGGCGTCTCGCTCGACGCGCACAAGGGCGACGTCGTGTCGATCCTGGGGGCGAGCGGCTCGGGCAAGAGCACGTTCCTGCGCTGCATCAACCTCCTGGAGGTGGCGGACTCGGGCGAGGTGACGGTGGGCGAGGAGACCATCGCGATGCGCAAGCGCCGGGGCGGCGGCAGCGAGCCGGCCGACCGCCGCCAGGTGGACCGCGTCCGCACCCGGCTCGGCACCGTGTTCCAGAGCTTCAACCTTTGGTCGCACATGACGGTGCTGCAGAACGTCATCGAGGCCCCCGTCCACGTGCTGAAGCGCCCCAAGGCCGAATGCGTGGCCGAGGCCGAGGCCCTGCTCGCCAAGGTGGGCATCGCGGAAAAGCGTGACCTCTACCCCGCCCACCTGTCGGGCGGGCAGCAGCAGCGCGCGGCCATCGCCCGCGCGCTCGCCATGCGGCCCGACGTGCTGCTGTTCGACGAGCCCACCTCGGCGCTCGACCCGGAGCTGGTGGGCGAGGTGCTGCGCGTGATGCGCGCGCTCGCCGACGAGGGCCGCACCATGCTGGTGGTGACCCACGAGATGGGCTTCGCGCGCGAGGTGTCCAACCGCGTGATCTACCTCGACCGGGGGCTGGTGGCCGACGACGGGCCGCCCGCGACCCTGTTCGGGGGCGGGGCGTCGCCGCGCTTCCGCCAGTTCATCTCGGGCGCGCGGGCGTGACGGGGCAGCCCGCCGCAACCCCGCCCGCCTACGACGCGCTCGGCGAGGCCAAGGCGCTGCTCCGCGCGACCCGGGCGGGCACGCTCGCCACCGTGGACGGGAGCGGCGCGCCGTTCGCGAGCCTGGTCGCGGTCGCGACCGCGCCCTCGGGCGCGCCCCTGCTGCTGCTGTCGCGGCTCGCGGCCCACACCGCCCAGCTCGACGCCGACCCCCGCTGCTCGCTGCTGCTCGGCCGCCCCGGCCGGGGTGACCCGCTCGCCCATCCCCGGCTGACCGTGCTGGGCCGCGCGGCGCGGCTCGACGGGTCCGAGCGGGAGGCGGCGCGCACCCGCTTCCTGGCCCGCAACCCCAAGTCCGCGCTCTACGCCGACTTCCCCGACTTCGGCTTCTTCCGCGTGGACGTGGCCGCGGGCCTGCTGAACGGCGGCTTCGGCCGGGCCGCGACCGTCGCGGGCGCCGACCTGCTGACCGCGACCGAGGGGCGGGACGCGCTGCTCGCGGCCGAGCGGTCCGCGCTGGACCACCTCAACGCGGACCATCGGGACGCGCTGGCGGCGATCGCGACCGCGCTGGGGCGCGGCGCGCCGGGGGCGTGGCGGGCGAGCGGCCTGGATCCCGAGGGGATCGACCTCGTGTGCGGCGACCGCACCGCGCGGGTGGCGTTCGAGGCGCCCGTGGCGGAGCCGGGCGCCCTGCGCGCGGCCCTGGTGCGGCTGACCGGCAGGGCCAGGACCAAGGCCGAGGCCGCGTCCGAGCCGCCCGACGAGGCCTGAGGCGCCGCTCCGCCCTTTCCCGCGGCGGTCCCCGAAAACCGTCGGCGATGGTTGCGGTTGTGCCGGCAGCGGCCAGCAAGGGACTGCGGAATTTCCCGGCGCGGCGCGCAACGCCTTTGATTTCCGGCCTGTGTTGTGATAACGACGCAATTGGCGAAAATGTGGAATTTCGACGCGGCGACACGCTGTCGGTAGGGACCTGTAAAGGTTTTCTGCCGTGGGCGCGGCGCGGTTGCCGGATCGGCCCCGCGACCTCGTCACCGCGCTCCCGAACCGGGCCGGCGCCGGACTTGAGCCCTGGTTCGAATTTGAACAACCGACTTAACGGCGGTTTTCGATCGGGCCTGCATGGTCCCGCCAACCGGCCGCGCCGTGTTGGCGGGCGGCCCGGAACGTGCGCGGTTGTGGCGTGTCGGTGGTCGCGGGTCAAGGCCCGGGGCCGGTGAACAGCAGGGCCGCGAAGGGTGCCGCACTCGGGACGAGGCGGCCCCGCGCGGGCGACGGAGAACGAGGACGATGACCGAGAAGAGTGGAACGATGCGGGCTCCCGCGATCAAGACCTCCGGCGCCCGCCCGCCCGTGGCTGCCGCGACCCCGCCCAAGCCCGGCGTCAAGCCCGCCGCGGCCCGCCACGGCTTCAAGGCGCAGGAACACATCGTCTACCCCGCCCACGGCGTCGGCCAGATCGTGGCCATCGAGGAGGAGGAGGTCGCGGGCTTCAAGCTCGAACTCTTCGTGATCAGCTTCGTCAAGGACAAGATGAAGCTCAAGGTGCCGGTGCCCAAGGCCGCCAGCGTCGGCATGCGCAAGCTGAGCGAGCCGGACGCGGTCAAGAAGGCGCTCGACACGCTGACGGGCCGCGCGCGGATCAAGCGCACCATGTGGTCGCGGCGCGCCCAGGAATACGAGGCCAAGATCAACTCCGGCGACCTGATCAGCATCGCCGAGGTGGTGCGCGACCTGTACCGCTCCGACGCCCAGCCCGAGCAGTCCTATTCCGAGCGGCAGCTCTACGAGGCGGCCCTCGACCGCATGGCCCGCGAGATCGCGGCCGTGCAGCGGCTGACCGACGCCGAGGCCCTCAAGGTGCTGGACGAGCAGCTCCAGAAAAGCCCGCGCCGCACCGCCAAGGTGGACGCCGACGAGGGCGAGGGCGAGGCGGGGGACGTCGAAGAAGCGGCCTGACGGGCGCTTCACTTCCGGGTCATGGTTCCGAACAGGGCCGGGCGTGCGGCGCGCGCCCGGCCTTCTCGTTGCGCGGGGCCGCCGATAAAACCCGGGCTTGCCGACGGCGCCGCGCTGCGGGACGGTTGAGCCGGGCCCGGGCGGCAGCGGTGCGGCCGCCATCCCCGCGGACCTCACACCGGAGCCCTTCCATGACCATCGACGCGAGCCCGCCCCCGGCCTCCGGCACCCGCATCCGTCTCGGCATGGTGGGTGGCGGCCAGGACGCCTTCATCGGCGCCGTCCACCGCATCGCGGCGCGGCTGGACGACCGCTTCGCCCTCGTGGCCGGGGCGCTGTCCGCCACGCCCGAGCGGGCGCGGGCGTCGGGACGGGCGCTCGGGCTCCCCGCGGACCGCGTCTACGACACGTTCGCCGCCATGGCCGAGGCCGAGGCCGCGCGCCCGGACGGCATCGAGGCGGTCGCGATCGTCACGCCGAACCACCTGCACGCGCCGGTGGCCGAAACCTTCCTGCGGGCCGGCATCCACGTGATCTGCGACAAGCCGCTGACCGCCGACCTCGGCGAGGCGCGCGCGCTCGCCCGCGCCGTGCGGGAATCGGGCCGGCTGTTCGTGCTCACCCACACCTACACGGGCTACCCGCTGGTGCGCGAGGCCCGCGCCATGGTGGCGGAGGGCCGGCTCGGCACGCTGCGCCACGTCCAGGTGGATTACGCCCAGGACTGGCTGACCGAGCCCGCCGAGCGCGCCGGCTCCAAGCAGGCCGAATGGCGCACCGACCCCGCCCGCTCGGGGCAGGGCGGCGCGATCGGCGACATCGGCACGCACGCCGCCAACCTCGCGGGGTTCGTGACCGGGTTGCGGCTCGACAGCGTGCTGGCCGACCTCACCACCTTCGTGCCGGGCCGCAGGCTCGACGACAACGTGTCGGTGCTGCTGCGCTTTGCGGGCGGCGCGAAAGGGATGCTGTGGGCGAGCCAGGTCGCGGTGGGGCACGAGAACGCGCTGTCGCTGCGCGTCTACGGCGACAAGGGCGGGCTGGAGTGGCACGGCGAGAACCCCAACCAGCTCTGGTTCGCGGCCTTCGGCCAGCCCAGGCAGCTCCTGACCCGCAACGGCGCGGGCACGGGTGCCGCGTCGCGGCGGGTGTCGCGGGTGCCGCCCGGCCACCCGGAAGGCTACCTCGAAGGCTTCGCGACCCTCTACGCGGAGGCCGCCGAGGCGATCACGGCCGCGCGCGCGGGCACACCCATCGACCCCGCCGTGGCCTACCCGACGGTCGAGGACGGCGTGCGCGGCATGGCGTTCATCGCGGCCTGCGCGGCCTCGTCGGAGGCCGGCGGCGTCTGGACGACGGTGGAGGACGCGTGAGCGGCCGCTCCCGCGCGTCGGCGCGTCCCAACGTCGGCGGGCGGTCCGGCCCGGGTCGGCCGGGTCTTCCCCGCCCGGTCCGCGGCCGTCTCGCGGCGCGCCTCGCGCGGCACCTGCT
>CAXTDZ010000178.1:0-7541 GCA_964243035.1 uncultured Lichenihabitans sp.
GCCCTGGGCCGCGACACCCCGGCGGCGGGCGCGGCCCCCGCCCGCGGCTCCGTCCCGGTGTCCCGTCTCGCGGTCCCGATGCCCGTGAGCTGCCCGGCCGCGGAAGCCTTCGTGGTGGCGCTGGGGCGTGCGCTGCGCTTGACCCGGCCCGTGCGGCTCGTCGTGCTCGGCGCCTGCCTCGACGCCGATCAGGTCATGGCTGCCGGCAACGCCCACGTTTCCGGCCCGGTCGAGGTCGAGGACTATCCCGACGCCGTCGCGACCTACCGGGCGGACGCGCTGCTGTGGCCGTATCGAACGGCGGGCTTCGGGTTCGTCGACGGCCTGTCCAGGGCCGGCGGGCTCGCCAAGGCCTATTTCGACTGGTCCGGGGGGCGGCTCGCGGCGGAGCCGGGCGACCTCGCACTCGGCCACGACCGGGCGGACGCGGAGGCGGTCGCCGCCGTCGCGGCCTGGTGCGGCGGGGCGCGGGAGGCAGCCGCGTGACGCTCGCGGTCGCGTTCACCGTCGCGGCGGACGGAACCGCCCGCGGGCACGTCGCCGACCCCGGCGACCCGACCCGGCGCTTCGTCGTGGAGCTGCTCGCCGACGGCCTGCCGCTCGCCCTGGTGCGGGCGCACCGGTTCAGCCCGGCCTGCGCCGCCCTGAGATTCGGCGACTCGTGCTACGGGTTCAGCTACGGCCTGCCCGACGCCGTGCTCGCGCGGGCCGTGCGGCTGGAGGCGCGGCTGGCCAACACGGGCGAGCTCGTGGGCGCCGTCACCGGCGAAGGCCGCGGTCTGGTGCGGTCGGACGCCGGTGCGGTCGGGCACGCGCGCTGGGCCGGGGGCCTGCGGATCACGGGATGGGTGGAGGACGACGGCGAGGACACGCCGTGGGTCAGGGCGGTCGTGGACGGGTTGACCGCGGCCCGTGCCCCCTGCGACGCGTGGACGTTCAGACCCGACCCCGGCGCCCGCCGCGCCGTGCGGTCCTTCAATCTCTGCCTGCCGGCGGCCCTGGCGGACGGCCGGGTCAGGGCGGTCGGGGTCGAAACGGACCGCGGCGAGGTGCTGGCGGGCAGCCCCTGCCTCGCGGTGGCGTTCGCGGACGGGCTGGCCGGCGTGGTCGAGCGGGCGGCCGAGGTCGAGTCCGAACGGCTGCGGGCGCGCTTCGCGGACGGGCTCCTGCCCCAATCGCTGCCCTTCTCCTCCCTCGACGGCTGGCTCGCCCGCTTTCCCCTGCCCCAGGCGGAGGCGCGCGCGCGCCTCCGCGTGGTCCTGCTGCTCACCGGCGAGGCCGGGCTGGACGACACCCTGGCGAGCCTCGACCGCGAGACCGGGGTCGACTGGTCCGTCGCGGTGCTGGCCGGCGGCGCGGGGGCCGCGGGGTTCAAGCCCGGACAGGTCGTGGCGGCCCTCGCGGCCGATCCGTCCGGCTGCGACCTCGCGGTCGCGGCCCCCTCCGGCACCCGGTTCAGTGCCGGCGCGCTGCCGCTGCTCCACGACGGCCTCCGGCGGCACCCGCGGGCCGCGCTGGCCTACGGCGACCTCGTGGTGGAGCGCGACGGGCAACGCTGGCCGCTCGGCTTCCCGGCCTACGACGAGGAGCGCGCGCTCGAACAGGGCTACTGCGGCCTCGTCTTCGCGTTCCGGCCCGAGGCCGCGGCCAGGGTTCCCGACGGCTGCGACAACCTCTACGGCGTGTGCGCCGGGCTCTGCGACGCGGACCCCGACGCCGCCCCCGTCCACCTGCCGGTCCTCGTCGCGACGCTGCCGCCCATCGATCTCGACGAGGTCCGCCCCGCCCTGCTGCACGCCACGAGAGCCCGGCTGGCCGCCCGCGGTGCCGCGGCCGCGACGGAGATCATGCCCGGAACGGCCTTCCCCGCGGTCCGCGTGCGGCGCCCGCCGCCGCCCGGCGAGGTCTCGGTTGTGGTCGCGGTGCGCGACGGGGCCGAAGACCTGGGCCGCACGCTCGACGCCCTGGAAGGGACGCCCCCGGGCCGGCTCGTGCTGGCCGACAACGAGACGACGGAGCCGGGAGCCCGCGCGCTGCTGGAGCGCGCCGCGCGCAGCGGCCACACGGTGGTCCCGGTTCCCGGCTGGTTCAGCCTCGCCCGCGTGCTCAACGCGGGTGCCGCCGCCGCGCGGGGGGACCACCTCCTCTTCCTGGCCAGCGGCACCGTTCCCGGGTCGGCGGACTGGCTCGACGAGATGCTCGGCCGCCTGGCGGGCACCGCGGTCGGTGCCGTCGGGGCCCTGGTGGGGTGGGGAGCCGGCGTGGTCCGCCACGCCGGCCTCGTGCTGGGGCCCCGCCTGTCGGCGGTGGCCCGCTTCACGGACCGGCTCCTCGGCGACGACGGCTACGGCGGCCTGCTCAAGGCGGCCCACCGCTGCAGCGCGGTGTCCTCCGCCTGCATGCTCACGCCGCGGCGCCTGTTCGCCTCGCTGGGCGGCTTCGACGCGGTCCGCTTCTCGATCCGCCACCACGACGTCGATTACTGCCTGCGCCTGCGCGCGCGAGGCTTCCACACCGTTCTGACGCCCCATGCCCGGCTGGTCTGCGACGCGCCCGACCGGCTCCCGCCCGACGAAACGGCGTGGGCGGACCTGGCCGCGCGCGAGGACGCGGTCCTGCGCGAGACGTGGGGACTGGCGCCCGGCCGCGACCCCTACTACAGCCCGTGGCTGAACGGGGACGGGCCGCCCTACTCCGGCCTCGCCTGGCCGCCGGCTCCGTTCGCGGCGCGCCAGCCCGCCGCGCTCGCCGCGCGGCCGGTTCCACCGGGCTTTTGACGATGCAGGACGCCATGACGGACCCGACAAACGATGCCCAGCCCCGCTCGGTCCTGAACGCGGGGGCCGGGCCGCGCGGGTCTCACGGCCTCCAGTCCCACTTCGCGCCGCCCGCCTGGCACGAGGTGCGGCTCGACATCGACCCCGCGACGAGCCCCGACGTCGTGGGCAGCCTGACCGACATGCGCGCGCTGTTCGGCGACGGGAGCTTCGACGCGGTCTGGTCGTCCCACAGCCTTGAACACCTGTACGGCCACGAGGTCGTGGCAGCGCTCGCGGAGTTCCGCCGCGTGCTGAAGCCGGACGGCTTCGCGGTGGTGACCTGCCCCGACATCGAGACGGTCGCCCAGGCCCTGGTGGACCACGGCATCGACTGGCAGGCCTACGAGGCCCCGGTCGGGCCGGTGCGCGTCCACGACATGCTGTTCGGCCATGGGCCGTCCATCGCGGCCGGCAACACCTTCATGGCCCACCGCACCGGCTTCACGCAGCATCGCCTCGGCACGCTCGCGACCGAGGCCGGGTTCGGCGAGGTCCGGGTCGGCCGCGGCGACGCCTACGACCTGTGGGCCATCCTGGCGATGCCGGACTGCGACGCCGACGCGCTGTTCGCCACGGTGCGGACCAGCAATCTCAGCTTCCTGTTCCCGGACCGCAACCGCGACGGGTGAGGCCGGGCCCGTGAAGGTCCTCTTCGTCCACCAGAACTTCCCGGGGCAGTTCCGCCACGTCGCGGCCCTGCTGGGCGCGCGGCCGGGCCACGAGGTGGTGGCGGTCGGGTCGGGCACCGCGCGGGCGCTGCCGGGCGTCCGCCTGATCCGCTACGACCTGCCCGCGAGCGGGCCGCAGGGCGTCCACCCCTTCGCGCGGCGCTTCGACGTCGAGTGCCGCCGCGCCGAGCAAGTCCTCTACGCCGGCACCGAGCTCCTCGCCGCGGGCTTCGCGCCCGACCTCGTCGTCGTCCACTGCGGCTGGGGCGAGGCACTGCCGCTGCGGGCCCTGTTTCCGGACGCGCGGATCGTCACCTACGTCGAGTACTTCTACCGCGCGCGCGGGGCCGACTCGGATTTCGACGCCGAGTGGCCCGCCCTCAGCTTGGACGGCGAAGTGGAGCTGCGCGGACGCAACGCCGCCACCCTGCTCTCGCTCGCCGAAGCGGACGTCGCCGTATCGCCCACCGCCTGGCAGCGCTCGCTGTTTCCCCCGCGCTTGCAACCGCTGATCCGGGTGTGCCACGAGGGCGTCGACCTCGACGCGGTCCGTCCGGACCGCGCGGCCGACTTCCGCCTCCCGGACGGGTCGGTCGTTCGGGCCGGGGACGAGGTCGTGACCTACGTGTCGCGCGATCTCGAACCGCTGCGCGGCTATCACGTCCTGATGCGGGCGCTGCCGCGGATCCTGCGCGAGCGGCCGCGGGCCCGGGTGCTCGTGGTGGGCGGGGACGGCGTGTCCTACGGGTCGCCTCCGGAGGACGGCCGCAGCTGGAAGGAGGTGTTTTGGGCCGAGAACCGCGACCGGCTCGACGCGGGCCGCGTGCATTTCCTGGGGCGGCTCGACTACGGCGACTACCTCAAGGTGCTGCAGGTGTCGGCCGTCCACCTCTACCTCACCTACCCCTTCGTCCTGTCCTGGTCGATGCTGGAGGCGATGGCGGCGGGGTGCCTGCTGGTTGCGTCCGCGACACCGCCCGTGGAAGAGGTCATTGACGGCACCAACGGCCTGCTCGTCGGCTTCTTCGACGTGGACGGCCTTGCGGACCGGGTCGTGGGGGCCTTGTCCGATCCCGGCCGCTTCTCGGACCTCCGGCGCCGGGCCCGGGACACGGTCGCGCAGCGCTACGAGCGCGGAGCCTGCCTGGCCCGCTTCCTGGACTTGGCCGCGGGCTCCGCGCCGTCACCCGTGGAAGGCGAATGAGCCGGGATGGGCGCGCAGGTCGGCCTTGCTGACGCCCACCAGCGTCACGGTGTCGAACCGCGACAGGTGAATGACGGCGTCGTGGCCGGGCTCCGTCCTGCGCAGCAGGGCGGCGACCGAGGCGAAGTCCGCGTGCGGGAAGCTGAGCAGGTCGTCGTGGTGCGCGGCCTCGAAGCCCGTCACGGTCACGTGGCCCGGGTGAGCGCTGAACACGAAGGCGTCGCGGCCGTCGGCGGCCGACAGCGTCGTGTCGTGGGTCACATGGACGACCCGGTGCCGGACCTCGGGCGCGGGCCCGCCGGTCGGGGGCGACAGCACGGGTTCGAGGTCGAAGGTGACCGCGGCGCTCGTCCCGGTCACCCCGTCGCTGTCGGTCACGGAGGCCGTCAGCGCGTTGAGGCCGAAGACCGAGAGCGCGACCGCCGCGCTCCAGGTGCCGTCGCGGGCGACCGTCGCGGCGCCGACGTCGACGCCGTTGTCGTCGATCTCCACCGCGCGGCCCATCAGCCCCGCGGTCGACCCCTCGGGCGCGAACGCCGTGCCGGAAACCGTTTGGGACAGGTCCGGGGTCTCGCCCCCCGTGCCGGACAGCGTGACAAGCGGTCCCTCACCCGTCGACTGCGCCATGTCCACCCCCTCGCCGACCCGACCGGCCGCGGCACCTTTGTCTCACGGCGGGAGCGGCGGAGACAGCGAAGCCTTGACGAAAGGTTAACGGCGCCGCGCGGGGCCGGGCCCCTCAGGCGTGGAGCCTGAAGTCGCCCGGGTTGGCGCGCAGCGTCGCGGCCGTGACGTTCTGCAGCGTGATCGATTGGTTGTCGCCGAAGGAGATCACGGTGTCGCCGTTGACCGTGTGCATGGCGTGCAGCACCTCGGCGATGGACGAGAAGTCACCCCGCGACAGGCTCACGACGTCGTGGTGGGCGCCGCGGGCGATAAAGTTGGTGACCGTCGCCTGGCCGGGCTCCTCCTGGAACACGAAGCTCGTCGAGCCGCCGCCACCCGTCATGGTGTCGTCGCCGAGAGCCGTGAGGGTCAGGTGCCCTTTCTGCCCGGTCACGGTATGGCTGCCGTCCGCCATGGTGACGACCTCCTGGAGCAGGCCGCCTTTCGGGCCGAACACCTTGGTGTCGGTGGACTCGCCGGCGTCGGCCAGGCTGCCGCCCGCGTAGGTGTAGGACGTGGTCCCGTTGCTGTTCTGCACGGCCGCGCACTGCGTGGCGGCGCTCGCCCCGTCGGACCCGAGCAGGAGCGTGGGGGCCGCCACCGTCGCGGTGAGGCCGTTCGACGCGGTCACCAGGGCCGACAGCGACCCCTGGTAGCCGGCCGGGAGCGCGGTTCGGAGCGCCCAGCTCCCGTTCGCCGCCACCGTGGCGGACCCGAGGTCCGTGCCGTCGGAGTAGAGTTCGACGTGGCTCGCGGGGTCCGACACGGTGCCGGTGACGACCGCGGTGCCGGGATCGGTGTAGGTGACGGTCGAGGAGATCGTGGCCTGCGGGGTGAGCGTGTAGCCCAGCACGTCGAGCAGCGTGTAGTCAGCCGTCGAGAACTGGCTGGCAACGCCCGCGGTCGTGTTGCCGAACGTGTCCGCGCGGGTGCCGGGCGACCAGTCGAGCGAGTCGCCGCCGTGGAGCGCGTTGTTGAACTGCCCGAGCATGGTCTGCCCGTCGATGGAGAAGGAGGCGCTGCCGACGGTGAAGCTCTTCTGTCCGGGCGCGCTGTAGCGGAACAGGTCCGCGGCCGTGTAGAGCCCGTTGTCGCTCGCCTGGCCTTCCCAGCCGATGCGGCCCAGAATTTCCGACAGCTCGTGTTCGAGCACCGACACCACGTCGTAGCTTCCCGGGGCGATCGACCCGCCGGGGTTGAAGGTGAACGTGCGGGAGCTGTCGAGGCCGACGTAGCCGTCGGGCACGGTTGTGCTGCCCGCCGCGCCGAGCGCCTTGGCCAGGGCCGTCGGGACGTAGAAATGGGCGCCGTTGGTCGGATCGGTCTTGAGCAGGTTGGCGATGGCGGTCTTGTCCGCCGCGGACGTGCCGGTGGCGGTCATGGCCGCGACCAGGTTGGTGTAGCTCATGTAGATGCCGTTGGACTGGTTCTGCGCCAGGCAACCCGCTTTGACGGCGTTGTTGTTCTCCTCGCCCCAGCCGAAATCCACGGTGAGCGTGGTGTTGTTGGCGATCAGCCCGTCGTAGAAGGAGCACACGTATTGGACCGCGCTCTTGTACCAGGCGGGAGCGTTGTTGACGCTGCTGTCGTAGTTGATCTGGATGTCCATGTTCGTCGTCCGATCAGCGTTGAAACTGACCGTGACTTTTGAGCTTGACGCCAGAACAGAATGCTAATTGGCATAGTGTCGAACATGTAAATCGAACCAGATCTGGCCGTTGCGTTGAAGAATGTTTTGTTCACCTGTATTTTTTGCGAACCGAATTAGTTAGCTATTGATTACAATACGACTCAATAATGAATTTACGAAGCGGTAGCTTTGACGGTTCGTGAAGCGACGTGCTTGACGAAAGCTGGAAGACCACGGGAAGGCGGACCGCCCGGCTTCGTGCGGACGGTCCCCCGCCCGGATCGGACAGGGTGGACGGCCCGGCTCAGCGCCGCGGCGGCCATCGCGCGGCCGGCGACCGTGGCGCGAGCTGCCTTCCCGCGCGGGAACCCGTGCATCCGCCTGCGCGACGCGCTCGGCCCCGTCTTTGCCGACCAGCAGTTTGCACATCTGTTTCCCGCTTGCGGCAAGCCGGCCGAGTGCCCGTGGCGGCTGGCCCTCGTCACGCTTTTGCAGTTCGGCGAGAATCTGTCGGGCCGTCGCGCCGCCGACGCCATCCGCAGCCGGATCGACTG
>CAXTDZ010000179.1:0-7302 GCA_964243035.1 uncultured Lichenihabitans sp.
CGCCCAGGTAGCTCAGTTGGTAGAGCATGCGACTGAAAATCGCAGTGTCGGTGGTTCGATTCCGCCCCTGGGCACCACAAAATCAAGCACTTAGCTACGGTCATTTTTCGGTGTAGACACTTTCTGGCGCTGTGTAGACAAAAGCGCGCCGTTGTCACCCGTCATGTCGAGCTTCGCGATCAGACCGCGGGCGTGCTCGGAGCGGTCCGCCGTCTCGCTGTAGTGCTGGGCCATGGCGAGCGTCTTTTGGCCCAGGATGCGACGGATGTCGTCCATCTCGGCGCCGGCCTCGCGGAGCCGCGTGCCCAAGGCGTGACGCAGACCGTGCATCGTGAGCCCGGGTTCGATCAGCCCCCGCTCCTCCAGGCGACCGATCGCCTTGGCGAACGTGCTGTTGAAGCCGCTGACGGTCCAGGCCTGCCCCGCCATGGTCGCGGCAATCGTCGCTGCCTCGTGCACCGGGGCACGCGCCAGTACCGAGAGAAGGTCCGGGTGCATGGGCACGGAGACGTAGACGCCGCGCTTGGACGTTTTGACCCGAATCACCCCGTGGTCGCTGACGGCGTCCTTCTTGACCGTGAGGACGTCCGACTTGCGCAGGCCGGTGAACATGGCGAGCGCGATCGGCACGCGGAGGTGGTCGGGCACGTGCTCAAGCACCACCCGGCTCTCAGCCCTCGTCCAGGGCCGGTTCGCGCGGGGCGCGTCCTGACTGCGCTTGAGGCGTTTCACCCCGTCGGCCGGGTTGGCCTTGAGCCAGCCGCGGTCCACGGCGTACTCGCACAGGATCGACACCACCGTGACGACGTAGTTCGCCATCCACCGGCCGCGCTTCTCGAATACCCTCTCCTGCAGGCCGACCATGAACGGGCGGCTGATCTCGATCAGCGGCATGTCGGCAAGGCCCTCGATGGCGGCGAAGGCGCGGTCGTAGGACAGCCGGGTGGCGTCGCGCAGGTCCGTCCAGGCCGGCGACCTGCGGTAGGCCTTGACCACCATGCCGACCGTGCCCGGCGCCGGCTGCTTCGGCGCGAGGCCGGCATTGAGCGCCGCGACCTCGGCCAAGAAAGCCGGGGTGCCCGGCTCGGCCTTGATCCGCATGCCGGTCGCGCGGTGGTAGGTGTACCAGAGGCCCGTCTTCGGGTGCCGGTAGCGCTTCAGGCCCTTGAGCCGGACGACGGTCATCAGAGTTCGTCGAGCCAGTTGCGGCCGAGCGGCACCGCGTCGGGCCGCATGCGGTCGATCCAGTCGTCAAGCAGCCGGACGTCGTAGCGCTCCAGGCGCTTGTCCGGCCCCATTGAGATGGGCTGCACCGGGCAAGTCGCGTCGAAGACGGCCGAGCCCACCCCGCAGTAGGTCGCGGCCTGTTGGCGCGTGAGCAGACGGGGAAGGATCAGCGCGGCCCTACCCATCTTGCGGGTCCCCTGCCCCACCCTGCCCTGCGGCCTTGAGCGCCGCCAGGGCTACCGCCTCGTAGAGGCCGATCAGCTTGCGCTGCAGATCGGCCGCCATGTCCTTCACCTGGTCGGCGAGCTGCTGGGCGTCGCGCACCGCGGCCGCGGCCCGGTCCTTCTCCGCCCGGCAGTACTTCGCCGTCCCGAACACCCGCACGTCGGACAGGTTGTGGAGCTGCTTGTGCGGGTTCTGACCGGCGATGCCGTACTGCTGCACGAGGATCTCGGTGCCGGCCTCGTCTCGCCACAGCACAACGCCCTCGTACCAGTGGAGCGGATCGACAAGCGGCGAGGACAGCATCACGGTGTGGTCGACCTCCAGGCCGGCGTAGGGGCAGACGGTGGCGGGCGTCTTGGGCTTGCGGGGGCGGGCGGTCATGGCGAGGTCAGCCCCACGGCGTTGACGATCGCCGCTGCCAGCGTCTTGCCCTCGCCCAGGTACAGGCCGCCGCCGGTCCTGCGCTCGATGGCGCAGAAGAAGGGGTCGCGCAGAGACCCCGCGGGCCGCTCGCCCATGGTGGAAATCCTATAGTCCGGCCGCCGCGCGCGCAGGTCGGAGAGTGCGGCATCGACGCTGGTGGCGCTCATGGCTGGCCTTCCCGCTCCACCATGACCACGCTGAATATCTTCGCCACGCGCTGGGCAAAGGCGAGCGCGTCCTTGCCCGCGGGCTCATTGACCTCCAGCGCCCATTCCGGCCCTTCGCCGTCCAGGCTGCTCTTGCTGGCGAGCGCGACGCGGTGGGTCCCGTCCTGCACGAGGACGTGGCAGCGGAGGTCGTCATCATGGGCCACTCGCTCGTCGCCTCGATGGTCATCAGGTGACGACCGAGGGAAATGCCAGGGCCCCTCATCCATCTTCAGCATCGCCGTGAGGTCCCGGAGCAGCGCGGCCGCCATCTCGGGCTCGTCGATCTCGCTGTCCTGCATGATCGCGAACCGCGCGTGCAGGTCGGCCAGCGTGGCGGTGGGCAGCTCGTGCATGACGAGGTCGCGCACCATGTCGGCGCGGACCCGGGCCACACCGTCGAGCGGATCGTCGATCAGCTCGGCCAACTGGTCGTCGTGTAGGTCGCGCATGTCGTCGCGCCGCGCCGTCCAATAGGCGTGTTCGGCCTGTGCCTCTGCGAAGGTGGTGGGAAGCGGGTAGGCCGTCGCGATGGCTGCGCGAACGCGGGCCGTCGGCTCGTCAAAGACGTGGACGCCGTCCAGGTACTTGGTCCAGCGCCCGTGCGGTGCAGCCTGCGGAATGCGCCAGTCCGCCACGGCCGCCCGCAGCAGCTTCTCCCGCTCGCACGGGGCCCAGCCCGCCTCACGGCTGCCGTAGCGGGCGATCAGGGCGTCGCGGCGCAGGGCGCGCTGGCGGCGCTCCTCGGCCCGGCGCGCCCTCCATGCGGGCGGGGCGGCGGCCTCCTGCCTTGCCATCAAGGCCAAGAAGTTGAGCGGTAGCGGGGTGAGGTCGCGCGCCATCAGCAGAGCCCTCCCACCTCGCCGCGCGCCGCTCCGTCGGCCTGCGCCGCGAGCTCGTCGAAGCGCTCCAGGAACGCCTCGCCCATGATCTCCTGGGTGCGGCGGATCACGGCCGGGTCGGTCATGGCCACCGTGGCGAACACCTCCCGCATCACGGCCACGGCGTGGTCGACGATGCGGTCGAGCGCCGCCTCGACGATCGCGTCGGGCACGGGCGGGCCGGCACACAGTTCGACCAGATGGTAAAGCTCGCTCACGACGTCGTAAGCCACGACCACCTGGAACAGCGCGTCCTGAAGGGATTGGGCCTCAAGGTGCGAGGCCTGCACCTGGATCGCTTGGACGCGATCCCACAGCATGTCGCGCCGGTCGATCGGCCAGTCGCCGACTGGGCTCTCCCGGTTGATCGTGCCGTCAAGGTTGTTGTGCGCGCGGAGCGTTCGGATCAGGTCGGCGCTGAGGCGCTGCAGCTCAGACGTCGGCTCGCGGGCAGGTGACACGGGCCCGGGGCGCGACGGCGCAGGTTGCGCGTTTTCCACGAACCGCGGCGGCCCGGCGTAACCTGGCATCGCGTCCTGGAAAGTTTCGCCAGCCTTCCTGATCCGGTCGAAGCCGGCCAAGGCCAGAATGTCGTCGACGAGGTTGCGGGCCAGCGGTTCGCTGTCGCCATCTCCGGGTGAGGTCCACCATTCCGCGTTGTTCCACGTGATCGCGTAGGCCTTGAGCCCGAGGTCGTGGACCGAGCGGGCCGGGATGCCCGTGATCAGGGCCTCGCACTCCGCGAGCATCCGGACGGCCTGGTTGGTTGGACTGCCGGGATCCGGCTTATGGACTCCCGCCGCATCGTCGGCGGAGGTGGTCGCGTCGTAGATGGGGCCGCGGCCGCCCAAGCCCGGCGCGCGCACGCTGGCGGCTCAGGGAGCCCCGCAGACGGGCTCCAAGCCCGGTCGGGCGCCCGGCGCACCAGGGCGAAGGCGTTGAAGCCGCCCACGGCCGCCGCAAAGCCTCTGGTGGTTGAGCGTCGGGCGCTGGTGGGGATCGCGCGGCCGGAGCCCGAGCCCATGGCCGACACCATCGCGCTCCCGCCCAACGTGGTCGCGGCCATCCACGCGGTCAGCCGCGAGCTGAGCGACCTCCCGCGCGAGTGCATCCGCGACAGCCACCTCCTTGTCCGCTGGCTGGCGGCGCGTGGCCGCAAGCTCGACGCCGTGGCCCGGAGCCGGATCGTGCTGCCGACGCCATGGCACGCTCCGGCGCTGCCCAGCCCGTTGCGGCCGATCGCGCGGGCCGCCGCGTGTGAGGCTCTCCAGCCGGCGGCAGCACCGCCTTACCGAGACAGGCGCGCCGCTTGGCGCCAGCGACTGATCGAGCTGGGGCAACTCGTCCTGCCGTTCTGACCGTTGCGGGTTGGACGAGGTGATCTCTCGACCAGCGGGCCTTTGTGGCTATGCTGGCCTGATGCGCATCGCTGTCATCGCCGACGTCCACGGAAACCTGCTCGGCCTAGAGGCGGTGCTGGCCCACCTGCGCGCGGCGGCGCCCGACCTCCTGGTCAATCTGGGGGACTTGGTGTCCGGCCCGTTCGACCCGCGGGGCAGCGCCGACGCGCAGATGGGTCTCGCGTGCCCGACCATCATGGGAAACCACGACCGTCAGGTGCGCGACGGTGTTCCGGGGGCCCTGGACAACTTCGCGCGGCAGCGCCTGTCCGGTCAGCAGCTGGACTGGATCAAGGGGCTACCGAGCTCGTTGGCGCTCGCTGACGGCCAGGTGTTCGCCTGCCACGGCGGCCCGGGCGGCGATCTCGAGTACCTGCTGGAAGACGTCAGCACCGGCCGGGCCAGGCTCGACACGGCGGAGGCCATCCGGCCCCGCCTCGGCGGCATTGGTGAGGCCAGGGTCGTCCTGTGCGGGCACACGCACATGCCGCGGATGGCCAGCGTCGACGGCGTGCTGGTGGTCAATCCCGGTAGCGTCGGCCTGCCCGGCTACCGAACCGCCGAGCCGGTGCCGCACGTGATGGAGGCTGGAACGCCGCACGCGCGGTACGCCATTATTGAGCGCCACCGTGACGGCTGGACGGCCGAACTGCGGGCGGTGCCCTATGACCACGATGCGGCGGCCCGCCAAGCCGAGGAGCAGGGCTGGCCCCAGGCGGCCCATGTGGTTCGCACCGGCTGGATGCCGCCGGCCTGAGCGGTAACCGCGGGTAGCCCGCATATGGCGTGCGTGGATGCTGGACAGATTCGAGGGGTCGGCGGGCGGCGTGGCAGCCCCGGCGCCGCGAAGGCCACTCCTGGGCCGCGCCAAGGCCGACGCGCATGTTGTGGCGGAGGCGATGTTCAGGACCGGGGCTGATTCCTGCCGCCGAGGCAACAACCGCGGCGACCAGGTCGGCACCGTAGTGAGCCCCAAGGGCCGTGCCGTGCCCGTGGCGATCCGACGGGCGCGGGCGCGAGCAAACCAGCCGATGAAGCTGCATGACGAGCAAGCGACATCATTTTTTTAACGGCGACGCCTTTCAGACGGATGCTGAGGTATAGGTTCGCCGGGCCTGTCTTTGGCTTAGCGGGTGCCCGCCGCGTGCTGTTGCGCCCGGATGACCGTCGAGTCGAGCACCTGCACGTGCTCGGCAGCGAGCCCAACTTGCGGCGACAGCGGCAACGGCAGCCTCAAGCACGCGCCAGTCGCGCCATCTGGAAATACGGCACTGTGTGATTGCCACGGCCCCAATCGCTTGGGGAGCATACGCCAGCGCGCAGGCCTCTCCCGTCATCCGGACCAACGCATCGAGGAGGCGGGTAAGCATCTTGGCAAGTTGGCCAACCCGGCCGTGCCCGGGCGGGAAAGACCTTCCCGCACCTGCCACGCTAAATCGCTCGGTCCATCGCCCGCCGCTATCCCGGCTTCGTCCGCACACCCAGGAGGAGACAGACCAAAGCCGCCCTGGCTCCGCCATCTACGCCGCTTAGCGCGGGGTTTTTAGAACGGCGGACAACCTCGCGCTGAACTCGACTTGGCACAATGGACCAGTCATCCTTCATCGCCATTTGAGTGATTCGTAGCTGCTTCGGCGGTGCCTGACACGGCCCGCACTGAATTCGGGGAGCGAAGATCAGCGATGAAAAATTATCGTACACTCTGCCTTCCGATCCTCGCTGTTCTGCTTCAGGTGAGTGCCGCACATGCAGTGGTGAACGTTGCCGGCTGGATAGATCCGCGTGACGCGCCCTACGGAATGAAATGCATGGGCGCGGACGAGACGATGCAGTTGCAACAGCTCGCGAGTGATGTTGCCGCGATGGGCGGAGCACACGTGATGTTTCCGCCGAATGGAACCTGTGCCTTCAGTGGGGAAGTCGATTTCAACGGCCCCGGGATCACGCTCGAAGGTCACGGGCCAGGCACAACACTCCTTTTTACAGGGGCCGGTGACGCAATTGTGTTTGGCAAAGACCATGCGGGTAACGGTTACAACAACCGAGTGGACCGGCTGCGGATTATACGCCAAGATCAAATCGGAAACTTCACAGGCTTCATCTCAGGATCGACGCTGACCGTCACCGCCGTTACTTCCGGCACTCTTGCCGTTGGTGAGACGCTTGCTCTCAGCGGTGTAGCCAGCGGGACCACAATAACTTCAGTCGGCCCAAATACGACAAATGGTACCGGCACTTACACGGTCAGTGTACCGCAAACATTGCCTAGCGGGCCAATGCGAGCAGGTTCCGGGCCCACTTCTGGTGTTGGGCTAAAACTCATTAGGCAAGGGCCCTTCTGGTCTTCAGGGTTAGTCATCAATGATTTTTACAATGACCTTGAAATCATTGGTGGAGGAAAAATGCACATAGATAATCCAGAAATGATCAGTGGCGAATATTACCCTCAACTGGTTTCCGGCAGTGCCACAGTGAATGTCCAACCTTACGTGAGTAGCGCGTCTTTTACGGGATCTATCAGTAATACGACACTTAATGTCTCGTCTGTTAGCTCCGGGTATCTCGAAGTCGGACAGATAATATCCGGCAATGGAGTAGCAGCTGGCACTTCAATCACCGGTCCTGGTGTTCCTAATGGGACTAACACTGCTTATCCGATCAGCTTCAAACAAACCATTGCATCAGAGTCTATGTCGTCTCTTCTTGTCATAAATCCGAGCGGCATCTACTTAACTTCGCCGGCACTTGGAGGTGTGTTGAACTATATCACTGTCGACGCCAGTCTTTTGATTGGAGGCGTAGATGGAATTTACACGACGGATGGCCACTTTGGAAATAGCAACGCTGATATCCAGCTCATCCCAACGCAGGACAATGACATCATCCAGACGGTCACATTCACGGGAAGCTATTTAGATGGTGCCGGCCCAACTGGGGCTA
>CAXTDZ010000180.1:0-6752 GCA_964243035.1 uncultured Lichenihabitans sp.
GATCAGGACCGAGCCGTGGTTGGACAGGCGCGCGAGCCCGTGCGCCGCCGCGGCCGCCAGGGCGCGGGCCGTCGCGGGCTCGTCGAGCGGCCCGCAGCCGCGCAGGTCGACGTCGAGGCCCGCGGGCGTCGCGGTCAGCAGGATGTCGAGCGGCTTGCCGGTCGCTTGCAGCGCCCCCGCGAGCGCCCGGGCGGCGGGCAGGGCGCCGTCCAGCCCGGGCGCCAGGATGGGGCAGGCCTCGATGGCCAGGATGTCGTGGGTGCGCGCCCGCATGAAACCGACGAGCGGCGGGTGTTCGGCCAGGAAGTTGACGCGCCCGGCCGCCCGGGCGTGGACCGTCACCCGGCGGCGGCCGGCGCCGTGCGCCGCGACCAGGGGCTCCACCGGCATGTCCACCCCGGCCATCGACAGCGCCGTGACGAGCAGGTCCCGCTTCCACGTCGCGTAGGGGTGGGGAGCCAGGGACTGGATCGCGCAGCCCCCGCAGGCCCCGTAGTAGGGGCAGACCGGCGCGACGCGGTCGGGGCTCGCGCGCTCCGTGTCGACCACGCGCCCGCGCTCGCCCTCGACCGCGGCCAGAACCCGCTCGCCGGGCAGGGCGTCGGGCAGGTAGACGGGGCCGGCCGGGCCCGCCGCCACGCCCTCGCCCCGCGCCCCCAGGCGCAGCACGTCGAGGCGCAGGACGCCACCGCCCGTCACCGCCGCGCGCCGAGCAGGAACTCGCGGTTGCCGTCGCGGCCCGCGATGGGGGAGGGCACCACGCCGAGCACGGTCCAGCCGAGCGCCTCCACGGCGGCGCGCACGCTCCGGCAGGCGTCCTCGTGCACCGCGGGGTCGCGCACCACGCCGCCCTTGCCGACCCGGCCGCGCCCCGCCTCGAACTGCGGCTTGACCAGCGCCACCAGGCAGGCCGCCTCCGCCGCGAGCCCCAGCACGGGCGGCAGCAGGAGGCGGAGCGAGATGAAGCTCGCGTCGACGGTGACGAGGTGAGGGGGGCCGGGCAGCCGGTCGGCGGTCAGCGCCCGTGCGTCCACCCCTTCCAGGGAGGTGAGCCGGGCGTCGCCCGCGAGCGAGGGGTGGAGCTGCCCGCGCCCGACATCGACGCCGACCACGCGGGCGGCGCCCCGGGCGAGCAGCACCTCGGCGAAGCCGCCGGTGGAGGTGCCGACGTCCAGGCAGGTGCGGCCCGCGGGGTCGAAGCCGAACCCGTCGAGGGCCGCGGCGAGCTTGAGCCCGCCGCGCGACACGTAGGGGTGGGCGGGGCTGGCGCGCAGCACCGCGTCGGGCCGCACGGGCGCCGAGGGCTTGTCGAGCGGCGCGCCGTCGGCGGTCACGAGCCCCGCCTCGATGGCTTCCCGGGCCTTGGCACGGCTCTCGAAGAGCCCGGCCTCGACCAGCGCCACGTCGGCCCGCACCCGCGGCGCGGTCTCAGCCCTCGCGGCGGCTCGCCAGCACGCGGCGCGGCCCGGGCTTGGCGGCGGGTGCGGCCGCCCCCGCGTGGCCGATGGCGTCCAGCGCCTTGGCCGTGATCGCCTTGGCGTCGAGCCCCGCCGCCGCGTACATGCGGTCGGGCTTGTCGTGGTCCAGGAAGGTGTCGGGCAGCACCAGGCTGCGGACCTTCAGGCCGCCGTCCAGCAGGCCGTCCTCGGCCAGCGCGTGCAGCACGAAGGAGCCGAAACCGCCCACCGAGCCCTCCTCCACGGTCAGCAGGACGTCGTGGGTCTGGGCCAGGCGGCGGATCAGCTCTCGGTCCAGGGGCTTGGCGAAGCGCGCGTCCGCCACCGTGGTGGAGAAGCCCTGCGCGGCGAGCTGGTCGGCGGCCTTCAGGCTCTCGGCGAGCCGCGTGCCGAGCGACAGGATCGCGACCTGCTTGCCCTCGCGCAGGATGCGGCCCTTGCCGATCGGCAGCGGGACGCCGACCTCGGGCAGGTCGATGCCGACGCCCTCGCCGCGCGGGTAGCGCAGCGCCGAGGGGCCGGCGTCGTGTGCGACCTGGGTCGCGACCATGTGCACCAGCTCGGCCTCGTCGGCCGCCGCCATGATCACCATGTTGGGCAGGCAGCCCAGGTAGGCCAGGTCGAACGAGCCCGCGTGGGTGGCGCCGTCCGCCCCCACCAGCCCCGCCCGGTCCATCGCGAAGCGGACGGGCAGGTTCTGGATGGCCACGTCGTGGACCACCTGGTCGTAGGCGCGCTGCAGGAAGGTCGAGTAGATGGCGCAGAAGGGCTTGTAGCCCTCCGTCGCGAGCCCCGCCGCGAAGGTCACGGCGTGCTGCTCCGCGATGCCCACGTCGAAGGTGCGCGCGGGATAGGCCTGGCCGAACAGGTCGATGCCCGTGCCCGACGGCATGGCGGCCGTGATCGCCACCACGCGGTCGTCCGCCGCGGCCTCCTTGATGAGGGACTCGCCGAACACGCGCTGGTAGGCGGGGGCGTTGGGCTTGGCCTTGGCCTGGGTGCCGTCGATCACGTCGAAGGTCGTGACCGCGTGGTACTTGTCGGCCGCGGCCTCGGCCGGCGCGTAGCCCTTGCCCTTCTGGGTCACGACGTGGATCAGCACGGGGCCGGCCTCGCTGTCGCGCACGTTCTTGAGCACGGGCAGGAGGTGGTCGAGGTTGTGGCCGTCGATCGGCCCCACGTAGAAGAAGCCCAGCTCCTCGAACATGGTGCCGCCCGTGAGGAAGCCGCGGGCGTATTCCTCCGTCTTGCGGGCCTTGTCGTAGATGAACTTCGGCAGGTGGCGGGCCAGCTGCTTGCCGAAGTCGCGCAGCGACCTGTAGGTGCCGCCCGACACCAGCCGCGCCAGGTAGGCCGACATGGCGCCCACCGGAGGGGCGATCGACATGTCGTTGTCGTTGAGGATGACGATCAGGCGCGACTGCATGGCGCCCGCGTTGTTCATGGCCTCGTAGGCCATTCCGGCCGACATGGAGCCGTCGCCGATCACGGCCACGACGTTGTTCCTGCCCCCCGCCAGGTCGCGGGCCACCGCCATGCCCAGGCCCGCCGAGATCGAGGTGGAGGAATGCGCCGCGCCGAACGGGTCGTAGGCGCTCTCGCTCCGCTTGGTGAAGCCCGACAAGCCGCCGCCCTGGCGAAGCGTGCGGATGCGGTCGCGCCGCCCGGTGAGGATCTTGTGCGGGTAGGCCTGGTGGCCGACGTCCCAGATGATGCGGTCGGCCGGCGTGTCGAACACGTAGTGCAGCGCCACCGTCAGCTCGACCACCCCGAGCCCGGCCCCCAGATGGCCGCCCGTCACCGACACGGCGCTGATCGTCTCGGCCCGCAGCTCGTCCGCCACCTGGCGCAGGTCCGACTCGGGAAGCTGGCGCAGCAGGTCGGGCGTGGGGCAGCGGTCGAGCAGCGGCGTGTCTGGCTTCATGGAAATCATGTCCAACGTGTGGCGAACGACATAGTCCTCGTCCGGCTACACCAGAAATAGCCACACACGCAAATGAAACGGCGCACCCACCGCGTCGCTTCAGAAGCAGGGACTTTAGCAATGCCGCAGGAACATTTGTAACTTCCGCCCCGTTCAGCCCGTGCTCATCCGCCAGAGAAGTCCCATGACCTTCGGCACGCAACCACCATCCCGGCCACCCTCGCTCGGCACCGCGGTGGAGCGGCTGCGGCACCGCTGGGGCTGGGTCGTGGCCTACGGCGCGTTCAGCGCGGCGCTGGGGGTGGTCGCGCTTGTGCTGACCGAGAGCGCCACCGTGGCCTCCGTGCTGCTGATCGGCACCTTCATGATGGTGGTGGGCGTGGCCGAGATCAGCCTCGGGTTCAGGGCGCGGGGCACCGGGCGCATCCTGGCCTGGGAGGCGGCCGGCGTGCTCTACCTGCTCGCGGGACTGTTCGCGGTGGCCCTGCCGGAGCTGGCGTCCGCCGTCATCATGCTGCTGCTGGGGGCGGGCCTCATCGCCACGGGCGTGGTCCGCATCGCGCTGGGTGCGCAGATGTCGGGAACGCGGACGCGCGGCGGGGTGGTTCTGGCGGGGGTCGTGACGGCCCTGCTGGGCCTGTTCATCGTCACGGGCTGGCCGGCGAGCAGCGCGTTCGTGCTGGGGATCTTTCTCGGCCTCGACCTCCTGGTCTACGGTGCGACCTGGATCGTGCTGGGCACCCGCCTAGCGCGCCACCGCGGGCGCTGACGGTCCAGCGTCCGGCCGCGGGTCAGACCGGCTCGGCGCGTTCGCGGGGCGGGCCGGGCCGGAGCGGGCGCCAGGGAGTTCCGGTGATGTCCAAGTGGGTCTACGCCTTCGGGGACGGGGCGGCCGAGGGAAGCGGCCGGCACGTCGAGCTGCTGGGCGGCAAGGGCGCCAACCTCGCGGAGATGTCGAGCCTGGGCCTGCCGGTGCCCCCCGGCTTCACGGTGACCACCGAGGTCTGCGCGTATTTCTACGCGCACGGGCGCAGCTATCCCGACGACCTGCGCGGCCAGGTCGAGGCGGCGCTCGCGCGGGTCGGGCAGGCGACGGGCCGCGGCTTCGGCGACGCGCAAGCGCCGCTGCTGGTGTCGGTGCGGTCGGGCGCCCGCGCGTCCATGCCGGGCATGATGGACACCGTGCTCAACCTCGGGCTCAACGACCGCACGGTGGAGGCGCTCGCCCGATCCTCGGGGGACGCGCGCTTCGCCTACGACAGCTACCGCCGCTTCATCCAGATGTACGCCGACGTGGTGCTGGGCCTCGACCACCACGGGTTCGAGGACATCCTCGACGCGCGCAAGGACCGCCGCGGCGCGCTCGCCGACACCGACCTCGACGCCGACGACTGGCGCGCCGTCGTGGACGGCTACAAGGCCAGGGTCGCGACGGACACGGGCGAGCCCTTCCCGCAGGACCCGCACGACCAGCTCTGGGGCGCGGTCGGCGCCGTGTTCTCGTCCTGGATGAACACCCGCGCCGCGACCTACCGGCGGCTCAACGGCATTCCCGAGGTCTGGGGCACGGCCGTCACCGTGCAGGCCATGGTGTTCGGCAACATGGGCGACACGTCCGCCACGGGCGTGGCCTTCACGCGCGACCCGTCGACGGGGCGCAACGCGCTCTACGGCGAGTTCCTGATCAACGCGCAGGGGGAGGACGTTGTGGCGGGCATCCGCACGCCCCAGCCCATCACGGAGGCGGCCCGCGCCGAGTCCGGCGTCGAGGCGCCCTCCATGGAACGCGCGCTGCCGGCGGTGTTCGCCGAGTTCGTGCGCGTCACCGCGCTGCTGGAACGCCATTACCGTGACATGCAGGACATAGAGTTCACCGTCGAGCGCGGCAAGCTCTGGATGCTGCAGACCCGCAACGGCAAGCGCACCGCCAGGGCCGCGCTCAGGATCGCGGTGGACCTGGCCGAGGCGGGGCTGATCAGCCGCGAGGAGGCGGTCGCGCGCGTCGACCCGGCCTCGCTGGACCAGCTCCTGCACCCGACCCTCGACCCCGACGCGCCCCGGCAGGTGCTGGCGACCGGGCTGCCGGCCTCCCCCGGCGCCGCCCGCGGCGAGGTCGTCTTCACCTCCGCCGAGGCCGAACGGCTGAAGGGCCTCGGCCGCAAGGTGATCCTGGTGCGGGTCGAGACCTCGCCCGAGGACATCGGCGGCATGCACGCGGCCGAGGGCGTGCTGACCACCCGCGGCGGCATGACGAGCCACGCGGCCGTGGTGGCGCGCGGCATGGGCAAGCCCTGCGTGTCGGGCGCGGGCGGCGTCCGGGTCGACCACCGCGCGGGCACGTTCGCGGCGGGCGGCGTAGTTGTGAAGGCCGGCGACACCCTCACGCTGGACGGCTCCACGGGCGAGGTCATCGCGGGCGCGGTGCCGATGCGCGAGCCCGCGCTGTCGGGCGACTTCGCGACCCTGATGGGCTGGGCGGACGCGGCGCGCCGCATGCGGGTCAGGGCCAACGCGGAAACCCCGCTCGACGCCAGGGCCGCCCGGCGCTTCGGCGCGGAAGGCATCGGGCTCTGCCGGACGGAGCACATGTTCTTCGAGGCCTCCCGCATCGTGGCGGTGCGCGAGATGATCCTGGCCGACGACGAGGCGGGCCGGCGGCGCGCGCTCGCCAAGCTCCTGCCCATGCAGCGGGCCGACTTCGCGGAGCTGTTCGCCATCATGGCGGGGCTGCCCGTGACGATCCGGCTGCTCGATCCCCCCCTGCACGAGTTCCTGCCCCGCACCGAGGCCGAGATGGCCGACGTGGCCGGGGCGCTCGGGGTGGGCGTGGAGGCGCTCAGGGCCCGCGCCCAGGCCCTGCACGAGATCAACCCGATGCTGGGCTTCCGGGGCTGCCGCCTCGCGGTCCGCTACCCCGAGATCGCCGAGATGCAGGCCCGCGCGCTGTTCGAGGGTGCGGTCGAGGCCCGCAAGGCGACCGGCGAGGCCGTCAACCCCGAGATCATGGTGCCCCTCGTGATGGGCCGGGCGGAACTGGACCTCGTGAAGGCGCTGGTCGACGCCACCGCGGAGGCGGTCGCCTCCGAAACGGGCGAGCGCGTGCCCTACACGGTGGGCACCATGATCGAGCTGCCCCGCGCGGCGCTCCGCGCGGGCGAGATCGCGGAAGCCGCCAGCTTCTTCTCCTTCGGCACCAACGACCTCACGCAAACCGCGCTCGGCATCAGCCGCGACGACGCGGCCTCCTTCCTGGGCGCCTACGCGTCCAAGGGCCTGCTGCCCGCCGACCCCTTCGTGACGCTGGACCGCGACGGCGTGGGCGAGCTGGTCAGGATCGCGGCCGAGCGCGGCCGGGCCGTGCGCGCCGACCT
>CAXTDZ010000181.1:0-6726 GCA_964243035.1 uncultured Lichenihabitans sp.
CGCCGTGCTGCTGCTGGCCCTCGCGGCCCGGCGGCGGGCGCGCCGGCGCAGGCGCTGACGGCCCGGCCGGGCGCCCGCAGCCGGAGGCGAAAGATCGGCCGTCCGCGCTGTTGACCGTCCGGGATGAAGGCTCTATAGGCCGCAGCTTCAGGGAAAAGCGGCGCGGCGGCCGGGCTCGCACCCGTGCGGGCGCCGGTTACGGCCCGTGCGGACCATGCCCACCCTTCGTTCGGACGAGCCGGCAGGCCTGACCCTGCCGATGGAGTGAATCAACGTGGCCCGTATCGCAGGCGTCAACATCCCGACCGGCAAGCGCGTCGTTATCGCGCTCCAGTACATCCACGGCATCGGCTCCACGAAGGCCCAGGAGATCTGCGAGAAGGTCTCGATCCCCGCTGAGCGGCGCGTGGCCCAGCTCACCGACGCGGAGGTGCTCCAGATCCGCGAAACGATCGACCGCGACTACCTCGTGGAAGGCGACCTCCGCCGCGAGAACTCGCTCAACATCAAGCGCCTGATGGACCTGGGCTGCTACCGCGGGCTGCGCCACCGCCGCTCGCTGCCCGTGCGCGGCCAGCGCACCCACACCAACGCCCGCACCCGCAAGGGCAAGGCGAAGCCGATCGCCGGCAAGAAGAAGTAACCCCGAAAACCCTCCCGAGCGCCTGGAACCACGGGCGCGTTTGAAGGACCCTAGATTTGGCCAAGGAAGCAGCAGGACGCGTTCGCCGCCGCGAGCGCAAGAACATCGCCTCGGGCGTGGCGCACGTGAACTCCACGTTCAACAACACCATGATCACCATCACGGACGCGCAGGGCAACACGATCTCCTGGTCGTCCGCCGGCACGATGGGGTTCAAGGGCTCGCGCAAGTCGACCCCCTACGCGGCCCAGATGGCGGCCGAGGACGCGGCCCGGAAGGCGTCCGAGCACGGCATGCGGATGCTCGAGGTCGAGGTGTCCGGCCCCGGCTCGGGGCGCGAGTCGGCGCTGCGCGCCCTCCAGGCGTCGGGCTTCACGGTCACCTCCATCCGCGACGTGACCCCGATCCCCCACAACGGGTGCCGCCCCCGCAAGCGCCGCCGCGTGTGACCGGGCCGGCGCCGGTTAGCCACGGCGCCACACCCGCGCGAACCGATTGAACCGGCCCAGGGCCCGGCGCACACCCGCGCCGGGCGTCGCTCTTTGAAGGTTGAACCCCCGTGATCCAGAAGAACTGGCAGGACCTGATCAAGCCCAACAAGCTCGAAGTGACGCTCGGCGACGACCCCAAGCGGATCGCCACCGTGGTGGCCGAGCCGCTGGAGCGCGGCTTCGGACTCACCATGGGCAACTCGCTGCGCCGCATCCTCCTGTCGTCGCTGCAGGGCGCGGCCGTCACCGCCATGCACATCGACGGCGTGCTGCACGAGTTCTCGTCGATCCCCGGCGTCCGCGAAGACGTGACCGACATCGTGCTCAACGTCAAGGACATCGCGATCAAGATGGCCGGCGACGGCCCCAAGCGCGTCGTGCTCAAGAAGCAGGGCCCCGGCCGGGTGACGGCGGGCGACATCCAGGTCACCGGCGACATCACGATCCTGAACCCCGACCTGGTGCTCTGCACCCTGGACGAGGGCGCCGAGATCCGCGTCGAGTTCACGGTCGACACCGGCAAGGGCTACATCGCGGCCGACCGCAACCGCTCCGAGGACGCCCCCATCGGCCTGATCCCGGTGGACAGCCTGTATTCGCCCGTCCGCAAGGTGAGCTACCGGGTGGAGAACACCCGCGCGGGCCAGATCCTCGACTACGACAAGCTCACCATGACGGTCGAGACCAACGGCGGCATCACGCCCGAGGACGCGGTGGCCTACGCGGCGCGCATCCTCCAGGACCAGCTCAACGTCTTCGTGAACTTCGAGGAGCCCAAGCGCGAGGAGGCCTCCACCTCCATCCCCGAGCTCGCCTTCAACCCGGCCCTGCTCAAGAAGGTGGACGAGCTGGAGCTGTCGGTCCGCTCCGCCAACTGCCTGAAGAACGACAACATCGTCTACATCGGCGACCTGATCCAGAAGTCCGAGGCCGAGATGCTGCGCACCCCGAACTTCGGTCGCAAGTCGCTGAACGAGATCAAGGAAGTGCTGGCCCAGATGGGCCTGCACCTCGGCATGGAGGTTTCCGGCTGGCCGCCGGAGAATATCGACGAGCTCGCCAAGCGGTTCGAAGAGCACTACTGAGGGCCGAAACCTTCTCCCGCTCCGGCGGGAGCAGGCCTTCCAATCAACAGCGCGGCCGTACCTTGGCACGGCGGCCGCAACACCCGAGGAGTCCCGCCATGTACCACGGACGCGGCCTGCGCCGGTTCAACCGCACGGCCGAGCATCGCAAGGCGATGTTCGCCAATCTCTCCTGCAACCTCATCCACCACGAGCAGATCGTCACCACCCTGCCCAAGGCCAAGGACCTGCGGCCGGTGGTGGAAAAGCTCGTCACGCTGGGCAAGCGCGGCGACCTGCACGCCCGCCGCCAGGCCATCGCCCAGATCCGCGACGTGGAGCTGGTCAGGAAGCTCTTCGACGTCATCGGCCCGCGCTACAAGGACCGTCAGGGCGGCTACACCCGCGTGCTCAAGGCGGGCTTCCGCTACGGCGACAACGCCGCCATGGCGGTGATCGAGTTCGTCGACCGCGACCCCGACGCCAAGGGCCAGCCGCGCGGCGAGGTGCCCGCCGAGGCCGCCTGACTTCGGGCCGAACGGCCGCCTATGATCGGGGAGGGTCTCACGCGGACCCTCCCCTTTCGTTCCGGCCCGCCCGCCGGGACCACACCGCTCGGAGACCGCTCACCCCATGCGACCGCGCGCCCTGATCACCGCCGCGTTCCTGCTCGCGATCCTCCCCGCGCCCGGCGCGCGCGCCCAGGACGCCGTCCGCGTGCCCGCGAGCCGGGCCGACGTCGCGGCCTCCTTCTCGCCCGTGGTGAAGAGGGCCGCGCCCGCGGTGGTCAACGTTTACGCGTCGCGCACCGACCGGCAGCCGCGCAACCCGTTGTTCGACGACCCGATCTTCCGTCAGTTCTTCGGCGGCGCGCCCGCCGCGCACGGGCCCACCGCCCGTTCGCTGGGCTCGGGGGTGATCGTGGACGCGTCGGGGCTGGTGGTCACCAACTACCACGTGATCGACCAGATGACCGAGGTGAAGGTGGCGCTGGCCGACAAGCGCGAGGTCGAGGCCGACATCGTGCTGCGCGACAAGCGCACCGACCTGGCCGTGCTGAAGCTGAAGGGCGCCGGCCCGTACCCCGTGATGGATTTCACGGACTCCGACGCCCTGGAGGTGGGCGACCTCGTGCTCGCCATCGGCGACCCCTACGGCGTGGGCCAGACGGTGACGCAGGGCATCGTGTCGGGGCTCGCCCGCACGCAGGTGGGCGGCAGCGACTACCAGTACTTCATCCAGACGGACGCGGCCATCAACCCGGGCAACTCGGGCGGCGCGCTGGTCGACATGGCGGGGCGGCTCGCGGGGCTGAACTCGGCCATCTACTCGCAGTCGGGCGGCAACGTCGGCATCGGCTTCGCGATCCCCTCCAACCTCGTGCGGACGGTGGTGCAGGCGGCGCGCGACGGCCGCCACGACGTGCGCCGGCCGTGGCTGGGCGCGAGCCTGCAGTCCGTGTCCGACGAGATCGCCTCCTCCATGGGGCTCGACCGCGCCGCGGGCGCGCTGGTGTCCAGCGTGCTCGACCAGGGGCCGGCCCGCGACGCGGGCCTCAAGGACGGCGACGTCATCACCGCCGTGGACGGCCAAGCCGTGGACGACCCTGACGGGTTCGGCTACCGCTTCGCCACCAAGCCGCTCGGCAGCTCCGCGCGGCTCACCGTGCTGCGGGACGGCAAGCCCGCGGACGTGTCGATCAAGCTCGCCGCGGCCCCGGAAGTGCCCCGCAGGGAGCCGGTGACGATCAGCAACCACTCGCCCTTCTCGGGTGCCACGGTGGTCAACGTGTCGCCGGCCGTGGCCGAGGACCTGTCGCTGCCCCACGCCGGGCCTGGCATCGCGATCACGGAGGTTGCCGCCGACTCCGCCGCCGCCGAGGCGGGCCTGGAGAAGGGCGACGTCATCACGGACCTCGACGGCACCCGCATCACCTCCACCCGGCAGTTCGAGCGCGCGACGGGCGGCGGCAACACCTACTACCGCCTCACTCTCCAGCGCGCCGGGCACGTGCTGCAAACGGAGATCGGAGGGTAGCAAGCCGGGCGCGGGTGTTGCGGTCCGCCCGTGTCCCCAGAATCATGCGGTCCGGCTGGCCGCTGCGCTGGACCGCGCGCCGCCGCACCTTCTTGCCCGCGCGCCGCTCCTGTATGCCTGAGGGGGCAAGGCGCGCCGGAGCGAGCGGCGGACCCTTCCGGAGGTGGTGAGATCCCATGGCCAGGCACCCGACGCGCGATCCGGAGGCGGCGCCGTCGCTGTTCTCGCGGGCGAACGACGTCAAGCCGCTGGCCGCGCGCCTGCGCCCCCGCACGCTCGACGAGGTCGTGGGGCAGCGGCACATCCTGGGTCCGGGGACCTCGCTCCGGCGCAGCATCGAGGCGGGCACGACGGGGTCGATCATCCTGTGGGGCCCTCCGGGGACGGGCAAGACGACGCTCGCGGGCGTCATCGCCAGCGCCTCGAAGCGCCGCGCGGTCGACTTCAGCGCCATCTCGGAAGGGATCCCGCGCCTGCGGGAGATCATCGCCGAGGCGGCGGGACGCCTCGCGGCGGGCGGCCCGCAGACGGCGCTGTTCGTGGACGAGCTGCACCGGCTCGCGGCCAACCAGCAGGACGCCCTGCTGAAGGCCGTGGAGGACGGCACCGTCACCCTCACCGGGGCCACCACGGCCAACCCGTCCTTCAGCGTCAACGGCGCCCTGCTGTCGCGCGCCCGGGTCTTCGTGCTCGAAGCGATCGGGACGGACGACCTCCTGGCGCTGATCGACCGCGCGCTGACCGATCAGGCGCGCGGACTCGGCGCGCTGCGCCTGACGGTGGCCGAGGACGCGCGCCGCCTGCTCGCGGCCGAGGCCGACGGCGACGCGCGGCGGATGCTGACCGCGCTGGAGGCCGCCGCCACCCAGGTCGGCGCCGGCGGCCACGTCGACCTCGCGGTCGCGCGCGACGCGCTGCAACTGCGCTTCGCCCACCACGACAAGAGCGGGGACGGCCACTACAACCTGCTCAGCGCCTACCACAAGGCGTTGCGCGGCAGCGACCCGCAGGGCGCCCTGTACTGGATGGCGCGGCTGCTGACCGGCGGCGAGGACCCGCTCGCCACGATCTGCCGCCGGGCCATCGCCATGGCCTCCGAGGACATCGGCATGGCCGATCCCCAGGCGCTCCAGGTGGCGGTGGCGGCGCGCGACGCCTTCCGCATGCTGGGCGCGCCCGAGGGCTACCTTGCGCTGGCGCAGATGACGATCCACCTCGCCACCGCCCCGAAGTCGAACCGCACCTGCCTGGCGCTCAACGCGGCGCTGGAGGCCGCGCGCGCCACCCCCGCGGCGCCCGTGCCGCTCCACATCCGCAACGCGCCCACGGCGCTCATGCGCGACCTCGGCTACCACGCGGGCTACCGCTACCCGCACGACGCGCCCGGGGGCTTCGCGGCGCAGCGCTACCTCCCCGACGGGCTGGAGGGCGCGGCCTTCTACGAGCCGGGGCCGCGCGGGGGCGAGGTCGCGGTCGCGGCCCGCATGGCGGACTGGCGGAGCCTGGCGGGGTCCGCCGAGCCTGACGCGCCTCAGCCCGCGTCGGGTAGCCCGAGCCGGTAGCCCACGCCGGGCTCGGTGAGGAGCAGGCGCGGCTCGGCCGGCTCCGCCTCGATCTTGCGGCGGAGCCGGCCCACGAACACGCGGAGGTACTGCGCGTCCTCCGCGTGGGCTGGGCCCCACACGGTCTTGAGCACCTGCTGGTGCGTCACCACGCGGCCCGCGTGGCGCGCCAGCACGTAGAGCAGGTCGTACTCCTTGGGGGTCAGCTTGACGGGCTCGCCGCGCAGCGTGACGCGGTGGGCCAGCGTGTCGACCACGAGGTCGCCCGCCGAGAACACCGCGGTCGCCCCCGCCTGGGCCGCGGCGCGCCGCAGGCCCGCGCGCAGCCGCGCCATCAGTTCGGCCACGCCGAAGGGCTTGTCGACGTAGTCATCGGCGCCCGCGTCCAGCGCCGCCACCTTGGCGGCCTCGTCGTGGCGGGCCGACAGCACCACCACCGGCACGGGCGCCCGCGCCCGGATGGCGCCCAGCACCGCGAGGCCGTCCATGTCGGGCAGGCCGAGGTCGAGCAGCACGAGGTCGGGGGTCGCGCGCTCGACCTGGCGCAGCGCCTCGGCCCCCGTCAGCGCGCCCTCGACCGCGTAGCCCGCGGCGAGCAGCGTGGGTTTAAGGAAGCGGTGGATCTGCGGCTCGTCGTCCACGATCAGGATATGGTGCGAGCCGGTCAACGGCTTGAGCGCCGCGGTTCCGCCGGCCTGGAAACGGGCGGCACGGCGGCAAACGGGGCGAAGTGCGGACGGTCGGCCGGGTTCATGGCCGCTCTTATGCACGCGGACCGGCGCGCCGTCACGGTCGCCCTGCCGCTCCCTGGCGACTGGTCCGGTCCCCTGACGATGTCGCCGGTGAAGCTCGTCAAGCGAGGCTTGAGTCGCCTCACGTCGGAAATGAAGCGTTAACACCCATTGTACAATGATCGGCGCCGTACTTAG
>CAXTDZ010000182.1:0-6670 GCA_964243035.1 uncultured Lichenihabitans sp.
GCCGCAAGCCTCATCACCCTCAACCAGATCAAACGGTTCTGTTAGGTGCTCTTAGTCGAGGGTGGCCGCTACGCTTCTTTGGTCCCGAAGCGCCAGACCGGGATGCCCATCGTGCGAGCCTTGTCGGCGAGGTTGTCCTGGATGCCGGTGCCGGGGAAGTGCAGCAGGCCGATGGGCAGCACCTGCAGCATGGCGTCGTTGCGCTTGAAGGGCGCCGCCTTGGCATGGCGGGTCCAGTCGGGCTTGAAGGCGATCTGCGGCACCTTGCGGGTGTCGGCCCATCGGGCGGCGATCAGCTCGGCGCCGGTCGGGCCGCCGCCGTGGATCAGCACCATGTCGGGGTGCTTGGCGTGGACGCGGTCGAGCCGGTCCCAGATCAGGTGGTGGTCGTTGAAGGCGGTCCCGCCGGTGAGGGCGATCTTCGGGCCGGGCGGCACCAGCAGCTCGGTGTCGGCCCGGCGCCTTGCGGCGAGGAAGTCGCGGCTGTCGATCATCGACGCGGTCAGGCCGCGGTGGCTGACCCTGGAACCGGTGCGGGGGCGCCAGGTGGTGCGGGTGTGGCGCTCGAAGTGGTCGCCAGCGTGGTCGCGGAAGGCTTCCATGGCGTTGCGCCGCTCGATCAGGGTCAGGCCTTCGGCGGTGAGGCGCTCCAGCTCGACGGAGCGGACCTCCGAACCGTCCTGCTCGCTTTGGCTGCGCCGCTGCGCCTGCTCGTTGTCGTCCAGGGCGCGCTCGACCCGGTCGGTGGCGCGGTGGAACAGGTTGACCGTGGACCAGAGCAGCTCGTCGAGGTCGGGTTCGAGCCGCGTGTCGGCCAGCGCCACCACCAGGGCGTCGAAGATGTCGGCCACCGAGGTGGCGACGGTGCCGGCTTCGGGCAGCGGCCTGGGGTCGGGTTCGTCCGCGAAGGGGCGGTAGCCGTAGAGCTGGAGTTCGGTGAGCAGGTGGTCGGTCGGGGAGGTGGCGTGCGGCTCGGGGCCTAGGTCGTCGTGGTGGGGGATCATCGGGGGTCTCCTGGTTCGGTCGCGGCCGCGCCCATCGCGGCCTTCCATGGCGACGACAGGCGGCGGGCGGGCCGGCCCTGCACCCGGAGCGGCAGCGCAGGGCCGCAGCGCAGCGGAGGATGGCGGAGGCCGGTTGTTTTGGGTCGCGATGCAAAGGCGGGCGCATCCGGGGTCCCCGCGCGGCCTGCCGCGCGGGGTGGTGGGCCGCCGGCGGAAAACAATCGGCCGCAGCCATTGCTTGGCCGGGCCGCCTGCCGCCCGATCGCCCTCTCGGAAGGCCTTGGGTCGCGGCCCTCGCCAGGAGGGGGGACCCGCGCTGATCACCGGCGCAGCAGACCGTGCCCGCGCGGCGTCAGCGTCCGGGCGGTTCGGATGACGGGTCCAGCGTCATGAAGCGCGCCACGTCCTCGGGGACGATCTGCACGCGCAGCCTCGCCCGGAAGGCATCCGGTCCCAGCGCGGTGAGGTCGTCGTTGAAGTCCTGGCGGGCCGGCGACAGTGCGACCGCCTCGATCCCGGCCGCCTGCGCCCGTTCGGTCAAGGCCGCCGCCGCCCCTTGCCCGGCCGGGTCGTTGTCGCGGAGGATGTAGAGCCGGCGCAGCGTGGCGGGGAACAGCAGCGCGGCGAGGTGGCTGGCCGAGAGTGCCGCCGTCATCGGCAGAATGGGCATGATGCCGCGGAGCGACAGCACGGTCTCGATGCCTTCGCCGGCCGCCATCACGTCGTCCACCCGGCCGAAGCGCACCGCGTGGCCGAGCAGGTCGCCCATCGCCCGGCGCGGCGTTTCGACGGGTGCCTTGCCGCGCCCGTCGCGGGCGAGGTAGGTGCGCTGCGCCCCGGTCAGGCTGCCGTCGCGGTCGGTGACGGCGCCGATCAGCGCGGGCCAGGTCTCGGGACGGGCCTTGTCCCCGGCGAGATAATGACAGGCGGGGTGGAAGCGGAGCGCCGCGGTGTCGGGCAGGGCCGTCAGGCCTCGGGTCCGCAGGTAGGTGTCCGCGAGCGTTCCGGGGAGCGGTCGGCTCATGGCGAACAGTCGTCGCGCCGCCTCCGGCGATCCCTTGCGGGGTGGAGATGACGGACCGTCGCGGTGTCGGGCTCCGGGGTCCGGCAGGCTGAGAAAGCGGCAGGCCTCGGCCATCACGTCGGCGAAAGTGCCGAAGCCGCAGCTGTACCGGATGAGGTCGAGCAGGTCGCCGTGCTGGCCCGTCGCGGCATCGGTCCAGCGACCAACAGCGCCCTTGCCCTCGGCCGGTCCGGCCAGCCGCACGTAGAGGGAGCGGCCCGGCGTGTTGTGGACGTCGCCGACGAGCCAATAGCGGCCCTTGCGGCGGCCATTGGAGAGATAGCGCCGGCACACGGCTTCGGCCTCGGCGCCGAGATGCCGCGCGAGGTTGGCCGCGTCGAGGCGGGGCATCATGCGGCCTCCCGCGCGGTAATCCTCTCGACGGGGTGGCGCTCCAGGAGCCGCGCCAGCACGGCAGGGCCGCCGCCATCGGCGGGGACGAACATCCGCAATGTCCAAGCGATGATCTCGCTGAACAGCCCGTCGGCCCGGAGCCGGTCGCGCATCGCCTCGGTGAACCCGGCGAGCTCGATCCGGTAAGCGCCCATGACGCGCACCCGGCGCAGCCGCAGCCCATCGGCGAGGTCGAGCGCCGTGCCACCGTGGAGCAGACCCGCGAAGACGGCGTCGGCCGACAGGGCAGGCGACTCGATCGTGCCTGCCGCCTAGTCCAGCACGTACTCGCGCGGCGTGATGTCGACCTGGACGTCGCTCCACTCCTCGGTCGGGATCTCCGCCAACCGCCGCTCCAGCAGCGCCTCGCCGGTGGAGACGATCTGCACTACGGCGGCGTGGCCCGCTGCCAAGTCGCCCTCGATCGCGCGGATCAGCGTCGGCATCTTCATGCCGGTGAGGAGGTGGCCGAAGAAGCGCTGCTTGGCGCTCTCGAAGGCGGAGCGCGCGGCGGACTTCGCCTGGGCGTTCAGCGTGCCGGCCGACCCCGTTATGTTGGCGGCCTCCAGCGCGGCGGTCAGGTTGTTGTGGATGATGGCGAAGGCGCCCGCGTAGGCGTCGTAGATGCGGGTCTGCTCGGGCGTCAGGCGGTGCTCGACGAGCTCGTAGGCGACACCCACGTAGGACAGCGAGCGGGCCGTGTAGAGGCCGAGCGCCCGCAGGTCGCGGGCCAGCACCTCCATGGCCGCGACGCCGCCCGCCTCGATCGCTTCCACGAACTCCGCCCGGGTCGCGAAGGGGAAGTCGGCGCCGCTCCATAGCCCGAGCCGCTGCGCGTAGGCGAGGTTGTGCACCGTGGTAGCGCCGGTCGCGGAGACGTAGACGACCCGGGCGTCCGGCAGCGCGTGCTGCAGGCGCAGCCCGGCGCGGCCCTGCTGCGAGGCCGCAACGTCGCCGCGTTCCCCTTTACCGCCGCCGGCGTTCTGCATGGCGTGGCTCTCGTCGAAGATGATGACGCCGTCGAAGTTGAGGCCGAGCCAGTCCACGACCTGGCGCACGCGCGAGGCCTTGCCGCCACGTTCCTCCGAGCGCAGCGTCGCGTAGGTGGTGAACAGGATGCCCTCGTCGAGCCGGATGGGCGTGCCCTGGCGGAAGCGCGACAGCGGGGTGACCAGCAGGCGTTCCTGGCCGAGCGCCGCCCAGTCGCGCCGGGCGTCCTCGATCAGCTTGTCGGACTTCGACACCCAGAGCGCCCGGCGGCGCCCCTGCAGCCAGTTGTCGAGGATGATGCCGGCCGCCTGGCGGCCCTTGCCGGCGCCGGTGCCGTCGCCCAGCATGAAGCCGCGGCGGAAGCGCACCGCCCCCTCGGCCCCGTCCGGCGCCGCCGACACCGCGTCGCGGGTCGCGTCCACTTTCCAGGAGCCGGAGCAGCAGGTCCGCGTGGCAGGGCAGCGGCGCGCAGGCGCAGACGAGGTCGCGGCCGCGCAGCTCGTCGAGCCCGCGCAGCAGCTCCGGCTGCTCCGCCAGCCAGCGTGTGTGCTTGGCGATCACCGTGGCGCGGTCTCCCTCGAAGCCGAGCCGGAACGGGTTGTCCCACGGGCTGCCGCGGCCGACGTTGATGGCCCCGGCCGGTCGTCCGGCGTCATGTTCGTTCAGGACTTTGTTCACGATTGCGGGCATCTTGCTTCCTTTCAGGTTTGTGGAACAACGGACGAAAGGGGGATCAAACTCCCTGTCGAACGGGATGCGGGGGAAGGCGGGGTGACGGATCACCCCGCCCCGGACCTACTCGGCCGCGAGCGCATGGTCGGAGGGGAAAGCAGCGTCGGCCGGCGCCTCGGCATCGGCGGCGAGGAACGCCGGCAGGGCCTCGGTAGCGTCGCTCGGCGCCGCGTCGGCCAAGGGAGCCTCCGACCCGCGCAGCGGCTCCGGCAGCCAGCCGGTGCCCTCCAGCAGCCGCTCGGCTTCCCGCGCCATGTCGGCCTTCTTCAGGGGCTCGATCAGCTGCGCCGACCGCTCGCCCTTGGCCTCGCGGACGGCGTCCAGGATGCGCGCCTTGGAGACGCGGCCGAGATAACCATCGACCGTCGGGCGCCAGCCCGCGTCCGCCATGTCGAGCCCGACTGCCCCGGCCAGGCGGTCCGCCTGCGCCAGCCGCTGGTCGAGGCGGTGCTGCGTCAGGCCAAACCCGCCGGAGCGATCGACCTTCTCGACGAGCGCGTTCACGCCGGCACTGACGCAGTGCGCCAGCAGCGCCAGCCGGCTCGCCTCGTCGAGCGCGGCGAGCCAGTCCCAGAGCGCCTGGTCGTCGTGCGGGACATCGGCCCGCCATCCCTCGTGCCGGGCGGCGATCGACCGGGCCGACGGGCTGTCCTTCAGGTCCGGCGCCTGCACGGCGAGGAAGACGGAGCGCACCGCCGCCTCCAGGCAACCGCCCGATGCTCCAGGGGTGTGGAAGGCGTCGGCGACGAGCCTGTGCAGCAGCACCGTCAGCGCCACGTGCGGGTTGCCCGCCACCGCGTCCCGCAACGCCAGCGTCCGATGCGCCGTCAGCTCCAGCAGCAGCCGTTCGGCCAGCGGCTTGACGGCGCCGTCCTCGTCCTCCGCCGGTTCGACTGGCCCGCCGGCGATGGTGACCACCGTTTTCTGGGCAGCCGATGGAGGGAGGCCACCCTCTGCGCCCTCTTCCTCTGCGCCCACGCCACCGCCGTCAGGTTCGGCCAGGGGCGCCTCATCCTGCGGCCGGACGTAGCCGCGGTCCACCAGCAGCCCGCCTTCGGCGTCGATGCTGACGAAGGCGCCGCCGCGGGCCATGTCGGCGGGGTCGTAGATCAAGGCCCGGTTCTCGAATGCTGCGAGCCCCGCCTCGATCTCGCCCAGCCGCTCGTCCACCGCGTCCGGCACGTCGTCGGCGCCCGCGTAGGCCGCTTCGATCTCGGCGTATTCGGCCTGCAGGGCGTCGGCCGCCGCCTGCTCCTCGGCCGTGAGGGGGACGGGCTCGCCGGCCAGCCTGCGCAGGCCGTGGGCGTAGTCGTAGGGCAGCGACGCCCTGAGGTCGGCCCAGTGCCAGCCCTCGTCCAGGACCGCCCCCGCCGCGTACTTCAGCTTCTCGGCGACGAGCCGGTCGAGCAGCGCGGCATCCTGCAGCCAGCCGCCGTCGTCGCCCTGGAACAGGTCGCGCAGCACCGTGCCGCCGGCCGCCTCGTAGGCCTCGACGCCGACGAACAGCGCGCGCCTGTCGCAGGCGCGGACCGTGCGCTCGGTCAGCATGCGGCGGATCTGGCTGGGCTCCTTCGACCAGGACGCTGCGAGCGCCTCCCAGACCTGTTCCTGCCGCGCGTGGTCCTCCGAGACCGTGAAGGCCATCAGCTGGTCGAGCGTCATGCCGTCGGCGGCGTAGAGGTCGAGCAGCCGCTCCGACACCGCGGCGAGGCGGAGCCGCTGCTTCACGACATGGGGCGGGACGAAGAAGGCGGCCGCAACCTCCGCCTCCCCCATGCCCTTGTCCCGCAACGCCTGGAAGGCACGGAACTGGTCGAGCGGGTGGAGCGGGGCGCGCTGCAGGTTCTCGGCCAGCGAGTCGTCCTCGGGCAGGATGGGGGTCGCGGGGTCGCGCACCACGCAGGGGATGGGCGCGGTCTGGCTCAGGCGCTTCTGCTTCACCAGCAGCTCCAGCGCGCGGAAGCGTCGGCCGCCGGCCGGCACCTCGTAGAGACCGGTTTCGGCGCCCTCGGCATCGCGCAGCGGCCGCACGGTCAGGCTCTGCAGCAGGGTGCGCCGGGCGATGTCCTCGGCCAGCTCCTCGATCGACTGGCCGGCCTTCACCTGCCGGACGTTCGCCTGGGACAGGACGAGCTTGTTGAAGGGGATGTCGCGCGAGGGCGACAGGGTGAGCTTGGGAAGGGCTTTGGTCATGGGGATGATCTCCGCGACGGGCCGGCTGGGAGCCACTCTCCCGACCTCCAACCCATCACGGACACCCCTCCCGCCCTCTCCCTCTCGACCGGGCGGTCCCCGAACCGATGCGGCTCGAGCAGGGCTGGGGACCTGATCACCCCGTTGCACCGCGGCGTCGTCGAGCTACGGGCCGAGTGGGTCTGCTGCGGGCACGCTTGCCGCGTTCAACGCCTCGACCGTATCGCCATCCGCATCGGTGATGCTGATCGAGAGGTCGCCCTGGTCGTTGTTGACGTAGGCGGTCAGGCCGGTC
>CAXTDZ010000183.1:0-6663 GCA_964243035.1 uncultured Lichenihabitans sp.
CCCAGGATCAGCGAAGCTCCACAGCAACGCCGCCGTCGATGAACGCGATATAGGATGCCCCAACCCCAACCGTCAAGCGGCTCGTTGAAGAATCTGGCGGCCGGAGCCGCGCCAGCACCTTCGCCGGGCGATTCGTGCGGGCGGCGGCAACGCAGCTTTAAGGCGCGCGGACGCATGGTGGGCGACGTGCCGGTGCGAGTGGAGTGTCCGTGTCCTTGCAGCCATCACCCCGGGCCAGGCAGGCCTTTGACCAGCGGCGCCACAGCAGGGTGCGCGTGTCCTCGCTCGGACGCTTCATGCTGCCGGGCGGCGACGAGTTCCCGTGCCAGACCCTGGACATGTCGCCGGGCGGCGTCGCGCTGATCGCGCCCGTCAAGGGCGCGTTGGGCGAGCGCGTCGTCTGCTACTTCGACCACTTCGGCCGGCTCGAAGGCCGCGTCTCGCGCCAGTTCGACGGCGGTTTCGCGCTGACGATCTCCGTCACGGCCGGCAAGCGCGAGAAGCTCGCCAACCAGCTCACGTGGCACGCCAACCGGAGCACCCTGGGCGTTCCCGAAGCCCGCCTCCACCAGCGCGTCGTCCCGCGCCACCCGCAGGCGGTTCTCCAGCTCGGCGACGGCCGCACCGTGCCGGTTCACGTGCTCGACATCTCCATGTCGGGCGCGGCCGTGAGCGGGGTTCCGGAGCTGTCGGTCGGCGTGCTCGCGAGCCTCGGCAGCCGCCCCTGCCGCGTGGCGCGCGTCATCGAGCGCGGGGTCGGGCTCGAGTTCCTCCGCCTCATCCCCGTGGAGGAGTTCGACGAGGCCATGGTGATCTGACCCCCTTGCGGACGCCAGCAACTTTTTGTTTACCCTCTTCGCGGTAACGTCCCGGCGTTCCAAGGACCCCATGATGGACAGCAGCGACGCCCCCTCGACCCGGATCCTCCTCGCGGAGGACGACAACGACATGCGGCGCTTCCTGGTGAAGGCCCTGCAGAACGCGGGGTTCAGCGTCTCGTCCTTCGACAACGGGCTGTCGGCCTACCACCGCCTGCGCGAGGAGCCGTTCGAGCTGCTGCTGACCGACATCGTCATGCCCGAGATGGACGGCATCGAGCTGGCCCGGCGCGCGACCGAACTGGACCCCGACATCAAGGTCATGTTCATCACCGGCTTCGCGGCCGTCGCGCTCAACCCCGACAACAACGCCCCCAAGGAAGCCAAGATCCTGTCGAAGCCGTTCCACCTCAAGGACCTGGTGGGCGAGGTGCAACGGCTGCTCGCGGCCTGACGGGCGCGCGGCGGATCGCTTTGCAGTCGACGCGGCTCCTCGCGGGCAGCCTCGCGGCGCTCGTCATGGCGGTGATCGTCTTCCTGGTCTGGCCCGGCCTCGACCTTTGGGCGGCGGGCCTGTTCGCGCTGGGTGGCGACCGCTTCGCGGCCCAGAGCGCCCTGGGTGACGCCGTGCGGCGGATCTTCTACTGGGCACCCTTCGGGGTGTTCGTTGCGGCGATGCTCGCCTACGGGCTGAAGCGCTTCGCGCGCCCCGCCCTCCCCGCGCCGAGCGCCACGGGCCTGGGCTTCCTGGCGCTGAGCTTGGCGCTCGGCCCCTGGCTGGTCGTGAACGAGGGGCTCAAAACCGTGTCGCACCGGCCGCGCCCCTACCAGACGCGGGAGTTCGGGGGCGACCTCGACTACCGGCCGTTCTGGCGGTTCGACGGCGGTTGCCGGCGCAACTGCTCCTTCGTGTCGGGGGAGGTCTCGGCCTCGGCGTGGACCCTCGCCCCTGCCCTGCTCCTTCCCCCGCCCGCGCGGCTCGCGGCCGTGGCGGTTGCGGCGGTCTTCGCGGTCGCGACCGGGCTGCTGCGGATGGCGGAGGGCGGCCACTACCTGTCCGACACGATCTTCGCCGGGCTGCTGACGTGGCTGATCGTGCTGGGCTGCTGGCGGCTGGTCGCGCGCGTGACGGGGGTCAACCCGGCCGGCTGACCGCCACGGCGAGGTCGCGCACCAGCGGCGCGAGGCGGAACCCCGCCGGTCCGACCTCCTGAACCGAGCTGTCGACCGCGGCGCCGCGGTCCGTGTCCCAGCAGGTCACGCGGTAGCGCGCGGCAGGCAGGCCGGGCACGCGCAGGGCGAGGTCGAGCGGGACGGCGCCAGGGTCCAGGCGTCCGTCCGGCCGCAGCGTGTCGCGGCGGAGCAGGTAGACCACGGCCTGGTCGCGCGACGCGCAGCCGAAGCGGGCAAGGCGGCCGGGGTCCACGGGGCGGCCCCCGTGGTCCGTCACGCCGAGGTCGGGGCTCACGTTGCGGCGGTCGAACCGCAGCCAGTCGACCAGGGGCATGAAGCGCGACAGGGCGGCCTGCGCCGCCCGCATGCCGGGCGTCAGCACGTGCGGCCTGCGGTTCGGCCAGCGCATGCCGCCCCCCGCCGCGCCGGAGGCGAGGTGCGCCCATTGCATGTGCCGGAAGTACTCGTCGTCGAACGGCGCGGGCAGCGTGTCCTTGCGGTCCTTGAAGCGGTGGATGGGCCCGTGCTCGCTGTCCAGGAAGGGCCGGGCGTCGCGAAGCTCGCCGAGCGCCTCGCGCACGATGCGGCCCATGCCGAGCGCGGGCGCGACCGTGTCCGCGGGATCGTCGATGGTGCCCTGTTCGTAGATGTGCAGGGTCGCGAAATCGAGGTCGGGATGGCGCAGCACCGCCTCCTCCATGGCGAGGTGGGGGCGCCACACCAGTTCCGGGCCGAACAACGAGACCGTTTGCGGGTGCGCGCGGCCGTAGAGCTCGCGCTCCAGGCCCCGCACGTGGGCGCTGAGGTCGGCGATGAAACCCGCGAAGGGCGCGGCCTCGCCCCCCGCCTGCGCGGGATGGATCTCGTTCCACAGGTCCCAGGCGAACAGCGCGCCCGAGCCGCCCCACCGCTCGACCGCGAAGGTGAGGCGCCGCTTGATCGCGGCCCGCGCCCCGGTTGAGAGCAGCGCGCGCGAGGGGTGATCCAGCGGGCCGCCGTTGGCCTCGGCGTAGGGGTGGTGGCGGAAGTGCAGCCACATCCAGAACGTGTCGAACGGCGTGAGCAGGACGCGCAGCCCGTGCCGCTCGCACAGGCCGAACAGGTCGTCCCACAGTCGCACCATGTGGGGCGTAAACGTACCTGCCGGGCGCTCGATGTAGCGGTGGCGGACCTGCGCGTATTCCAGCATCAGGCGCAGGCAGGTGACGCCGTGGCCCGCGAGGGTGCGCAGGTGCGCGTCGACCGCGGCCACGTCGCGGCGCCGGAACAGGGGGTCGAGCTCGACCCAGGAGATGGCGTCGTTCTGGCCGATGGGATGCCAGGGTTCGCCCGCTTCCGTGCGGAAGTAGGGGACCCCGGGCGCGACCTCGATCCAGGGCAGGCCGCCGAAGCGCGGCGCGGGATGGATCTGACGGGCGCGGACGCGGCGCGGTTCGGCCTCGATGGGTCGGGTCCTCCGGCGCGCGGGGGGCGCGGCGGCAAACCTCTTAGCGCATGTTCAACGCGGTCCGCACCGGTCGGCTGCGCGACACCGGCCCGCGGCGCGACGGCTCACTCGCCATCCACCACCTCCGTCCTGGGGCGGTCCGCGCCCGACGCCACCTCGTCGTGCCACTGGCCTTTCGGGTCCTGGTAGGAGATGCCCTCCTCCTCACCGCCCAGCTGCTGGCGCCGCGCGGCGAGCTTGGCGACTTCGAGCGCGGCCTCGTGCGTCGGGAAGGTCTCGGAGAAAACACCCTCGACCTGGTAGGCCCAGCCGCCGTCGTGCTCGACCACGTGGTATGTTTCGTCCGCCATCTGCGTTCCCCAGCGTTGCGTGCAAAGCCGCGGCATGGACAATCCCGGCGAACCCGAAAGGTTCGCGGCAGGCGGTCGCCCCCGACGGGCCGCCCCCGCGCGATCTCGACGGCGCGCAACAGGGAGAGCCCCGATGGCCCGGCACGCCGATGATCCCGACGGCACCCGCGGCGCGCTCCGCACCGTCGCCACCGTCGACCGCGGCGGGACGGGACCGGGACTCGCCGTCCACGGGCTCATCCTGGCGGGCGGTGCCGCCCGGCGGATGGGCGGCCGCGACAAGGGCGACCTCGCGGTTCGGGGCAAGCCGATGCTGGCACGGGTCATCGAGCGGCTCGCCCCGCAGTGCGCCAGCCTCGCGCTCAGCGCCAACGGCGACCCGCACCGGTTCGCCTGGACCGGGCTTCCCGTGGTGGCCGACGCCGCGGCGGACCGCGCGGGGCCGCTCGCGGGCGTGCTGGCGGGCCTCGACCGGCTGGCGGACGTCACGGGCGGGACGGGTTGGCTGGTGACGGCGCCGGCCGACACGCCGTTCCTGCCGCGCGACCTGGTGGTGCGGCTGGCCGGGGCGCGGGAGGCCGCCGGGGCGGATGACGCTCGTCGAGACGGCGCAAGACTTTGAACTCGGGTTAGCGGTCGCCGGTTCTGCCCTTCTCCCCGTGAGGGGAGAAGGTGGCCGACAGGCCGGATGAGGGGGGATGCGAGCGCGTGGGCCGACCCCTCATCCGCCTGGCACTGGTTTGGCTAACCCGAGTTCGAAGTCCTGCGAGACGGCGGCCGAGCATTGCACGCGGCCGAATCACTGGTACACCTTTGTTGTTGGTCGCGGTCGGTGCAGGCCGCATCGCTCGGGGGCTGCCATGGTTTCACGCCGTCAGGTCGGTGGTCTGGTCCTCGCCGTGGTGGCCGCCGGGGCAGCCTCGCCCGCCTCCGCCTACATCAGCAACCGCCTGTTCTTCCAGTACGAGCGCGCCAAGGCCGACCGCGCCGCAGGTCTTGCCGGCCGCCCGGCCCAGGCGACCACCGCCGCCCCCGGGGCCCAGTCGTCGCGCTACCACGTGACGCGACCGGGCGTTCCCGTGAAAGTCCGCTGGTACTACTCGATGCAGCCGACCTGCGTGTCCCTCGGGCGGCCGGTCGTGAACCTGGTCAGCGGGCCGCAGGGCGGTCAGGTCTACAGCCGCGGGGCGATGGAGTTTCCCACCTATCCCGCCACGAACGTCCGCTTCGCCTGCGACCGACGTCGCGCCGCCGCGACGGACGTGATGTACCGGCCGCGGCCCGACTTCCTGGGGTCCGATAGCTTCACGGTCGAGGTCGTCTTCCCGGACGGGATGGCTCGCCAGGACACGTTCGCGGTGTCGGTCCGCTGACACCCGCGCGCCGTGGCTAACGGCCCGTTTCGACGCGCGGGACGCGTGAACGGCGCCGAAACCATAACGGCAGACGGTCGCAGCCCGCTGGAGGGTTTAAAAGCGCGATTCAGACTCGGGGTTCACGGTCAACCTTAACGGCCCTCCGCAGGTGCGGCCGTCTCGATCCCCGACCTGGACTTGATCCCATGCTGCGCAACAGTTCCGCGGCGGCCCTGGCCGTCGCCTGCCTGTCCGGCTTCTGCACCCCCGCGTCCGCGGGGTCACCTCCCGCCACGGCCGGCCGCTACGGCGGCGGCTTCGTCGAGTTCCTGATGACGGGTGGCGCCCTGTCCCGGCCCGCGTCCGGCCTCGCCGTCGCGGTGGCGGCGCCGAGCGGCTATGAAACCGCCGCGGGGCCGGCCGGCTACGAGATGCCCCGCAGACCCCTCGACCCCGCCTACCAGCGCCAGGAGGTCGCCTTCGACGGGGCGCAAGCGCCGGGCACGATCGTGGTCGACACCGCCAACAAGTTCCTGTTCCTGGTCGAGCCTGGCGGCCGCGCGCTGCGCTACGGCATCGGGGTCGGGCGGCCCGGCTTCCTGTGGCACGGCGAGAAGACCATCTCGCGCAAGGCCGAGTGGCCGGATTGGACGCCGCCCGCCGAAATGGTGGTGCGCCGCCCGGACCTGCCCGCCCACATGGACGGCGGCATCGCCAATCCGCTCGGCGCCCGCGCGCTTTACCTCGGGTCGTCGCTCTACCGCATCCACGGCACCAACGAGCCCGACACGATCGGGACCAACGTGTCGTCGGGCTGCATCCGCCTCACCAACGACGACGTGGTGGACCTCTACGGTCGCGTCCGCGTCGGCACGAGGGTTTTCGTGATGTGAACCTTTCCGCCGCTCGCGTGTTTTCTTGGTACCGAACCCGCCCGCAAGGGTGACGACCTGGAAGCCGCCTCGCACCCAACCGAGGCGGCTTTCGCTTTTGTCGGCACGGGTGTTTCGGGCCCGCCCGTGGTAGAGGCGGCGGCGCATGAGCCACCGTATCCTGGACCTGCGCGGCCTCAAGTGCCCGCTGCCCGCGCTCCGGACCCGCCGCGCCCTCGCCCGCGCCGCGGCCGGCACCCGCCTCGTGGTCGAATGCACCGACCCGCTCGCCACGATCGACGTGCCCAACGCCGTGCGCGAGGCGGGCGCGGTGTTGGAAGGGTGGGAGCGCCTGGGCGACGTGCTGGTGTTTCGCGCGCGCAAACCGTGACGGTCAGCGCGCCGCCGCGTCGATCAGCGCCGCCATCCGCCCGGCTTCGGCCAGGTCTTCGGGCGTGTTGACGTTGAAGAACGGGTCGGCGGGGGTGTCGGGCCAAGCGGCCCGGATCGCGCCGTGGCGGGCCAGAACCAATCCGACCCGCCGCTCGCCCGCGGCGAGCGCGTCGCGCAGCGCGTCGCGTAAGCCCGTGGACCACAGCGCCGCGGTCGGATGCGCGCGGGAGCCGGACTCCGCGCAGGCCGCGGGGG
>CAXTDZ010000184.1:0-6660 GCA_964243035.1 uncultured Lichenihabitans sp.
GCTTGCAGATGAACACGTCGATGATCTTGAGCTCGGGCTCGTCCATGCCGCCGTAAAGGTGGTTGAGGAACATCTCCTTGGTGAGCGTGGTGCCCTTGCGGAGCGAGAGCAGCTCCAGCATCTGGTATTCCTTGCCCGTCAGGTGGACGCGGGCGCCCGACACCTCGACCGTCTTCTGGTCCAGGTTGACGACCAGGTCGCCGGTGGCGATCACCGACTGCGCGTGGCCCTTCGAGCGGCGCACGATGGCGTGGATGCGGGCCACCAGCTCGTCCTTGTGGAACGGCTTGGTGAGGTAGTCGTCGGCCCCGAACCCCAGGCCCTTCACCTTGTCCTCGATGCCGGCCAGGCCGGACAGGATCAGGATGGGGGTCTTGACCTTGGCGACGCGCAGCGTGCGCAGCACCTCGTAGCCCGACATGTCGGGCAGGTTCAGGTCGAGCAGGATGATGTCGTAGTCATACAGCTTGCCGAGGTCGATGCCTTCCTCGCCGAGGTCTGTCGTGTAGGTGTTGAAGTTCTCCGACTTCAGCATCAGCTCGATGCTCTGGGCCGTGGCGCCGTCGTCTTCGATCAATAGAACGCGCATGTGAGATCCCCACCCTAGCCCCGTTTGACTTGGCTGCGGCGCCGCCCCCGGCCATGATGTCCGGAAGCGGCACTGGGCGAAAAAGCCGGTGCCGAAATCTGGCAGTAAGCCAAACGTAACCGAGAATGGTTAACGATCTTCCCGCGAGTGCTGCGTTCCCGCGTCTTAATAAGAGATTTCCTTAAGTCTCTCGCGGTGCTGCTGAAATCCATCGCGCCGACCACGACCCCTCCTGTCTAGCCGACCCACGCGCGGCCACGCCGTCTTAACCGCGCCGCAAGCGGACGTCCTTCCACGCGAAGGACAGCCGGGCGCGCGGCCCCGCATCTTCGGCGCGGGGGTGCCACGCGGACCCGGCCGAGGACGTCGTTCCCTCGCGAATAAAACGCAACTGAGCGCGCCGGGCCCGACCCGAATCGACGCGGGCCGCGGCGCACCTCCGCTTTTAGAATGGCGGGTAAGGAAGGTGCAACCAGCATGCGGGATAGTTCCCCCGTCTCGCGGATCGCAATCGTGCCGGGCGACCTACGGGGGCTCGGCGTCCTTCTTGCGTGGTTGGAGTTCAGGCGTTCATGAAGTCGCGGGATCACATCGTCCGGCTGAAGCGCTTTCAGGTGGAGGAACGGCGGCGGCGCGTCCTCCAGATCGAAACCATGATCGCCGAGTTCCACCGCATGGCCGCCGACCTCGACCGCGAGATCGCGACCGAGGAGCAGCGGGCCGGCATCAGCGACCCGAACCACTTCGCCTACCCCACCTACGCGCGGGCGGCGGTCACCCGGCGCGACAACCTCCACCGCTCGGTGGCCGAGCTCAACGACCAGGTCGAGGAAGCCCGGGGGCTCCTGGAGGTGGCGCTGGACGAGATGCGCAAGGCCGAGTCCATGGAAACCCGTGACAAGCCCGACCGCTACGTCGAGCCGCCGCGCGAGGCTTCCGCCTACGCGGGGTCGCGCATGGCGCGGGCCTGACCCGGGGCCGCGAGCGGCGCGAGCCTGAACCGGGCCAGCCGGTCGTAGAACGGCCGGGCCGCTTGCGCGATCGGCTTCAGCCGATCGTCCAGCGCCTCGAACGCGACGGCGGCCCGCGGCGGGTCGAAGCCCGTCGAGCGCTCGACCCGGTCGTACCAGGCGGGCGCCCAGGCCCCGTCGGAGGCGCGGGGCCCCGGGGGCCAGGCCAGCATGGCTGGATCGAAGGGGAGCCCGCAGGCGGCGCAGAGCGCGCGCAGCATCCCCTCGGGGTCGCGCAGCACGTCGCCGGCTTCGAGCACGGGCGGGGCGCGGCCGAGCCGGTCCGCCTCGCGGTCGAACAGGTCGGCCTGCGCCTCGAAGCCGACGTCGGCCAGCGTCACGGCCTCGCGCCGCACCACGTAGGAGGCGAGCACCGCCTCGGGCGGGCGCAGGAGGAAGGCGTTGGTGACCCGCCCGGTCCAGGCGCGCCCGAAACCGGGCACCATGTGATGGGTCATGTGCTTCTGGTACCACACCGCGCGGCCCCCCGGCACGGGGCCGTCCGCGATCGTGTCCGCGACCGCGCGCCAGTCGCGCGGCTGGGACGCGAGCACGGCGTCGCGCATCGGGTGGTCAAGGCCGGTCGCCTGGAGGTAGGCGGCGTAGAAGGGCTCGTCGCTGACGGCCGTGTCGGGACGGTTCTCGAAGGCGCGCATCATCGCGGTTGAGATGTTGCGCGGCCCCGACCACATGGCGATCCGCAGCGGGGCGGGTGGGCTCACGCGCCCGCCTCAGGGCCGCGGGCCTCCCGGTCGCGCAGGGCGGCGTAGAGCGCGCGGAGCCGGCGCGTCATCGGGCCCGAGGCGTCCGCGTCGTCGCCGAGCCTCGGCAGCCTGCGCCCGTCCACGCCCGCCACCGGCGTCAGCCCCGCGAAGGTGCCGGTCACGAAGGCCTCGTCGGCGGCGTAGACGTCGAACAGCGAGAAGTCGCGCTCGAAGGCCGGGATCCCCGCGTCCCGCGCGGCGCGCAGCACCGCGCCCCGGGTGATGCCGCCCAGGCAGAAGCCGCCCCCCGAGGTCCACAGCTCGCCGCCCCGCACGATGAAGAAGTGCGTCGAGTTGCAGGTCGCGACGAAGCCGCGGTCGTCCAGCATCAGGGCCTCGTCGGCACCCGCCTGCATGGCCTGGATGCAGGCCAGGATGTCGTTGAGCTTGGAATGGCTGTTGAGCTTGGGGTCCTGGTCGAGCGGCCCCGTGCGGCGGACGTGGACGGTGAACAGCTCGATGCCGCGCGCGAACATGTCCGGGCGCGGCTGCTTCCATTCGGGGATGATCACCACCGTGGCCCTGCCCTCGGTCAGGCGCGGGTCCTGGTAGGGCGAGCGCTTGCGGCCGCGCGTCACCATCAGCCGGGCGTGGACGCCGTCGGTCATGCCGTTGCGCGCGAAGCAGTCGAACAGCCGGCCCGCGAGCGCCTGGCGGGTGAGCCCCACGTCGATCATCAGCATGGCGGCGCCGGCGTAGAGCCGGTCGAGGTGGGCGTCGAGGAACGCGACCCGGCCGCCCGTGAGCCGCAGCCCCTCCCACACGCCGTCGCCCAGCACGAAGCCCGAGTCGAACACCGACACCACGGCCTTGTCGCGCGGCACCAGGGCGCCGTCGACCGACACCAGCACGCGGTCGTTGCGCGGGTCGCCGACGTAGTCCTGGGTGCCGGTGGCCATTCAGAGTTTCTTTCGGGTTGGCGTTGAGATCAGGCGGCCGCGACGAGCCGGTCGAGAACCAGCCGCATCTCGTCGGGAACGTCGGCCGGCACCATCGCCTGGACCAGGATGTGGTAGTTGGTCTTCTGCATGCGGTTCGATCGGCCGAGCCGTTCGTAGTAGTTTCGGAATATCGATTCCAAGACCTCGTCGGATATCTTGGTATCGGGCGACCAAGGATTTCGATCCAGCACCCTAAGTGCGTCCTCGACGGAGGTGATCGCCGCGTCCATGGCCTCGATCTGTTTCCTGGCCTCCGCACGGGCAATGAGGTCGTCCGGGCCCGTGTCGGCCGCGAATCGTAGAAGAACGTCCCTGCTCGCGATGTAATTCTCGATCTCGCGCCGGCTCCACATATGGTTGGGCAGCGTGAAGTCTGGCGGTAAGCCGCGCTCCAGCCGGTCGAACAGCGCGAAGGCTTTCAGGTCGGGCTTGGCTTGCCGGAGCCCGTAGAAATGGTTCTGCGCTTCTTTGGGCTGGTTCGCGACGTAAGTGACAAACGGTTCGCTCAGGATCATCTTGGCGGGATGATCCATCAGGCCGGCCACGTTCCGCAGGATCGCCAGGTCGGTCGAGCCTTCCAGGTAGAGAACCAAGCCCTTGCGCTCGGCTTGATAACAATCCTCCGCCCTGATCCGATTAAGCGCCTTCAGGACTTGGGAGCCGCGGTCGTCGACGCGGCGCGGCTTGCCCACGAAGCTCACCACGAGGTCGCGGTCGGTCGCGTCCTGGAGCACGACCTCGGAATGGCTCGCGATGATGATCTGATTGCGCGACCCGCGCGCGAGTTCGGTCAGCGTCGCGTAGACTTCGCGCTGCCGGATCACCTCCAGGTGAGCATCGGGCTCGTCCAGCAGCAGCACGGCGCCCGGGTTGCCGTGCATGTGGGCGAGCAACAGCAGGACCTGCTGCAATCCCCGTCCCGCGCTCGTGATGTCGAACTCGACCCCGTGCTCCCGATACGACAGGTCGACGATGCCGCGCGCGGCATCGCGAACGGGGTCGTCGAGGGTGACGCCGAACATGCGGTCCATGCCGCGCTTCACGGCATCCCATTGTCCACCGTCGGCTTCGCTGACGCGCAGGCAGAGATTGCGCAGGACCTCTCCCGAACGGCCCTGGCCGAGCAGGACGTTGATGCGGCCGGGTTGAAGCTCGGGCTCTTCCGGCGACAGCCCCGACAGCGGCGGCAGCAGCGCGACCTCGGTCTCGACGGCCCGCTTCGGCACGGATGGCCGCTTCGTCTCCTCTCCTGGTCGCGACGGCCGGCAGTAGAACGATTCCGGATTGGCGTAGTAGAATTCCATGCCGCATCGCCAGGACGCGGAGTCGTCCTCGCCATCGACACTCACGTCGATCATGACGCTGGACGACGTCTGCTCCTCGCCGTTCCGGCGTGCCTCCGACATGCGAAGGTCGCGCCAAAGGTGTTTGGCGTTGCGCAACGGGATCTGTGTCAGTCCCAGTCTGGACATAGTGACGCCGGACGCACCTGTCTTCCTTTTACTAGCCCATTCCTTGACGCCCGCCGACCACAGCAGGAGCGCTTGGAGCGCGGAGGTCTTGCCCGAGTTGTTCGCGCCGATGAACACAACGACTTCGCCCAGGTCGATTTCAACCTGGTCCAGGCGCTTAAAATTCGAAATCGCGAGACGGGTCAGCAAGGAGCGCTCGTTGGCTTGGGTCACGCGCGTCAGCGTCTCGACACAGACGCATTCGCGCGCTTGTTAAACAGGCGCGGTACGTCCGTGTCGAGGGAGGGCGCGGGAACATGTCCAGCCGGATGCTGTTTCTCCAAGGAACCAGGAGGCTCGACCCATGCGGGACCAGCGATTGCCGGACGTGGCGGAAACGGGCGGGGCCACGACGGAGGACACCGCACCCGAGCGGGACACCGGCGGGCCGAAGCCCAACGCGGGGCTCGACCGCCGGCAGGACCGCAACAGCGAGCTGACCGAGAAGGCGCAGGCTCAGCCCGGCGGCGAGCCCGACTCCGCCGCGCCCGACCCCGGCCGGCGCTGAGCGGGTCCGCTCAAGCGTCGCGACGCCGGGCCACCACGAACAGGCGCGGGAAGGCGAGCAGGCGCCTGCCGTCCGCGCGGGGCGGGTAGGCGGCGTCGATCCGGCGCTCGTACTCGGCCAGGAACCCCGCCCGGAGATCTTCGGGCAGCGGCTCCAGGAAGGGTCGCAAGCCCGTGCCGCTGACCCAGTCCACGATCGCCGCCGCGGAGGCCAGCGGGTGCTGGTAGGCGGTGCGCCACACGTCCACGCTCTCGGCCGCGGGCGCGAGCGCGTCGTAGTAGGCGTCGAGCGGCAGGACCCTCACCCGCGGTCCTGCGGCGTCCCGGATGTGCGACGACCAGGGCGGCAGGGCCGCCACCTCGCGCATCAGCCGGTGCGAGGGCTCGTCGCGGTTGTCGGGCACCTGCATCGCCAGCACGCCGCCCGGCGCGAGCGCCGCGAACAGGGCCGGCACGAGGCGGGCGTGGTCGCCCACCCACTGCAGCGAGGCGTTGGCGTAGAGGAGGGCGGGCGGGCGCTCCGGGGCCCAGGCCGCGATGTCGCCCCGCTGGAAGCGGCAGCCGGGCAGGCGGGCGCGCGCCTCGGCCAGCATGGCCTCCGAGCTGTCGAGCCCGACCGCGTCAGCGCCGGGGAAGCGGTGCAGGAGCAGTTCGGTCGAGTTGCCCGGCCCGCAGCCGAGGTCGATCACCAGGTCGGGTGCATCCAGGGCCACGCGGTCGAGGAGGTCGCGCGCGGGCCGGGTGCGCTCCGCCTCGAAGCGGCGGTAGAGGGCCGCGTCCCAGTCCGCCATTCTTCCAAACTCCTCAGCCGAACAGGGCGTCGCCCTGCTCGTCGATGATGGTCTGGCCCTTGGCGAGCGCCATCTGGCTCACGTCGGCGGGGTCAGGGCTGCGGTCGGCGCGCACGAAGCGGTGGCGCTTCACCTCGTCCCCGACCGCCTTCTCGATGACGCCCGCGAGCTGGAACTGCCCCTGCTCCTTGAAGGGCACGGCGCGGATCACGTAACCCTTGTAGTCGAGCTGCGCCGTTGTTTTCTCCTCGGCGGGTGCCTCGGCCCGCGGTTTGGCGCCCCCGAACAGGGATCTCAGGAAGGACAAGGGAAAATCCTCTTCCTCGGGCGCGATAAAGAAACGCCGGCGAGACCGCCGGCGCCACTTGGCCTCAGTTGTCCAAGAAGCTCCTGAGCTTTCGCGACCGGCTCGGGTGCTTGAGCTTGCGCAGCGCCTTGGCCTCGATCTGCCGGATGCGCTCGCGCGTCACGGAGAACTGCTGGCCCACCTCCTCCAGCGTGTGGTCGGTGTTCATGCCGATGCCGAAGCGCATGCGCAGCACGCGCT
>CAXTDZ010000185.1:0-6654 GCA_964243035.1 uncultured Lichenihabitans sp.
GCCGTGGCCCGGGCGCCGGCCGCCTTCACGACGCTGCTCGACGGCCGGGCCGGGGTGGGGGGCGTCTACGACCTGTGGCGGCGCGCCCGCGCGGCCCTGCGCGGCGAGCGGTTCCGGCCCGCCCACGGCGAGCCGTCGTGACCGTCCTCGTCGTCGCCTGCACGGCGCTGGCCGCGCTGCCCTTCGTGATGACGCTGATCAACCTGCGGTTGCTGCGCACCCCGCCGCTGCCCGCCGTCCCGCCGCGCGTCGCGATCCTGATCCCCGCCCGGGACGAGGAGGCCGGCATCGAGCTTTGCGTCCGCGCCGCGCTCGCGAGCACCCACGCGGACGTCGAGGTCGTGGTGCTCGACGACGGCTCGGTCGACCGCACCGCCGCGATCGTGGCGGGGATCGCGGCCGCGGACGGGCGCCTGCGCCTGGAGCGCGCGCCCCCGCTGCCGCCCGGCTGGAACGGCAAGCAGCACGCCTGCTTCGTGCTGTCCGGCCTGACGGACCGGCCCAACCTGCTGTTCATCGACGCCGACGTGCGGCTGCACCCCGAGGCCGCGGCCCGGCTCGCGCCCCGGGCGGGCGAGGACCTCGTGAGCGGCGTGCCGCGCCAGCTCATGCCCACGCTGGCCGAGAAGCTCGTGATCCCCATGATCAACGCGCTGATCCTGGGCTACCTGCCGGTCGCCATGATGCGCCGCGACGGGCGCGAGGGTCTTGGGGCGGGCTGCGGGCAGATGATGATGGCGCGCGCCCAGGCCTACCGCGCCGTGGGCGGCCACGGCGCCATCCGCCGCAGCCTCCACGACGGGCTGAAGCTGCCCCGCGCCTTCCGCGCGCGCGGGTTTGGCACGAACCTGGTCGCGGGCGCCGAGCTCGCCACCTGCCGCATGTACGGCAGCCCCCGCGCGCTGTGGAACGGCTTCCTCAAGAACGCCACCGAGGGCATGGCCAAGCCCGTGGCGCTCCCCGTGTGGACGGTGCTGCTCGTGGGCGGCCACGTCCTGCCCTGGCTGCTGCTCGCCGCAGCCTTGGGCGCCGGGATGGCGGTGCCGGCCCGGCCCGCGCTGGTCTGCGCCTGCGCGATGCCGCTGCTCGCCCGCGCGCTCCAGGCCCGCGCCGCGCGGGAACCCGCGACCGCGATCCCGCTGCACCCCCTCGCGGTGCTCGCGACGCTGGCGATCCAATGGACCGCGCTGGTCCGCCGCGTCCGCGGCCGCCCGACGCTGTGGCGCGGCCGGGCCTACGTCGGCGAGTCGTGACGGTCGAGGCAGCAGCTACAGTTTGACGCGTCCGGCACCGGCCGCATCAATCCGAGGTCGGAGCCCTGGTGTGACGCCCGAGACGCTTGACGCCGCCCATGCCCGCCTCCGCGCCGCCTGGGACGGGGCGGGCGGCCTGCCCGTTGCCGAGCGCCGCGCCGCGCTGAAGCGGCTACGCGGCGCGGTGCTCAACCGCGCCGAAGCCTTCGCGAGCGCGCTCGACGCCGACTTCGGCGGGCGGTGCCGCCACGAGACGCTGATCGCCGAGGTCATGGCGGTCGCCGGGGCGGTGGACCACGCCGTGCCGCGCCTCCGGTCCTGGGCCAGGCCCGAGCGCGCGTCCGCGGGGCCGCGCTTCTGGCCCGCCCGCGCGCGCCTCGTCAAGCAGCCGCGCGGCGTCGTTGGCGTCATGGGGCCGGCCAACTTCCCCCTGCAGCTGACCGTGCTCCCCCTGGTGGGCGCGGTCGCGGCCGGCTGCCGGGTGCTGGTGAGACCCTCCGAACTCACCCCCGCCGCCGCGGCGCTGATCGGCGACACCCTCGCCGAGGCCTTCGCGCCCGACCACGTCGCGACGGTGGCGGGCGACGCCGCGACCGCGGCCGCGATGACGCGCCTGCCGCTCGACCACCTGCTGTTCACCGGCTCCACCGCCAACGGCCGCCGCGTGATGGCGGCGGCCAGCGAGCACCTCACCCCCGTGACCCTGGAGCTCGGCGGCAAGTCGCCCGCCATCCTGGGCCCGGGCGCGAACCTCGCGGCCGCGGCCCGCGCGATCGTCGCGGGCAAGCTGCTCAACGCCGGCCAGACCTGCGTGGCGCCCGACTACGTGCTGGTGCCGCGCGCCGCGCGCGACGGCTTCGTGGCGGCGGCGCGCGAGGCCGCCCGCGCGCTCTATCCCGCGCCGGAGGGGCCGGGCTACACGGCCGTGCGCGACCCCGCGGCCCGCCGCAGGCTCGCGGCGCTGGCCGCGGGCGAGACCTGCGTGGCGCTGTTCGACCGCCCGGTCGCGGAGCCCAGGGTCGCGGCCGCCCTGGTTCTCGACCCCGCTCCCGACGGCGCCCTCATGCGCGAGGAGATCTTCGGCCCGCTGCTCCCCGTGCTCGCCTACGGCGACCTCGACGAGGCCGTGGCCCTGGTCAACGCCCGGCCGCGCCCGCTCGCGCTCTACTGGTTCGGGCGCGACGGGGCGGACCTCGCGCGGGTGCTGGCGCGCACCAGCTCGGGCACGGTGTCGGTCAACGAGACGGTGCTGCACGCGGCGGTCGAGGCGCTGCCCTTCGGCGGCATCGGCTCGTCGGGGATGGGCAGCTACCACGGGCGGGCGGGCTTCGACACCTTCACCCACCGCCGCCCCGTCTTCGTCCAGAGCCGCTTCAGCCCGACCCGGCTGCTGCGCCCGCCCTACGGGCCGCGCGCCGACCGCCTGCTGCGCTTCCTGCTCCGTTAACGACGACTCCCGGCTTCTCGGCCCGGTTAACCGGCAGGTCAGGGGCCGGCGCCATGGTCCCGGCCAACCTGTCAGCCGGGACCGACGATGAGCGCGCTCGCTGCCGAGATCACGCAACCTCCCGCCCTGGCGGGGTGGCGCCGGGCCGTGCGGCTGTCGCTCGTCTGGAAGCTGGTGATCCCGACCTTTTTCATCGTCGGCCTCATCGTGGGCGCGGTGGGGCTGTACACGCCCCGGGCGGTGGTGGACGAGGCGCTCGACGACGCCGTGGCGCGCAGCCTGCGCTCCGCCGACCAGATGCGGACGCTGCGCACCTTCTATTCCGACCACGTGGTGCTGCCGGCCGTCCAGTCGGGAACGGTGGCAACGGCCTTCTACAGGGACCACCCCGGCACCATCCCGGTGCCCACGACCTTTCTGCTGGACGTTGGCAAGGCCTTCAGCAGCGGCGACTTCGGGATCAGCCTGTTCAGCCCCTACCCTTGGCCGATGCGCGCCGGGCGCGTGCTGGACGCCTTCCAACGGGACGCCTGGGACTACCTGTCCAAGAACCCCGACGGCCGCCTCGTGCGGCGCGAGGTGGTGGACGGGCGCGAGGTGCTGCGCGTCGCGGTGAGCGACCGCATGGACGCCACCTGCGTGGCCTGCCACAACACGAGCCCGCTGTCGCCCAGGCGCGGCTGGAAGGTCGGCGACGTCCGCGGCGTGATCGAGGTCGTGCGGCCCGTGGACCAGATCGTGGCCGGCGCCCGCGCGCTGTCGGGCCGCCTGGTGGCGGGGCTGACGCTCGCGGGCCTGGGGCTGTTCGCGGCCCTGTGCGGGGTGGGCCTGCACCTGGTCCGGCCGCTGCGGGACCTCACGGGAGCGATCAACGGCATCGCCAAGGGGGACCTCGCCGCCGCCGTCCCCCACACGGAGCGCGCCGACGAGCTCGGCACGGTCGCCCGCGCGCTCCTGCACCTGCGGGAGCAGACCGGGGAGCGGCTGCGCGCCGAAGCGCGAATCAGCCACATGGCGCACCACGACGCCCTGACCGACCTCCCCAACCGGTCGCGCTTCGGGCAGGACCTCCGGCGCGCGCTGGCCGACCGGCGTCCCGCGGAGGCCGCGGCGGTGCTGTGCCTCGACCTCGACCGCTTCAAGACCGTCAACGACACGCTGGGCCACCCCGTCGGCGATGCCCTGCTGAAGCAGGTGGCCGAGCGGCTGCGGGCCTGCGCGGGGGACGGCGCTACCGTGGCGCGGCTCGGCGGCGACGAGTTCGCGGTGATCCAGGCGGGCGTTCGCCAGCCGGTGGGCGCGACGTCGCTGGCCGAGCGGATCGCGGCGGCCCTGGCCGTACCTTTCGAGGTGGACGGGTTCCAGGTCGTGGCCGGCACCAGCATCGGCATCGCGCTGGCGCCCGGCGACGGCGCCACGGACGAGGCGCTGCTCAAGTGCGCCGACCTGGCGCTCTACCGCGCCAAGGAGGAGGGCCGGGGCACGCACCGCTTCTTCGAGCACGCGATGGACGCGCGGATGCAGGAGCGGCGGCGGCTCGAACTCGACCTCCGGCGCGCGCTGCCCAACCGCGAGTTCGAGCTGCACTACCAGCCGCTCGTCAACATCCGCACCGACGCGGTCTGCGGCTTCGAGGCGCTGCTGCGCTGGAACCATCCCGTCCGCGGGTCGGTGCCGCCCGCCGACTTCATCCCGCTCGCCGAGGAGACGGGCGAGATCGAGGCCATCGGGGACTGGGTGCTGCGCACGGCCTGCCGCGAGGCCGCGACCTGGCCCGCCGGCGTCAAGGTCGCGGTGAACCTGTCGCCGCTGCAGTTCCGGACCCCGCTGGTCGCGGCCGTCACCGACGCGCTCGCCGCCTCCGGCCTCGATCCCGAGCGCCTGGAGCTTGAGATCACCGAAACCCTGATGCTGCAGGACTCGGACACGATTCTGTCCATGCTGCACCAGATCCGCGCGCTGGGCGTGCGGATCGCCATGGACGACTTCGGCACGGGTTACTCGTCGCTGAGCTACCTGCGCAAGTTCCCCTTCGACAAGGTCAAGATCGACCAGTCCTTCGTGCGCGACATCGGCCGGATGGACGGCTCGGAGGCCATCGTGCGGGCCGTGACCGATCTGAGCGCGGGCCTGGGGATGTCGACCACGGCGGAGGGCGTGGAGACCGCCGAGCAGCTCGCCTATCTCCGGCTCGAAGGCTGCGTGGAAGCGCAGGGCTACCTCATCAGCCGCCCCCGGCCGGCCGCCGACGTGCCCGCCATGCTGGCGCGCGACGTCCCCGCCCCGGCCCGCGCGGCCTGACGCGCCTCCTCCGGGCGGGTTTCGCCCGGCGCGCGACCCGTGCCATACTCGTCCGGGCTGACGCGGGAGGGGCCGACCATCGGCGCGCGGGCGAACGGGGCGGATCGGGTACGGCGGCTGGGGGCGGGCGGCGTCGACGGCACGCAGCAGCCCACCCTGCGCAACCGCTCGGCGGTGCGCGCGGCGCGCTGGCTCGACGCGGGGCTGGGCCGCCTGCGCGCCGCCAGGCCCGTGGCGCTGGTCAGCGGCTTCTGGCGGAGCGGCACCACCTGGGTGCAGGAATGCCTGGCCGAGAGCCTCGACGCCAAGACGGTGTTCGAGCCGCTGTCGCCCAACGACGCCCGGCGCCGGGCCATGCTGCGCGGGCGCTTTCCCGGCGAGGACGCGGCCCAGGCCCACATCCCCGGGCCGGGCCTGGAGGGGCAGACCTGGGCCTTCCTGGACGACGCCGTCTCGGGCCGCTACGGCAGCGCCTTCCTGCTGAGCTGCCGGAGCCGGGTCGCGGACTCGCTGCGGCGCGCGGTGGTGGTCAAGGACGTGCGGCTGCAGTTCAACCTCGGCGCCGCGCATCGCCGCTGGCGCGTGCCCGTCATCCACGTGCGGCGTCACCCGCACGCGGCCGTCGCGAGCCTGTGGTCGGCCGACTGGCACTGGAGTTTCGAGCGCGTCCGCCTGGCGGACGTCCTGCAGGGGCTCGGCGCCGCGCTGCCCCCCGGCTACCCGGCGGGGGACGCGTTGCTGGCCGAGTTCGACACCGACGGGCTGTCGCGCATCGCGGCCGCCTGGGCCGTCACGGAGCGCTTCGTCGACCTGAGCCTGTCGGGCGAGCCCTGGGCGCGGATCGTCGCCTACGAGGACCTGCTCGCCGCTCCCGAGGACAGCTTCGCGGAGCTGTGCGGCTGGCTCGGCCGGCGGCGGGCCCGGGTGCCCTCCCATGCCCGCCGGTCCGCCTCCAGCGCCGCCCCCGCCCCCGCCGGGCGCGTCCGGCAGGACCGCTGGCGCGAGATCCTGTCGGCGCGCGAGGTCGCGCGGGTGGGCGAGATCGTGGGCCGGCTTTATCCGGAATACGCCGTGAGCCTGGCGGGCACGCGGTAGCGGCCGTCAGGCCAGGAGGGACACGGTCGCCCTGGCCGTCGCGCTGTCGGGGAAGACGACGCGCTCGCACAGCGCCGCGGGCACGCCCAGGTGGTCGGTCACGAGGCCCTTCAGCACGCTGCGCAGGTCCGTCGTCGGCCTGAGGTCGCGTCCCTCGTAGAGGTTCGCCGCCGCGAGCCCGGGCCAGTCGGCGATCACCCGGCCGCCGTTGATCGCGCCGCCGGCCAGGAACGCGACCGTCCCCGTGCCGTGATCGGTTCCCACCGTGCCGTTGATGTGGACGGTGCGGCCGAACTCGGTCATGACCACCGCGGCGGTGTCGGCCCAGGCCGCGGGCCCCAGCGCGTCCCGCAGCGCGCCGAGCGCCCCGTCGAGCCCGCCCAGCAGCGCCGCGAGCCGGCCCGTGGCGCCACCCTCGTCGACGTGGGTGTCCCAGCCGTCGAAGCTGAGCGCGGCCACGCGCGGCCCGTCGTCCCGGGCGAGCAGCCGCCCGGCGCCGTCCGCCGCGGCGTGCATACCCGCGGGCGTCGCGAGGCCGCCGCGCCCGCCCGCCATGGC
>CAXTDZ010000186.1:0-6648 GCA_964243035.1 uncultured Lichenihabitans sp.
CCCGCCGCCCGCGCCCGCCCGGGCGTGCCGTCGCGGCTGCCCCCGTCCGCCACGATGACCCGGTCCACGAGGCCGCGCGGCACCCGCGCCAGCGCCGGGCCGATCGCCTCGGCCTCGTCCAGCACGGGCACCACCAGGGCCAGGCGGAGGCCTTCGATCACCGCTACAGGCTCCAGTGCAGGCCGCAGTTGGCGCAGGCGGCCGGCGGCCGGTCGGACAGGAGCGCCTCGCGGAACCCCGCGTAGGCGGGGCCGTTCCAGATCGCGGCCAGGGTGTCCCGGGTGGCGTCGCCCAGCGTGTAGTGCTCGTAGCCGCGCTGCGAGAAGGGCGCGATGCAGCAGGGCAGCGCCCGGCCGTTGGCCGTGAAGTACATCACGGTCCAGGGGCGCCGGCACAGCGACCAGGGCGATCCGCCGTCGTGGCGCCGCAGGCTCAGGCCCGGCTCGGAGGCGGCCCCCGAGGCCGAGAAGGTCAGGCCCAGCTCGCCCGCCACGGCCTCGGCCTCGGCGAGGTAGCCCGCGTCCTCGCGGCTCATCCGCTCGTAGAGCGCCTGGTCGGGCCGGGCGTGCCCCTCGGCGCCGTCGAGGAAGACGAGGCGCTGGAGGTGGACCTCCTTGACGCCGAGCCCGGCCGCGACCCGCACGAAGGCGGGCAGTTCGGGCAGGGTCTCCTTCAGCCCCGTCAGCCAGGCCGACACGCGGGGGGTCGCGTGACCCTCGCGCTCCTGCAGGCCGCGGAAGGCGCGCACGTTGCGCAGGATGCGCTCGAAGTAGTCCTTGCCGCGGATCGCGAGATAGGAGGCGCGGGTGGAGGCGTCGAGCGACACGCGGAGCTCGTCCAGGCCCGCCTCGATCAGGGCGCGGCCGTTACGGTCGTTGAGCAGCGTGCCGTTGGTGTTGAACAGCACGTAGGTGCCCCGGTCCTTCAGGTGGCGGACCATCCTGGGCAGGCTCTTGACCAGCATGGGCTCGCCGACGCCGTGCAGCACGGCGCGCCTCGTTTCGGGCACCTGGTCCACGATCGACCTGAACAGATCCCAGCTCATGTCGGCGGGCGGCTCCAGCTCGACGTAGGTGCGCGGGCAGGTCGTGCAGAGCAGGTTGCAGCGGTTCGTCACCTCCAGGTAGAGGCAGACGGGGGGCTTCTCGGTCCGCGCCGCGAGGCGGTCGGGGGCCGCGTCGTGATAGCGGCGCGGGTCGTGCTGCCGGGTTTGGGGGGTGTCGAGCAGCGTCATGGCGGGCGTTTCTCCCGGATCCGTCCGTGGCCGTCCCGCTGCTTTACGAGCGGCCTGCGCCGGAGGTTACGCGCCCGGGCCACGAAATCAGTGCGACGGGCGCGCGAGCCCGACGCGGACGACCTCGTCGGGGGCGAGCGCCGCGGCGGTTCCCGCATCGGTCGGGAAGCGGTCGAGCTGGTCCGGCGTGTCGTCGACGACCTCCAGGTACTCGCCCAGCACCGCGGTGGCCGCGAGCGGCACCGCGATGGGCCGCGACCCGAGGCCGAGGACGCCGCCGTAGCGGATCACGACGTCGACCCGGCCGTCCCCGCGCCGGACCAGCCGCTCGACCCGCCCCAGGACCGGCTGGCTTTCGAGCGGTTGCAGGACGGTCCGGCCCAGGAGGTCGCCAACCCGGACGGGCTGCGGGAAGCGGCGGCCGGCCGCCTCGTCCTCCCTCATGCCCGGCGGCTTCATCTGCTGCGCGGACGCCGGACCGCAGGCCGCGAGGGCCAGGGCCGCGACGAGGGAACGGAAGGGCGGCATCGGGACCACCGGGGTCGAGGCGTCGGGACGGCCCCGACCGACATGGGATTCGCCGGCGAGGGCCCGCGGGTTACGCGGGGCCGGTCTCGCGCCGCCCCATACGCGAGCGTCGCGGCGCGGAACTGTAACCGCCGCGGCGAAGCGAACGTACCAGGAGGCGCAACGGGGAGCATGAGCCATGGGTCGACCTGTCGGGAGGGGCGTCCGAAGCGCCCGCAAGCTGCACCCCTGGCCCGTGCGGGTCATGCACTGGACCAACGCGGTCGCCACCATCGCGATGATCCTGTCGGGCTGGGGCATCTACAACGACAGCGTCATCATCCACGGCCTGCACGTCGCGCACTGGATCCGCCTGGGCGACTGGGCGGCCGAAAGCCTGCTCTGGCATTTCGCGGCCATGTGGCTGCTGATGGCGAACGGCCTCGCCTACCTCGTCTACGGCGTCGTCACAGGCCGCCTCCGGGAGCGGCTGCTGCCGATCCGCCTGTCGGACCTCGTCGGGACCGTGCGCGACACCCTGCGCGGGCACGTCGCGCACGAGGACCTCACCGTCTACAACGCGGTGCAGAAGGTTCTCTACATCCTGGCGATCGGGGGCGGCGTCGCGCAGGTCGTGACGGGCTTCGCGGTCTGGAAGCCGGTCCAGTTGTCATGGCTCGTGGCGCTGCTCGGCGGCTTCCAGGGCGCCCGGCTGCTGCACTTCCTGGGCATGTCGGGGCTCGTGCTCTTCCTGGTGGTCCACGTCGCGCTGGCGCTGCTGGTGCCGCAAACGCTCTGGGCCATGCTGGCGGGCGGCCCGCGGCTCGCGCGGGACGGGGCGCGGCCATGAGGTCGCTGTTCCGCCCGAAGGTCCGGCCCGACGCGTCGGTGCTGGACGACCACCGCGGCCTGATCCGCTCGCTGGAGCGGCGCCGGCTGATCCGCGGCGGGCTGTCGCTCGGCGCCTTGACGATGCTGACCGGCTGCGACGTTTCCAAGCCGGCCGCGGTGGAGGGCGCCCTGCGCCGCATCTCCGACTTCAACGACGGCGTCCAGGCGCTGCTGTTCGACCCCGACAAGCTCGCCCCGACCTATCCCGCCTCGATGGTGCAGAAGCCGCCGCGCTTCAACGCCTACTACGACATCACCGACGTGAAGCCCGTCGACGGCTCCAGGTGGACGCTGGAGGTGGCCGGCCTGGTGGCCGACAAGCGCCCTTGGACGGTTGCGGACCTCCGGGCGCTGCCGCAGACCGACATGGTCATCCGCCACGTCTGCGTGGAAGGCTGGGACTACATCGGCGAATGGTCCGGCCCGACGCTGCGCGGCCTCCTGGAGCGGGTCGGCGCGGACCTCCGGGCCAAATACGTCGCCTTCAGGACGGCCGACGACTACCCCAGCATCATCGACATGGCGACCGCGCTGCACCCGCAGACGCTGCTCGCCCTGGATTACGCAAAGCAAACCCTGCCCGACCCCTACGGCTATCCGCTGCGGCTGCGCACGTCGACCAAGCTCGGCTTCAAGAACCCGAAATGGATCACGGCGATCGAGGTCACGAACACCTACGCGCCGGGGTACTGGGAGGCGAAGGGCTTCAACTTCTTCAGCGGGATCTGAGGCGGCCATGGGCGACGCGACCTGCGCGGTGGCCGTGATGGCCAAGGCCCCGCAGCCCGGCCGGTCGAAGACCCGGCTGTGCCCCCCGCTCGACCCCGCGGAGGCGGCGCGGCTGAGCGCCGCCTTCCTGCGCGACACCACCGGCAGCATGGCGGAGGCGGCGCGGCTCGCGCCCATCGTCCCCTACGCGGCATTCGCGCCCGCGGGGTGCGAGGCGGCGCTGCGGCCGCATCTCGCCCCGGGGACGCGGCTGATTCTGGCCGACGGCAGCTCGCCGATGCCGGATGCCGTGCGGGGGTTCGGGCGCTGCCTGCTCCACGCCGTCCGGGGCCTGCTGGCGCAGGGGCACGCGGCGGCCTGCGTGCTGAGCTCCGACGGGCCGACGCTGCCGACGCGCCGCCTGGTCGAGGCGGCCGAGGCGCTGCTCGCGCCGGGCGAGCGCGCGGTGCTCGGCCCGGCGCACGACGGCGGCTACTACCTGCTCGGGATGACGCGCGCGCACGCGGGCTTGTTCGCCGACGTCGCCTGGAGCACGGAGGTCGTGGCGGAGCAGACCCGCGCGCGGGCCCGCGGGATGAGGCTGCCGCTCGTCGAGCTTGACCCGTGGTACGACGTGGACGACGCCGCCTCGCTCGCCGTTCTGCTCGGCGACGGCTCGGGCCACCCGGCGCCGGAAACGCGGCGCGTGGCGCGAGCCATGAAGCTTGGGGAGCTGCTGGCCGCCTCCGCCCCCGGGATCCCGGCTTGACGCGGCCGGTCGCGGTCCTGGCCGGCCTCGGCGCCCTGCTCCTCGCGCTCACGCTCGCCGCGACCCTGCTGTTCTGGCCCGTCGGCGTGCGGATGGATCCCGAGCGCCGCATGGACGTCCTCGTGGCCCTGCTCTTCGCCGGGGTCCTCGTCTACTACGCCGCGGTTCGGCTGGTGCTGCGCCACCCGCCGGGGCGGGGCGCCCTCGCGATCGTGCTCGGCACGGCCGCCCTGATGCGCCTGCTCCTGCTGGCCGCGCCGCCGATCCTGTCCTCCGACGTCTACCGCTACGTGTGGGACGGGACGGTGCAGCGCGCGGGGATCAACCCCTACCGCTACGTCCCCGCGGACCCGGCGCTGGCCCCCCTGCGCGACGGAGCCGTCTACCCGCTCGTCAACCGCAAGGACTACGCCAGGACCATCTACCCGCCGGCCGCCCAGGTCGTGTTCGCGGCTGTGGGCCGCCTCGACCCGACCGTCACGGGCATGAAGGCGGCCATGCTGCTCTTCGAGGCCCTGGGCGTCGCCTGCACAATGCGCCTGCTCCGGCTGGCCGGCCTGCCCCGCGAACGGGTGCTGGTCTACGCCTGGAACCCGCTGGCGGTCTGGGCCTTCGCCTGCGACGGCCACGTGGACGCCCTCGCGGTGGGTTTCCTGGGAGCCGCGCTGCTGCTCAGGGGCTCGCGGCGCGACGGCCTCGCCGGCGTGGCGCTCGCCGGGGCGGCGCTGAGCAAGTTCATCCCCGTCGCGGTGGCCCCCGCCTTCGTGCGCGGCGCCGGGTTGTGGCGGCCGGCGCTCGCGGGTGCGCTCGCCGTCGCGGCCCTCTACGGCCTGTACGCGTCGGCGGGGCGGGACGTGCTCGGCTTCCTGGGAGGCTACGGCAGCGAGGAAGGGCTCGCGGCGGGCGGCGGCTTCTGGCTGCTCGCCGGCCTCGCGCACGTCACCGCCCTTCCCGGATGGGCTTCCGCGGCCTACGTCGCGACGGTTGCGGCGGCCTACGCGGCCTTGTCCGCCTGCATCGTGCGGGGGCGGACCTCACCCGACGGCGACGTCGCGCGCCTTTGCCGCGACACGGCCGTGCTGGCGGCCTTCGCCACGGGTGCGGTCAGCCCGCACTACGCCTGGTACCTGCCCTGGATGGCGCTGCCCTGCGCGGTGGCGCCCGTTCCCGCCGTGATCTGGCTGTCGTCCGCGTCCGTCCTGTTCTACGTTGACCCGTTCCACGACCGCTTCATCTGGCCGTCGCTGGTCTACGGCCCGGCCCTGCTGATCGCGGCGGCGAGCCTGCTGCGGCGTCCGCCGCTGGTCATGCGTCGGCCCGCCGCCCCCGCGACGGCGCGCTGAAAGGGAAGGCGGGTCGATGCCGGAGGACGACGGACTTGACCGCGTGATCGCGTCCCTGAGCGGGACCCTCCGCCCCGTCAAGGTGATCCGGCGGCCGCTGGTTCGAGCCGCGGTCTGGGTCGGGGTGGTGACGGCCGCGGGCGCGGCCCTGGCCTGCGTCGCCGACGACAGGGGCATGATGGACCGCCTGTGCGCCGCCCCGGACATGTGGCTGGCCGTTCTCGGCTCCGCCCTGACGGCCGTGTCGGGGGCGGTCGCGACCTTCCATCTCGGGATGCCGGACCGTGGCCCGCGCTGGGCGCTCCTGCCCATCCCGAGCCTGGCTCTGTGGCTCGGCGCGAGCGGGTTCGGCTGCGCGCGGACCTGGGTCCTTCCCGGCACGCACGACGCCTCGCTCGTCGAGAGCCGGACCTGCTTCGGCTTCATCGTGCTCCTCTCGGTCCCGCTCTCGATCCTGACGGTCGCGATGGTGCGGCGCGCCTTTCCCCTGCGGCCCAACCTGACGGCGCTGGTGGGAGGCCTCGCGGTCGCGGCGGCCGCGGCCACGCTGCTGAACTTCTTCCACCCCTACGACGCGACGGTCACGGACCTGGCGGTCCACCTGCTCGCCGTGGGTGTCGTGATCGGGTGCAACCAGGTCGCGGCGCGCGGCGTCCTGCGCGGCGCCGTCCCGGCTCGGGCGGTGCCTGGGCGGGGCTGAGACTTCTGTTCCTCGCTTCGGCCGGGTTGCCGCGTCACTCAGGGCTGCGGGGAGCGGCCGTCCGCCCGGTCGAGGGCCGCCAGCACGAGGCCGGGAGTCAGCAGTTCCGGCAGCGGCTCCCCGCCCGGCCGGCTGGGGCCGTAAACGACGTCGAGCGGGATGCCGTAGCGGCCGAAGCCGCGCAGGTAGGCCGCGACGGCCGGGTCGGGGCGGCTCCAGTCGGCGCGCATGCGGACCACGTCGGGCCCGTCAAGCCGGGCCAGCACGGCGGGCCGGCCGAGGGCCACGCGCTCGTTCACCTTGCAGGTCAGGCACCAGGCCGCCGTCACGTCGACCAGCACGGTCTTGCCCTGGGCGACGAGCGTGCGCACCCTGTCCGGATCGAAGGCCGCCCAGTCCGGGTCGGGCGGTACGGAATGGGCGGCGGCTCCCGGAAGGCGGCCCGCGGCGAGCGGCGCCAGGGCGAGCGCCGCGGCCGCCACGGCCAGGCCCGGCC
>CAXTDZ010000187.1:0-6549 GCA_964243035.1 uncultured Lichenihabitans sp.
GGCCGTCGCCCGGCTCCGCGTGACGCCGGCGCGCCGGGCCGTCGTGGCCACGCGCCGGCCGGGTGGGCGCGGGGCCTAACGGCCCGCCTTGGCCCGCCACCCCTTCATGGTGGCGATCTCGCCCTCCTGCGCCTTGATGATGGACGCGGCGAGGCTGCGCAGCCCGGGGTCCCTGCCGTACTGGAGCTCGATCCTGGCCATGTCGATCGCGCCCTGGTGGTGGGGCACCATCATCAGCACGAAGTCGCGGTCCGGGTCGCCCGAGGACTTGACGTCCATGCCGGTCATCATCCTGGCCGTCGAGGCCGACAGGGCCTTGGCGTAGCGCGCGTCGACGGGCGCCTTGGGGCCGCCCGCGGAGGAGGCCCCCGTGGGCATGGTCATCTTCATCCCGTCCGCTCCCGCGGGTGCGGAGGCGAGCAGGGCTGCGGCGAGGGCGGCTGCGGTGAGGGTGTTCATCTTGAAAGGGTCCTTGCACGGTCGTGAGCGGGGGTCCCGCCGGCCTCTCGGGGCGGCGGGTCCGGTTCATCGGAAAGCGTGAAGGCGCGCGAGGCGCCGCGTCAGGCGCGGCGGGGTGGGCGCGGGAAGCCGGGCGGCTCGAAACCCGGCCGCGGGGCGTCGTGGGCCGGCAAACCCGCGCCGGCGACGCGACCCGGCGCGGGAAGCGGCACTTGGACCGCCGAGGCGGGTGTCACGGACAGGCAGCCGGTTCCCGGGCCGCAGCACGGGCATTTGCAGGGCGCGGTCCCGTCCCGCCCCATCCTCGGGTCCATGCCGTCGTGATCGGGACCGGCCATGGCGACCGCCGCGCCGGCGACCGGCCGGCTCGCGGCGGGGTCGTCGGCCAGGGCGGGACCGGCGTGGGTCGCGAGCACCAGGGCCGCCAGCAGCATCAGGGCGGACACGACTTGGCGGAACGCGGCCCGGGTTCGGCTCATGGGTCCCCTGGCTACCACGCGCGAGGGACCCCGAACAAGCGGCGGCGGCCGGCAAGCCGGGGCTCTGAACGCAGGTTAATGCTGCCAGTGCCAGGCCATGCCCTTCGCCCCGCGATCAGCGGGGAGAAGGTGCCCGACAGGGCGGATGAGGGGTCGGCCCACGCGCTCGTCCCCCCCCCTCATCCGGCCTGTCGGCCACCTTCGCCCCTCGAGGGGCGAAGGGCAGAACCGGCGTCCGTTAACCCGAGTTCAAAGCCGCCGGCCGGCAGCCCGCGCGGTCAGGGCGGCGATGCCGGTTGACGCAGGTGAGCCTCGATCGCGCTCTTGTCGACGACGGACCAGACCGACGTGATCTTGCCGTTCTCGAAGCGGTAGAACACGTTTTCCGTGAACGACACCCTGCGCCCGTCGATGCGCAGGCCGAGGAACGTCGCCGTCGGCGAGCAGTCGAAGGCGAGACGGGCCGCGACGTGCGGCGGCTCGCAAACCAGCAGCGCGACGGCGTACCGAAGGTCCGGGATGGTCCTGACGTCGTCTTCGAGCATGGCCCGGTAGCCGGCCAGCCCGAGCGGCCGGCCGTTGTGCTCGACCGTCTCGTCAACGAAATTCCCAAGCCGGGCCCAGTCCCGCTCGTTCAGGCAGGCGATGTAGGAGCGGTAGAGATCGGGCAGCGACATGGCCGGAGGGATAGCACGGCCTGCCGGTCCGGCGAAGGAGGAACGGCGGCCCCGGGCCCGCGGCCGTCGGGGACCGAGCTCAAATCCGCCTTGCGGTCGGGCCGCCCGCATCCTATCTTGGCCGGGTCGCTTCGGCGAATATGGCGATAAACGGCATTCAGAATAAGCTCTACGGACCCCGGGGCAGTACCGGGCGGGTCCACCGAAGCCCTCGGCGACGAGGGTTTCGGCGGGCCCGAAATAGGATCGACGTGGGTGTAAAAGGATCGCTTTTGCTCGGCATTGTACCGCCGTTATCGGGCTAACCTTATAGTTGCCAACGACAACTATGCTCCGGTGGCCGTCGCTGCGTAATGCAGCGAAGGTACCGGGATCCAAGCCCTAGGGGGTAGCACTTCTAGGCGGGGTCCGGAGGCACCTGGCAACAGAAGCCTCCACTTTCCTTGTTCGCGCCAGGTCGGCGAGGTCTCCGCCCAGCTCCAGGAGCCGCGCCGTGGCCCCTCTGTCGCGGTTCCGGCCCGTTTGCCACGGTGGCGGTTTTTCGCGCCGGTCGCCTTGCGGCGGCAGACCGGCTATGGGCGAAGTTGGCGCGCGAAACGGCGGAACCGGCCCGACCCCTGTGCGGCCGTGCCGCGCCTGCGCCTGAGGAGCTCGCATGACCGCCGTGGACTTCGAGGCCTTCGTGGCCGACCTCGCGACCGCCGCGGGCAACGTCATCCTGCCCTTCTTCCGCACCGCCATCCCCGCCCACGACAAGGCCCGCGCGGGCGGCGCCTTCGACCCCGTCACCGAGGCCGACCGCGCGGCCGAGACCGCCATGCGGCGCATGATCCGCGACACCTTCCCCGCGCACGGCATCGTGGGCGAGGAGTTCCCGCCCCACCAGCCCGACGCCGAATACGTCTGGGTGCTCGACCCCATCGACGGCACCAAGAGTTTCGTGGCCGGCCTGCCGCTGTGGGGCACGCTTGTGTCGCTCCAGCACCGCGGCGTGCCCGCCTACGGCATGATGCACCAGCCCTTCACGCGGGAGCGCTTCTTCGGCGACGGGGCGCGGGCCACCTGGTCGGGCCACAACAGCCGCAACACCCAGGTCGTCCACCACCTGCGCACGCGGCCCTGCGCGGACCTCGCCGCCGCCACCCTGTCCACCACGAGCCCGCTCCTGTTCGACGCCGCCGAGCGCGAGGCCTACGCGCGGGTCGAGACCGCGGTGCGCCTGCCGCGCTTCGGGGGCGACTGCTACGGCTACTGCATGCTGGCCGCCGGCTCGATCGACCTCGTGATCGAGGCCGGGCTGAAATCCTACGACATCGCCCCCCTGATCCCCATCATCCAGGGCGCGGGCGGCGTCGTCACCACCTGGGACGGCGGCGACGCCGCGAACGGCGGCCAGGTCGTGGCGGCGGGCGACCCCCGCCTGCACGAGGCGGCGCTGAAACTGCTGCAAGGCTGACGGACGGCGGAAGGGGAGATGGAGGGCATGGCCGGATTTGCCCCGCTGCGGCTGCTCGGCACGCGCCGCTTCGCGCCGCTGTTCTGGACGCAGGCCTTCGGGGGGTTCAACGACAGCCTCTTCAAGCAGGCCATGGCCCTCATGCTGGCCTTCCGGGCGGGCTCGGCCTCGACCCTCGGGCCCGCGGCCCTGACCGCGCTCGCGGGCGCGACCTTCGTGGCGCCCTTCATCGTGCTGTCGGCGCTCGCGGGCGACCTCGCCGACACGATGGACAAGGGCACGCTCGCGCGGCGGCTGAAGCTCGCCGAGCTCGGCCTGATGGCGCTCGCGGCGCTCGCGCTGTTCGTGGGCAACGTCGTGGGGCTGTTCGCGGTGCTGCTGCTGCTGGGGTGCCAGGCGGCGCTGTTCGGCCCCGTCAAATACAGCCTGCTGCCCGCCCACCTCGCCGAGGGCGAACTGGTGGAAGGCAACGCGCTGATCGAGGGCGCGACCTTCGTGGCGATCCTGCTCGGCAGCATCCTGGGGGGCTCGCTGATCGGCAGCGCGCGGGGGGCGGCCTTCGTGTCGGGCGCGATCCTCGCGGTGGCGGTGGGGGGCGTCGCGGCCTCGCGGCTGATCCCCCCCGCCCCGCCCGTGGCCCGCGCGGCCGCGTCCAACGCCCGGCGGCCCGGCACGCTCGCGATCCTGCGCGAGGTGCGCGCGAACCGCCCCGCCTGGCTGTCAATCCTGGGCATCTCCTGGTTCTGGGCGCTCGGCGCCACGCTGCTCAGCTTCACGCCGCCGCTCGCCCGCGACCTCCTGGGGGGCGACGAGGCGACCGCGAGCCTGCTGCTCGGGCTGTTCTCGGTGGGCATCGCGGTTGGGTCGCTGCTCTGCGCCCGCGTGCTCAAGGGGGAGATCTCGGCGCGGCCGGTGCCCTTCGCGGCGCTCGCCGTCTCGGGCCTGCTGGTCGTTTTCGCGATCGCGGCCGCGGCGCTGCCCGCCCCCGCGGCGCTGGGCCGCCCGGTGCTCGCCGTTCTGGCGAGCCCGGGCGCGCTCACGGTGTCGGCCGTGCTGTTCCTCCTGGCGGTCGCGGCGGGCTTCTACGCGGTGCCGCTGTTCGCCATCCTCCAGCACGCCGCCCCCGACGACGCCAAGGCGCGCGCGATCGGCGCCAACAACGTCGTCAACTCGCTGTTCATGGTGGCCGCGGCCCTGGCGCTGGCCGTGCTGTCGTCCGGCCTGGGCCTCGGCCTGCCGGCCCTCGCCCTCGCGCTGGCCGGGCTCAACCTGGTGGCCGCCGTCATCAGCGTCCGGCTCCTGTCGCGCGAGGTGCTGAAGGCCGTGGTGCGCGCCCTGCTCACCCTCGTCTACGGCGTCGAGGTCCGCGGCGCGGCCGAGTTCGACAGGGCGGGGCCGCGCCGCATCGTGGTCGCCAACCACCAGTCCTTCGTGGACGGGCTGGTGGTCGCGGCCTTCCTGCCCGGCGACCCGGTGTTCGCCATCGACACCCTGATCGCGAGCAAGTGGTGGTCGCGCCCGCTCCTGTCGCTGGTGGACTTCGCCACCGTCGACCCGAGCAACCCGATGTCGCTCAAGTTCCTCACCCGCGAGGTGGAGCGCGGGCGCACGCTGGTGATCTTCCCCGAGGGGCGCCTGACCGTCACGGGCGCGCTCATGAAGGTCTACGACGGCCCCGGCCTGATCGCCGACCGCACGGGCGCCGACGTCATCCCCGTCCGCCTGGACGGGTTGCAGCACACGCCCTTCACCCGGCTCGCGGGCCGCGCGGCGCGGCGGCTCAGGCCGAAGGTGCGGATGACGGTGCTGCCGCCCCGCCAGCTCGCCGTGGACCCCGCGATCCAGGGCCGCGACCGGCGCAAGGCCGCCGAGCAGGTGCTCTACGACCTGATGTCCGACATGATGTTCCGCACCTCCCCCATCGAGCGCACCCTGTTCGGGGCGCTCGCGGACGCGGCGGCGCTGAACGGCCGGCGCTATGTGATCGCCGAGGACATCGGCTTCGCGCCGCTCAGCTACGGGCGGCTCATGGCGGGCGCCTTCGCGCTCGGCGCCAAGCTCGACGGGCTTGCGCCGGCGGCCGAGCCCGTGGGCGTGCTGCTGCCCAACTCGGTGGGCGCGCTCGTGACCTTCTTCGCCCTCCAGGCCAGGGGCCGGGTGCCCGCCATGCTCAACCTGTCGGCGGGCGCGGGCGGCATGGCCTCGGCCTGCCGGGTCGCGGGCGTGTCGACCGTGCTGTCGTCGCGCCGCTTCGTCGAGAGGGCCAAGCTCGACGACACGGTGGCGCAGCTCGGGCGCACGGTGCGGATCGTCTACCTGGAGGACCTCCGCGACCGGATCGGCCGCCGCGACAAGCTCGCGGCGCTCGCCAGATCCTTCGTCCCGAACCGCGCCGCAGCCAGGCGCGACCCGTCCGACCCCGCCGTGGTGCTGTTCACCTCGGGCTCCGAGGGCACGCCCAAGGGCGTGGTGCTGACCCACCGCAACCTGCACGCCAACCGCTTCCAGGTGAACGCCCGCATCGCGTTCAACACGAGCGACATCGCGTTCAACGCCCTGCCGATGTTCCATTCCTTCGGGCTGACGGTGGGGACGCTCTTGCCGGTGCTGGCCGGCATCCGCACCTTCCTGTATCCCTCGCCGCTGCACTACCGGGTGGTGCCGGAGCTGGTCTACCAGACCAACGCCACCATCCTGTTCGGCACCGACACCTTTCTGCGCGGCTACGCGAAGGCCGCCCACCCCTACGACTTCCAGTCGGTCCGCATCGTGGGGGCCGGGGCCGAGCGGGTGGGCGAGGACACGCGCCGGGTGTGGATGGACCGGTTCGGCCTGCGCATCCTGGAGGGCTACGGGGCCACCGAGACCGCGCCCGTGATCGCCTTCAACAGCCCCATGCACGCGAGGAACGGCACCGTGGGGCGGCTGATGCCGGGCATGGAGCTCCGGCTGGACCCGGTGGAGGGCATCGCGGAGGGCGGCCGCCTCGTGGTGCGCGGGCCCAACGTGATGGCGGGCTACCTGCGCGACACGGCGCCCGGCGTGCTCGAACCCGTGGGGGACGGCTGGTACGACACGGGCGACATCGTCACGGTGGACGCCGACGGCTTCATCGCCATCAGGGGGCGCGCCAAGCGCTTCGCCAAGATCGCGGGCGAGATGGTGTCGCTGGGCGCCGTGGAGGAGCTGGCGACCCGCGCCTCGCCCGGCTTCCGCCACGCCGCGCTCGCCCGGCCCGACCCGCGCAAGGGCGAGGCGGTGGTGCTGGTCAGCGAGGACCCCGGCCTCACCCGCGACCGCCTCCAGGCCGCCGCCGCCGAGGCGGGCCTGCCCGAGATCCTGCTGCCGCGCGAGGTGTTTTCGGGCCGCCCGGTCCCGGCGCTCGGCACCGGCAAGACCGACTACGTGGCGCTCGCGGCGAGCCTCGCGGACAAGGACCGGCGCGCCGCCGCGTGACCCGGCGCGCGCCGCCCCGGTC
>CAXTDZ010000188.1:0-6543 GCA_964243035.1 uncultured Lichenihabitans sp.
AGCTGCGGAGATGCGCAGCGCTGCGCGGCGTATACCGTCGCGCTGGAGCCCACCACGCCCGTCACCGTGCAGCGCCGCCTGCCCGCCCCGCCGCCCCCGCCGCCGCCCGCCCGCGCCGCGCAGATGGACCGCCTGAGGCGCGGGCTGCCGGACGGGTTGTGCCTCGCCGACCGCGGCAACGCGATCGCGATCCGCACCTGCGGGCTCAGCCTGTTCGCCTCGGGCAGCGACGCCGTGCTGCCCAAATACGTGCCCCTGGTCCGCCAGGTCGCGACCCTGGTGGAGGGCGAGGCGCGGCTCACCCCCGACCCCGGGCCGCTCTGGGTCGTGGGGCACACGGACAAGACCAAGCCGGGCCGGACCGACCGCTTCCAGTCCAACGCCGAGTTGTCGAAGGCGCGGGCCGTGGCGGTGGCGGCGCTGCTCGGCCCCATGCTGGCCGACCCCTCCCGCCTGCGCACCGACGGCAAGGCCGACACCGACCCCGTCGACCCCCGCGACACGCCCCAGGCCTACGCGCTGAACCGGCGCGTCGAAGTGCTGATCCCCCGCAATGACTGACCTCGTCGACGCCGTCCCCGGCCCGGCCGCGAGCCCGCTCAGGCAGATCGCGAGCGCGACCAGCGCCGCGGGCGTCGTGGTGGGCGTGGTGGCGCTCTCGACGCTGATCTGGATGGGCGGCGCCTTCCTGGCGCTCGGGACCGTCCGGCCGCTTGAGAGCGCCGCCGCCCGGGCGGGCCTGATCGCGCTGCTGGTGGTGGGAACGGCCGCGGTGTTGGGCGTCAAGGAATGGCGGCGCCGCAAGGCCGCCGCCGCCCTGAACCGGGAGCTGCTGGCCGAGCCCGAGGACGACAGGCCCGTGCTGGCCGAGCGCATGAAGGAGGCGCTCGCGACCCTGCGGCGCTCCGCCAAGGGCAGCGCCACCTACCTCTACGACCTGCCCTGGTACGTGATGATCGGCCCGCCCGCGACCGGCAAGACCACGGCGCTGGTCAACTCGGGCCTCGACTTCCCCCTCGCGCGCGGCGTGACGCCCGAGGCCGTCGAGGGGATCGGGGGCACCCGCAACTGCGACTGGCTGTTCGCCGAGGAGGCCGTGCTGATCGACACGGCCGGCCGCTATACGACCCAGGATTCCGACGCCGCCCTCGACCGCCGGAGCTGGCTCGGCTTCCTGGACCTGCTCAAGCGCAACCGCCCCAAGCAGCCCATCAACGGCGTCATCATCGCCTTCGCCCTGCCCGACCTGCTGACCCTGGACAAGGCGGAGCTGTCCCGCCACGCGGTCGCGATTCGGGCGCGATTGGGCGAGCTGCACGACCGCCTTCGCATCGACTTCCCCGTCTACGCCCTGTTCACCAAGGCGGACCTGATCGCGGGCTTCACGGACTACTTCGCCGACCTCGGCGAGGACGCGCGGCGGCAGGTCTGGGGCGCGACCTTCCAGACGGCCGACCGCAAGGCCAACCTGATCGGCGACGTGCCGGGCGAGTTCGACGCGCTCATCGAGCGGCTCAACGCGGGCCTCGCCGACCGCCTCCAGGACGAGCCGGTGCCGGGCGCCCGCGTGTCGCTGTTCGGCTTCCCCGGCCAGATGTCGGGCCTGCGCAAGCCCGTGTTCGACTTCCTGAAGCAGATCTTCGAGCCCACGCGCTACCAGACCAAGGCGGTGCTGCGCGGCTTCTACTTCACCTCCGGCACCCAGCACGGCACCGCGGTCGACCGGCTCCTCCTGGCGCTGGTCAAGAACTTCGGCGCGCAGGAGGTGGGGGCCGCGGCCTTCTCGGGCATGGGGAAGAGCTTCTTCCTCCGCGACCTGCTCACCAAGGTGGTGATCGGCGAGGCCGCCTGGGTCACGACCGACCGGCGCGCGGTGCGGCGCACGCTGCTGCTGCGGGCGGCGGTGTTGGCCGCCGTGGCGGTCGGGAGCGCGGCGGCGGCCGGCGCGTGGCTGACGAGCTACGGCCGCAACACCGTGCTGGTGGCGGACACGGACGCGGCCACCCGCGCCCACGCGGACGCCTTCGCGGCGCTGTCCCACCAGGACCACGTGTCCGACGACCGCTTCGACCTGATCCTGCCGGCGCTCGACGCGCTGCGCGCCATGCCGCCCGCACGGCCCGCGCCGCCGTGGTCGGGCTTCGGGCTCGGCCAGCACGCGGATCTGGCGGCCAGCGAGACCCAGAGCTACGGGGTGGCGCTGGAGCGCATGCTGCGCCCGCGCCTCCTGTTCAGGCTGGAGTCGCTGCTGGACGCGGCCGGCGACCCGATCGCGACCTACCAGACCCTGAAGGTCTACATGATGCTGGGCGGGCAGCACCATCCCGTCGACCGCGCCCTGGTCCGCTCCTGGTTCGCGAACGACCTCGCGGCGCTGATCCCCGGCGCCGGCACCCAGGAGGAAGCGCGGCGGCGGCTCGTCGCCCACCTCGACGCCATGCTGGACGCAGAGCCCGTCCAGCCCCCGCTGGTGCAGCCCAGCGCCCTGATCCAGTCCGACGCCCAGAAGGCGCTGACGCGGCTGAGCGCCGCCCAGCGCGCCTACGCGCTGATCCGCGCGCAGGGCGCCGCCGACGCGCTGCCCGACTGGCTCGCCGCGAGCCACGCGGGCCAGGACTTCGACCGGGTGTTCACGGCCGCGCCCGGCAGCCCCGGCGTGCGCGTGCCGGGCTTCTTCACCTACGCGGGCTTCTACCGCGCGCTGCTCGCCCGGCTGCCGGGCATCGCGGGCCAGCTCAAGGCCGACGACGGCTGGGTGCTGGGCGAGTTCGGCAAGGACGCCGCGGTGGCGGCGAGCTACGACACGATCGACCGCGACGTGCTGGCGCTCTACCGGCAGGACTTCGACCGCGCCTGGCGCGAGGCGCTGGGTCGCCTGCAACTGCGCAGCCTGGTTGCCGACAAGCCCACCTACGCGGTGCTGGGGGCGCTCGCGGCCAAGACCACGTCGCCGCTGCCCGCGCTGCTCGGCGCCTTGCGCGACGAGCTGGCCCTGACGCGCCCGCGCCCCGGCTTCGAGGCGGTCAAGCCCGCGGGGGACGCGGGGGGAGGGGACGCGCCCGCCGCGGTGGCGGCCCAGCCCAGGGCGCCGGGCGCCGACATCGAGGCGGACTTCGCGGCCCTCATTGCGCTGGCCGACGCGGGCGCGGGCGGCGGCGGCCGGCCGGTCGACGACCTCGTGGCGACGCTTGGCGCACTCGGGGCGAACCTGCCGGGCACCCGGGACGCGGGCGGGGCGGGCAGCGACGCGCTGCTGAAGCAGGTCGCGGCGCTGCGCGGCCAAGCGGCTCGGCTGCCGCCGCCCTTCAGGGACATGATGGCCAAGGCCGCGGGCGACTTCGACGGCGACGTGTCGACCGCCATCCGCCAGCACCTCGCCCAGGACCTGGGCACGCAGGTCGTCCAGCCCTGCCGCACCCTGCTGAGTGGCGCCTATCCGTTCGTGACGGGCGGCCGCGACATGGCCATCGACGATTTCGCCCGGCTGTTCGCGCCCGCCCCCACGGGCGCCTTCGACACCTTCTTCGAGCAGTCGCTCAAGGCGAGCGTGGACACCAAGCGCGTGCCCTGGGCGGTGCGGCCCGACGCGCCGGGCGCCCGCGCGCTGTCGGCCGCCGTGCTGGCGAGCTTCCAGCACGCGGCCGCCATCCGCGACCTGTTCTTCCCCCCGCGCGCGTCGGCGCCCTCCATGACGTTCCGGGTGGTGCCCTCGGCGCTGTCGACGCCGGGCTACACGGCGCGGCTGGAGATCAACGGCACCGTGATCGAGACCAAGGCCGGCGCCCCCAATTCGGGCGGCTCGGTCACCTGGCCCGGCCCCACGCAGGACGGCGGGGTCGCGGCCATCAACCTCCTGTCGGACACCGCCGGCGTGGCGCCGGTGGGCATCGACCCGAAATACGGCGGCTGGGCCCTGTTCCGCTTCCTGGACGGGGCGCGGCCCATCCCCGGCGGGCTCCAGCGCAGCTTCGCGCTCGGCACCGCGGAGATGGACTACGGGTTCCTGAACCCGAAGGCGTCCGACCTGTTCCGGCTGCTGCGCAGCTTCTCCTGCCCGGCGGGCCTGTAGGGTGGGCGCGCGCGCGGGCCTCTACGGCAAGCTGCCTGCCCGGCGGGACTTCGTGACCGTGGGCTTGCCGCGCGCCTTCGTGGCCCTGTGGGACCCCTGGCTCCAGCGCGGGCTCGCGGCGGGCCGGGCCGCGTTCGGCACGGCCTGGCTCGACGGCTACCTGGCGGCGCCGATCTGGCGCTTCCGGCTCGGCCCGGAGCTGTGCGGGTTCCCCGTGCTCGGGGCCCTGATGGCCTCCGTCGACGGCGCCGGGCGCTGCTTCCCGCTGACGCTCGCCGCCTGCGGGCCGCCCGGGGGCCGCGATCCCGCGCCCGACCGCGTCGCGGACTCGCCCTGGTTCACTGCCGTCGAGGACCTGCTCCTGTCGAGCCTCGACGAAGGCGGCTCGCTGGAGGCCGTGGTCGAAGGGCTGGGCAGGTTGCCCGACCCGAATTCTAGGTGTGGGCCGACCTCCCTGGTGCCGACCGATGCCCTTCGCCCCGCTTGCGGGGAGAAGGTGCCCGACAGGGCGGATGAGGGGCAACCCGCTCGCCTCCCCCCTCATCCGGCCTGTCGGCCACCTTCTCCCCTTACGGGGCGAAGGGCAGAACCGGCCCAGGTCAGCCTCAATCCGCTATTGTGGCTTGACGGCCCCGCTCTCGCGGAGGCCGGCAGCCTGTGGTGGACGGTCGGCGGCCCCGGCGCTGGGGCCCGCGCCTTCGCGGCGCCCGCTCTACCTGCGCCTATGGACCTCGCCGCCATGCTGGGTCCGATCGCCCTTCAACCGGGAGAGGTGGGCCTTGGGCGCTGACCTCGCCTTCGAGACCGGCGCCGCCACCGACGTGGGGCACGGCCGCGCCACCAACGAGGACCGTTTCCTGGTCCACGCCGAGGCGGGCGTGTGGGCGGTGGCCGACGGCATGGGCGGCCACGCGGGCGGCGCGCTCGCCAGCGCCGCCGTCGTGGACGCCCTGCGCGGCGTCACGGCGCCCCGCTCCGGCGCGGACCTGCTCCGGCAGTGCGAGCGGGCCGCGGTGGACGCCAACGCCCGCATCCGCGGCGCCACGGAGCCCGGCCAGGTCGCGGGCACGACGCTGGTGGCGCTGCTCGTCCACGGGGACGCCTTTGCGGGGATCTGGTCGGGCGACAGCCGCCTGTACCGGGTCCGCGCCGGAGCCATCGAACAGTGGACCGAGGACCACACGGAGGTGCAGGACCTGCTCGCGGCGGGCGCGATCACGCCCGCCCAGGCGGAAACCTGGCCGCGCCGCCACGTCGTCACCCGGGCGCTCGGCGTGCGCGACGTGCCCGAGCTCGACATTCGCGACGGGGAGCTGCGCGCGGGCGACGCCTTCGTCCTGTGCAGCGACGGGCTCAGCAACGACGTGCCGCCCGGCGACATCCTGGCGCGGGTGGCGGCTGCGGCTTCCGCGCAGGCCGCGGCCGACGCCCTTCTCGCCCTGGCGCTCGCCCGCGGCTGCGCCGACAACGTGACCGCCGTGGTGGTGCGCTGCCTCGCCCCGCGCGAGCGGACCGTGGTGCTGCCCGGCAAGGGAGCCCGCGATGGCGTTTGAAGCCGAGCCCACCGTGGTGTCGCTGCCGGGCCGGGTCGCGCCGGGCGTGCGGCTCAACGGCGTCTACGAGGTCGAGAGCGCGCTCGCGCCCGGCGGCATGGGCGAGGTCTACAAGGGCCACGAGGTGTTCTCGGGCCGCAAGGTCGCGATCAAGTTCATCCGGCAGGAGCTGGAGCAGAACCCCGACGCGCGCCAGATGTTCGTCAACGAGGGCGAGAGCCTGGGCAAGGTCCACCACGACGCCGTGGTGCGCTGCTACCCGCTCGCGGTGGACCCCGGCGTGGGGCGCCTGTACCTGCCCATGGAGTTCATCGAGGGGCCGTCGCTGTCCGACCTGCTCGACCGCGGGCCGCTCGCCCCCGCGCACGCCACCCTGCTGCTCGAACGCGTGGCCTCGGGGCTCGGCGCCGCGCACGACCGCGAGATCTTCCACCGCGACGTGTCGCCCGACAACATCATCATCCCCGACGGCGAGGTGGCCCGGGCCAAGATCATCGACTTCGGCATCGCGCGCTCCACCGCGACCGGGTCCAAGACGGTGATCGGCTCGGGCTTCGCGGGCAAGTACAGCTACGTGTCGCCCGAGCAGTGCGGGCTCTACGGGGGCGACGTGCGGGCGCCCTCCGACATCTACAGCCTGGGCCTGGTGCTCGCGGGGGCGCTGCTCGGCCGCCCGGTCGACATGGGCGGGACCCTGGCGGAGGTGACGGCCAAGCGCCAGGTCGTGCCGGACCTGGGCGGCATCGACCCCGCGCTCCGGCCGGTGCTGTCCGCCATGCTCCAGCCGGACCCGGCGCGCCGGCCCGCCTCCATGGCGGCGGTGCTCGACCTCCTGGGCACGGCGGGGTCGGGCACCGTGCGGCGCCCGCGCCCCGTTCCGGCGATCGAGCCGCGCCGGACCGCGGGCGCGCTGGTCTGGGG
>CAXTDZ010000189.1:0-6498 GCA_964243035.1 uncultured Lichenihabitans sp.
TGTGGGGCACGGGCACGCCGCGGCGGGAGTTCCTGCACGTGGACGACTGCGCCGACGCGCTTGTCCACCTGGCCAAGCGCTATTCGGGGGCGGGCCACGTCAACGTGGGGTCGGGGGAGGACCTGACGATCGCCGAGCTGGCGGCCCTGGTGGCGGGGGTGGTGGGTTTCTCGGGCGAGGCGCGCTTCGACCGGACCAAGCCGGACGGGACGCCGCGCAAGCTCATGCGCGCCGACGCCCTGCGCGCCCTGGGCTGGGCGCCCTCGATCGACCTCGGCAGCGGCCTCGCGGCGGTCTACGCCTGGTTCCTGGCCAACCCGGACCACGCGCGGGGCCGGGGCGCGGCCGTGGACGCCGTCGCCCGGTGAGCCCCGACGCGGCTCGCCCGTGGCGGGCGCCACGCGCGGGAGGAGCCGCGACCGAACCGCGCATCGCGCGCGGTCCGATTCCGGTTGCGACGCCGCGCCACGCGACAAGTGAGCCGCGAGGCGTCAGGACTGTGCCGCCGTTCAGGTCCGGTCGGCGGGGGAGACGTCGCGGTGGGTGATCGCGGCGACGGGCCGTCGCGCGAGGAGGGTCGGGCTTGGGATCGGACGGGCGTGTCCTGGTGGTGGGGGCGGGGTTCGCGGGGGCGGTCTACGCGCGGTCCCTGGCCGAGGCGGGGTTCGAGGTCGACGTCGTCGAGCGGCGCGGGCACGTCGCGGGCAACGCCTACGACGAGGTGGACGGCAACGGCGTCCGGGTTCACCGCTACGGCCCGCACCTGTTCCACACCAGCAACGCCCGGGTGGCGGCTTGGCTGGAGCGGTTCGGCCGCTGGGAGCCCTACGCGCACCGCGTCCGCGCCGTGCTGGACGACGGCCGCTTCGTGCCGCTGCCCATCAACCGGGCGACGGTCAACACCGTGTTCGACGCGAACCTCGCCTCGCCGGACCAGGTCGAGGCCTTCCTGGCCCGGGTCGCGGAGAAGCTCCCGGCGCCGCGCAACGCCGCGGAACACCTTTACGCCCGGATCGGGCGCAGGCTGACCGACCTGTTCTTCAGGCCCTACACGCGCAAGATGTGGGACCTGGACCTGGAGGACCTCGACGAGGCGGTGGTCCGCCGCATCCCGCTGCGCTTCGACGACGAGGACCGCTACTTCCCGGACGCGTGCGTCCAGGCCATTCCGCGCGACGGCTACGCGGCGCTGTTCGAGGCGATCTTCGACCACCCGGCCATCTGCGTGTCGCTCGGGGTCGAGTACCGGCCCGGGCTGGAAGGAGGCTACGTCCACTGCTTCAACAGCATGCCCATCGACGTCTTCTTCGGCGGCGTGCTGGGCGACCTGCCCTACCGGTCCATCCGCTTCCACCACCGCACCGAACGGGCCGCGGCCGCGCGGGGCTGGAGCGTCACCAACTTCGTCGACGACGGGCCGTTCACGCGGGAAACGTGGTGGCACCTCATCCCCGGGCACCTCCGGCGTGAAACGGGCGCCCGCACCCTCACCCGGGAGGAGCCGTGCGACTACCGCGACAACGGTTTCGAGCGCTACTACCCGGTCAAGACCGCCGACGGCCGCCACCGGGCCGTTTACCTGCGCTACAAGGCGATGGCGGACCGGCTCCCGGGGATGACGTTCATCGGCCGGTGCGGGACCTACCAGTACCTGGACATGGACCAGGTCATCAACCAGTCGCTCGCCGGCGCGGACCGGTGGCTGGGGCGCGCCGCGGCGGGCGTTCCGACGGCTCGGGGCGAAGCCGCCGCGCTCCGGCCGGCGGCGTGCGGAACCTGATCAGGGCGCCGGCGCGCCGTGCGCCGGCAGGCGGATCGACAGGCTGTCCTGGTCGCGCCGGAGCGTGACGTCGCGCGCCCCGATGGCCGACACCGTCCACCCCCCGACCGAACCGCCCACGGTGACGTGGGTGGCGGTCGGGCTCCCGCCCAGCCTGACGATGGCGATGCGCGTTTGCAGGCCCAGGATGATGCCGCTCACGGTGATGTCGGGCGCCGGGGGCGCAGCCGCGCTCGGCGGCGCGCTGGCCGCGTCCGCCGGCTGCTCGGCCGGAGGGGGCGGCCGGCGCGTCGGCGAGAACAGCGGCCGGTCGCGCCACGCCCGATAGCGGTCGAGGCCGCCCGGCGAGGTCTCGACGGCCCGCGCGCGCGGCGCGAGGGCGAGCAGGCCGATCGCGACGGCACCGGCTGCTTTTGCCCACGGCCGAGCCCCGCCGCTCATCGGGGTGACCGGCGCGCCGAACCCGGCCGGTCGGCGCCGCCTCGCCCCAGCCGCACACGAAAGATATTACTTTTGCAACAGACGGCGTTTCGGATCAAACTTAATTCACGATAGACCTGCGCCAGATTTGCCACAACATGGGCGGAAAGCGCCCCATTCGATGGCATCGCGACCTCCCGTCACTTGCTAGAATCACGCGGCTCACTCAACCTTCAGTTCAAGGGGAGGAGCATCGGGCGCCCGTCTGCCACGGCTGCTGCTCGATCCTATCACGCCGCCACAGGGAAACCAGATGATGAGCCTTGACCACGAGACCAGCCAGCCCGAGACCGAGCGCCCGATCAACCTCGAAGCGGGCCGGCGCGCCTTCTTCCACGCGCTCGGCCTGGGAACCGCGGGCGCGACGCTGATCGCCGCGACGAGCGCGGAAGCCCAGACGCCCAACATCGACGTGCCGATCCTCAACTTCGCGCTCAACCTCGAATACCTCGAAGCCTCCTTCTACCTGCAGGCCGCGTTCGGCCGCGGGCTGTCGGATGCCGAGTCGACCGGCGACGGCGCGGTGGGCGCCGTCACGGGAGGCCGCAAGGTCAACTTCCAGAACCCGATCGTGGCGGACTACGCCCAGGAGATCGCCAACGACGAGGAGAACCACGTCAAGTTCCTCCGCTCGGCGCTGGGCGGCAAGGCGGCCGCCCGTCCCGCCCTCAACATCGGCAACGCCTTCACCGTGGCGGCCCAGGCGGCGGGCGTGGTGGGCGCGGGCCAGACCTTCGACCCCTACGCGGACGACGTGAGCTTCCTGCTCGGCGCCTACATCTTCGAGGACGTGGGCGTCACGGCCTACAGCGGCGCGGCCGCCTACATCACCAACAAGACCTACCTGGCCGCGGCCTCCGCGATCCTGACCGTGGAAGCCTACCACGCCGCGCTGATCCGCACCTTCCTGTTCGCCCAGCAGAGCAGCACCGCCAACCAGGCGACGGCCCTGATCTCGGCGCTGCGCGCCAGCCTGTCGAAGGCCAACGACGACCAGGGCATCGCGGCCAACCAGAGCACGCTGGCGGGCGGCCCCAAAACCCCGGCCAACATCGCGCCCACGGACGCCAACGGGCTGGCCTTCCGGCGCACGCCCCGGCAGGTGCTGAACGTGGTCTACGGCGGGATCGGGGCCAGCGAAGGCCTGTTCTTCCCCGCCGGCATCAACAAGGGGCCGAACGGCGGAGAGCTGGTCGCCACGACGTCGCGCCCCCCGAACTGAGACCCGCACCCCGACCGTTCCGCCAATCGCTGGTCGCGGCCTCGGCACCGTGCCGGCCGCGACATCTCACCCCAAAGGTCCGTCACCGATGATCAAGGTCTCGACAGTCTTCCTTACCGCGAGCCTCGCGGCCGCGTCGGCCGCGGGCGCGGCCGACCTGCCGCTGCGCTCGGCGCCCCCGCCCTTCGTACCGCCGCCGCCCGTCTTCACCTGGACCGGCTTCTACATCGGCGCCAACGCCGGCGCGGCCTTCGACAACCGCTCCAACAACCAAACCTTCCTGCTCGGTCCCGGCACCGTGGCGGGCTCGGGCGCCACGAACGGCATCCTGACGACGTCCGGTCGCGGCGACGACACCGTGTTCCAGGGCGGCGGCCAGATCGGCTACAACTACCAGTTCGGGTCCAACGTCGTGGTCGGCATCGAGGCCGACGCGCAGTACCTCGACCTGGGCAACCGGACCCGGTCGGGGACGAGCAACTACACGTTCACCCCCCTGCCCAACCCCGGCGGCAGCCCCACGGCGAACCTGGGCCTGGCCTTCGCGCCCCCCGGCGCGCTCGTCACCGTGGTCGGCGCCAAGAACCCGGAGTTCTTCGGCACCGTGCGCGGCCGCCTGGGCTATTCGTTCAACCGCACCTTGATCTACGCCACGGGCGGTCTCGCCTACGCGGACGGCGACAGCGACATCGGCTACGCGGTGGGCGGCGGTCTGGAATACGCCTTCACCCGGAACATCTCGGCCAAGATCGAAGGCTTGTACGTCGACCTCAGCAACGGCAACCGCGCCGCCAATGCCGTTTACGACGTCAACTCGAACGTGCTCGCCATCAGCGAGCAGCGCCGAGGGCTCGATTTCGAGGTCGCCCGGGCCGGCATCAACTACCGGTTCTGACCCGTCCTGGACCGGCAACCCTCCCGCACCGGGGACCGCGCCTCCGCGCCGGTCCCCGCGCGCGGGGGAGATCTAATCGCGCCCACGCCTGACGCCGGCGTCACGATCGCGACACCGCGACGCGTCGGCTTTCGAACCCGATTCCTGGAGACTTAACGATGACCGATTCCCCCGAGGCACCTTCCCCCCGCAAGATCAACATGGACGCCGGCCGCCGCGCCTTCATCAAGGCGACCGGCCTTGGCGCCGCGGCCATCGCGATCGTCGGCGCGACCGAGGCCCAGGCCGCCCCCGACATCGACACGCAGATCCTCAACTTCGCGCTCAACTCGGAATACCTCGAGTCCACCTACTACCTGACGGCGGCCTACGGCGGCGGCCTGGCCGAGTCCGAGATCACCGGCGACGGCCAGGTCGGCGCCGTGACGGGCGGTCGGCAGGCCAGCTTCTCGAACCCGATCGTCGCCAGCTACGCGCAGGAGATCGCCAACGACGAGATGAGCCACGTCAAGTTCCTGCGCTCGGTGCTCGGCGGCAAGAAGGCCGCGCGCCCGGCGCTCAACATCGGCAGCGCCTTCACGGTGGCGGCGCAGGCCGCGGGCGTCGTCGGGCCCAACGAAACCTTCGACCCCTACGCGAACGACCTCAACTTCCTGCTCGGCTCCTACATCCTCGCGGACGTGGGCGCCTCGGCCTACCTCGGCGCGGCCGCGTTCGTCACCAACAAGACCTACCTGTCCGCCGCCGCCTCCATCCTGAGCGTGGAAGGCTACCACGCCGGCACGACGCGCACCCTGCTGTTCGCGCAGCAGAGCAACCTCGCCCTGAAGGCCACCGCGCTCATCTCCTCGCTACGCGCGACGCTGTCGCAGGCCAACGACGACCAGGGCATCGGGGCCGACCAGAGCACCCATGCCGGCGGGCCGCTGACCCCGTCCAACATCGTGCCGACGGACGCCAACTCGCTGGCCTTCCCGCGCACGCCCCGGCAGGTGCTGAACGTGGTCTACGGCAAGATCGGCGCGAGCAAGGGCCTGTTCTTCCCGCAGGGCATCAACCTGGACAACGTCGCGAAACTGGTCAGCGTGACCTCGGGCGGCTGAGCAGGTTTTTCCCAAACCTGTTCGGGCAGCACCGTCGACGCGCCCCCGCACGGCGAAGGCCGCGCGGGGGTTCCTGTTTGTATGGCGCGGACATGGCGAGGGCCGACCGCGGGCGGCCCTCGACGGCTCGGCCCGACCGCGGAACCCGTTTTCAAGACTTCGTCGGCGCCTGCCAGTAGGCGTTCACCGTCACGGTGGCGTGCAACTGCGGGGCCTGGGGGTCCGAGCCCGCGGCCTCCACCGGCCGGATCGTCACGGCGTCGACGATCAGCAACGGCGCCCCGGCTTCGAGCTGGAACAGCAGGGCCTGCAGGGCGTCGTTGCCGCCCTCGACCACGGCCTCGACCTCGATGCGGTCGAACGGCCCGCCCTCGTCGCGTTTCACCTCCGCCCGGCTGGACAGAACCGTGTTCCCGGCGGTTTCGGCGGTTGACCGGACAACCGCGTCCACCTTGGCCGCCGCGAGCGTGTCGCTCTCGGCGTCGACGAAGGGCGAGGGTTCCGCCGCGGTTCCTTCGGGGGTGGCGACGCGCCGGCTGGCCGCGGTGGCCTGCACCAGCAGGTCGGCGCCGACCTGCCGCTCGTCCACGGCCGCGGACAGGTCGGCCCACTCGGCCGCGACCACCAGCGCCGCCCCGGCCAGCAGGGTCGCGAGCAGCAGGGCGCTCGCGAGCGGCCGCCCGAGCGTCGGCAGCTTCACGGAACGGCCCGCGCGGTCGCCTGGGGCGGCGCCACGACGTCCATGTCGAGCTGGAACCGGTCGCCCTCGCCGGCCTCGACCCGCGTCGTCGCGGCCCCGAACGACACGCCCGCGAAGCGGCCCGAGGTTTCCAGGGCCGGCACCAGCGCGGACGGGTCGGTCGACACGCCCGCGACCGTCACGTGGGCCTTGTCGATCGACAGGTCGGTGAGGTGGGCCGAGTCGGGCAGGGCCGCGGCGAGCGCGTCGAGCACGTCCACCGCGGCGGGCCGCGCGGCCCGCAGCCGCCGCAGCGCCCCGTCGCGCTCCCGGCCGACC
>CAXTDZ010000190.1:0-6482 GCA_964243035.1 uncultured Lichenihabitans sp.
CGAGCGGTCATCCCGCCAGAACTGGCGCACCCCCTGGTCCATAACACCCTCTAGGCGTCCCGTTGCGGATGCCCCGGCCTTCAGAAGCCGGTCTAGTGTGAGCATCTACCCAATGTCAAAGGTCCACACCTACAGCACGGACGACCCCGTGCTCCCTCCGCGTTCAATGACGCGCGAGGACGAGTTCCTGCACCTTGTCGACCATCGCGAGCGCCTGGACGGCGAGCGCAAGCGCGTCGACCAACGCCTCCGCGAGCTGGTGGAGGAACTGGCCAGCGCGCCGCTTCCCGCCATCAGCCTGCCCGCGAGCGGCCTGCACATTCGCGCCCGCGCCGACCGGCCCGGCGCCTTCCTGTTCGCGGGAGGGCGCCCATGACCAGCACCACCCTTCGCGACGGTCGCGTGCTGCGCATCCCCGGCACGCCCTTCATCACGGATGCCGTGAGCGTCATCATGGCACCTGCCGATGACGACCTCGCGGCGCTCGCCCCCCTGGTGCGGATCGAAGATCTCGCGCCGTTCACCAGCCGGCTTCTCCGGGGCGTCCAGAAGCGTCGCTTCCAGGAGCGCTATGCCGAGGTGAACCGCGCCCGCCTGGAGCTGGCCCGGCTCTGCATCGACCGGATGCTCGCCCAGGGCCACGGCACGCCCCGCACCGCCTGAAATTACGGCCCGGCCTCCACGGCGGGGCCGGGCTTCCATCCTTCACGCGCCCGACGCGGCGCACCTGTTTGGAGGCCCACCATGGGCAAATTCGTCACGATCGACTTCCACGGCGACCAGCTCGTCGGCTTCGAGGACAGCGACGGCGCCTTCGTCGCGCTCAAACCGATGGTCGAGAACATCGGCCTCGCCTGGCACGGCCAGTACGAGCGCATGAAGCGCGACTCGATCCTGAGCGAAGGTATTCGTGTCATACGTATCCCTTTCGTCAGAGGCGGCGAGCAGGAGGCGGTCTGCCTCCCTGTCGACCTCGTGCCCGGCTTCCTGTTCCGGATCGACGTCAGCCGGATCAAGAAGCCGGACATCCGGGCCAAGATGCTCGACTACCAGCGCGACTGCTATCGCGTGCTGTCCGAAGCGTTCGGCCGGCCCGCGCGGGACAGGGCTCCACGCCGCGAGCCCGAGCCGAGCGACAAGCTCGGCTGGAACGACGCGCGCAAGATGGTCACGGAGATCCGTGCAGGCCGGACAGGGTGAGGTCGAGGCAGTCGTGGTGGGCGAGGTCGGCCGGCGCGCGCGGCGTCCCGCGTGCCTCCAGGTAGCGCGGCGCCGCGCAGAGCACGAGGCGGTAGGGTGCGAGCGGGTGCGCCACCAGCCCCGGCTCGAACCGTTCGCCGACGCGGATCGCGGCCTCGTAGCCCTCGTCCATGAGGTTGACCACGCGGTCGCTCAGCGCGAGGTCGACGTCCACGGCCGGGTGCAGGGCCAGGTAGTCGGCGAGCAGCCGCGGCAGCAGGTGGGCGCCGAGCGCCAGGGGCGCCGTGACCCGCAGCAGCCCGCGAGGGGCGCCGCGCAGGTCGGCCGCCTGACCCTCGGCCGCGTCCACCTCGGCCAGGATGTGCCGGCACCGCTCCAGGTAGCGGCGGCCGAGGTCCGTCACGCTCTGGCGACGCGTCGTGCGATTGATCAGCCGCGAGCCGAGCCGCGCCTCAAGATAGCGCACGTGATTGCCGACCATGGTGGCGGTCAGGCCGGTGCACTCGGCGGCCGCCGCGAAGCTGCCCTTCTCGACCACCCGCACGAAGGTTGCCATGTAGGCGAGCCGGTCCATTCGCAAGTCCCGCTTTCGGGTGAACGCTGGAGATCGCGGTTTATCGCGGGATCGCGCGGGATAACAGTGCGGCCCTCAGCACCGGTCCCGACGCGACGCGCCCATGACGACGTCGGGCCCGGACCAACACCGGAGGTTTCCCGTGCAAGCCCTCGTCAACACGGCCAACGCGGCCCAGCGCCTCGCCTTTCGCGACGTCCCCGAACCCGAGCCCGCGGACGGCGAGGCCGTCGTGGCGGTGCGGGCCTTCAGCGTGAACCGGGGCGAGCTCGCCCTGATGCGTGCCCGGCCGGACGGCTGGCGGCCCGGGCAGGACGTGGCGGGCGTCGTGGTGCGGCCGGCGCGGGACGGGACGGGCCCGAGGGAAGGCGAGCGCGTCGCGGCGCTGGTCGACGGCGCCGGCTGGGCCGAGCGCGTGGCGGTTCCCGTTTCGCGCCTCGCCCGCGTGCCGGACGGGGTGCCCGACACAGCGGCCGCGGCGCTGCCCATGGCCGGTCTCACGGCCCTGGCCCTGCTGCGCCGCTGCGGCGCCGTGGTGGGCCGGAGCCTGTGCGTGACAGGGGCCAGCGGCGGGGTCGGCAGCATGCTGGTCCAGCTCGGCAGCCTGGCCGGCGCCCGGATCGCGGCGGTGGCCCGCCCCGAGCACGAGGCTTGGCTGCAGGGGCTCGGGGCCGCGTCCGTCATCCCCGCCGTCGCCGACGCCGCGGACCGGTTCGACGTGGTCCTGGAGTCGGTCGGCGGCCCGTCGCTGGAGCAGGCGGTGGCGCGCGTCCGCCCGGGCGGCCGCGTCGTCGTGTTCGGCAGCAGCTCCGGCGCAAAGGCGGCCCTGGACTTCCCCAGCTTCCGCGGCGCCGAGAACGCGAGCCTGGAGACGTTCTTCTCCTACCTGGTGTTCTACGGCACGATCGACCGCGACCTCGGCTACCTGCTCGATCTCCTGGCGCGCGGGCGGCTGGAGGTGCGCACCACCGTCCACGGCTGGCACGCGGTGGATGCCGCGCTCGCCGAGCTTGAGGGGCGGGGCACGCCCGGCAAGGTCGTGCTCAACACGACCGCGCTCGGGGCGTAGGGCGCGGCTCGGGTCAGAACACCAACGCGAACCGCCCCAACCCGACCAGCCGCGGGCGCCAGGCCCCGCGCCGGTCGCGGTGACGGGGCGCCGCGTCCAGTTGGCGAGCCTCGCACGCGGCGGCCCGCGCTCATCCCAGCCGCCGGGTTGCCGTATGGTGCGTCACGCGAAGGCCGCGCGATGGGCCGCAACGAAGGTCGCGACGTCGCGCGGCGGTGCGCCGCCGACGCGCTCGACGATGTCGTTCGTTCCGGCGAACACGCCCCGCCGGTAGTCGAGGGCGACGTTGGACAGGTGCTGGACGAGGTGCGCCGACATGCCCCGGGCTCGGAGGAAGCCCGCGAAGGCCTCGACCGGCACGGGCTCGTAGCGGACGGGGCGACCCAGCACGCGCGCGACCTCGGCGGCGATCTCGCGGTGGTTCATCTCGACCGGGCCGAACAGCGGGTAGGTGCGGCCGGCGTGCGGCGCGGGGTCGTCCAGCACGGCCGCGATCACGCGGGCCTGGTCGGCGGCCGCGACCGGGGCGTGCCGCCCCTCGCCGAAGGGCAGGCGCAGCACGCCGTCGGTCCTGATGCCGTCGGCCAGCATCGTCAGCCACTCGGCGAAGAAGGTGGGGCGCAGATGCGTCACGGGCAGGCCCGACCAGTCGAGCACCCGTTCGCCGATCCAGTGCTGGCGCGCGGCGTCGCTGCCGGCCTCGGCGCGGGCCGAGATCTGCGACATGTTCACCACGGCGCCGACGCCGGCCTCGCGGGCGGCCTGGGCGAAGGAGGCCGTCGCCTCCACGAGGCCGGGCGCGATGGGGTGGCAGAAGTAGGCGCCGTCGATGCCGGCGGTCGCGGTGCGCAGGGCCGCGAGGTCCAGGAGGTCGCCCTCCACGACCGCGGCGCCCAGGGCCGCGAGGCGGTCCGCCCGCCCGTCGCGGCGATGCACGAAGGCGCGGACCGCGTGCCCGCGCGCAAGGAGCAGCGGAACCGTGTGGCGGCCCGTCTTGCCGGTGGCTCCGGTCACGAGCATCGTCCTGGTCATGGCATGGTCTCCGGCACAAACGTCACGGGTGCGCGTCGGCTGCGCCTGCGCGCGGCGCCCCCGCTCGGACCTCAGGCGGCTTCGGCGACGCCCATCGCGAGCCGGACGCGGCCCTCGCGCAGGTTGGTCACGAAGTTGCCGGCCATCCCGGCCATGCGCGCGCCCACGACCATCGCGGCGTTGACGCCGCCCGGCGCGGGCGCCCCCTGGTGCGCGGCCCAGCCGAAGGCCTGGTCGGTCACGTTCTCCAGCGACGCGACCGCGAAGCCCGCGCCGCCGAGCACGGCGCGGGTCTCCGCGGCGGTCAGCAGCGTGCTGGCGTCCGCGGTCTGCGCCCACGGGACCGGGAACAGCAGGTCGGGGTGCCCGTCGGCCGCGACGGGATCGTAGAAGGCGAGCCGGCCGCCGCGCTTCAGCACCCGGCGCAGCTCGCGGTAGAGGCCCGCCCGGTCGGCGATGTTCATGGCCACGTGCTGCGTCCAGACGAGGTCGAAGCGCGCGTCCTCGAACGGCAGGCGGGCGAGGTCGCCTTCCTCGAACGCCACCCTGGCGGCGAGCCCGGCGCGGTCGGTCAGGAGCCGCGCGACCGCCACGTAATCGGGCGACAGGTCCACGCCCTCGACCCGGCAGCCGAAGGTCTCGGCCAAGTGTCGCGCCGGGCCGCCGAGCCCGGCTCCGGCGTCGAGGACGCGGGTGCCGGCCGTGATCCCGACCCGCTCGGCGAGGGCGGCCGTGGCCGCCAGCCCGCCCATGTGGAACTGGTCGAGCGGCGCGAAACGGCGCGAGTCGAGGGGCGGCCCCATCGCGTCCACGGCCGCGCCGATGCGGGCCAGCAGCGCCGCGCGATCCGCGATGGCGGCCTGGTAGTGGTCGCGGACGGTTTCAGTCAGCGCGGTCATGCGAGCGATCCTCTCGGCGCGGGGCCGGGTCGGGACGAGGGCGAGGCGGAGGTCACGCGTGAGGCCGCAACACCGCGGGACGCGCCGGCACCACCGGTCGCGAGGCGCCGGCGCTCCCGTCCGACCGGGCGTGATCGGTCTTCCAGGCCTCGTCCTGCATGGCGTAGAGCGGGGCGCGGGAGGGCGCGGGCCGAGCGTATGCTCGTCGGCCTCGTGGTCGTAGCCGCGCCAGAACGGGGCCAGGGCGAACTCGGCCAGCGCCCTGCGGACCGCCGCCCCGCCGCGTCGCGCCTCGGGCTCGGCCGCGTAGGTGCGCGCGGTCGCCTCAAAACTCTCGGCCGGCCGGCCCGTCACGACGCGGACCACGTCGGTCGGCGCGCCGAACGCGAAGGCCCCCTGCCGGTGGTCGACGAGGTAGTGGCGGAACACCGCCATGGCGTAGCGCGGCTCGCCGCGATAGGCCGCGACCTTGGCAAGCAGCCAGTCGGGCGCGGCGATCGCCCGCACGCGCCGCCCGAGCGCGGCCGAGAGCGCCGCGGTGATCTCCCGGACGCCGATCAGGGCGGGTCCGGTGACGCGGTAGCGGCGCCCGGCGTGGCGTCCGGGGTCGGCGAGCACGGCCGCGGCGACGCGGGCCATGTCGTCAGTCGAGGGCGGCGCGTTGCGGCTGTCGCCGACGAGGTTGGGATAAAGCCCGAGCTGCGCCGCCATGGCGAGGCCCACGCGCAGGTAGTTGTCGGCGAAGAACCCGGGGTTGAGGATCGTCACCGCCGCGCCCCGGAGCGCCGGCAGGCGCTGCTCGACCGCCCACATGTCGCGCGTCATCCGGGTCGGGTGGTTGGGGCTCGCGAGCCACTGGCTCATGGCCGTGACCGCCTCCAGCCGGTTGACCGCGGCGGCGTGGACGAAGGCGTCGAGCGACTTGGCCGCGTCGGGGCTGATCGGCGGGCAGTAGTAGGCGCGCCGGACGCCGCTCAGCGCGGCCGCCAGGCGCCCGGGGTCGTCGAGATCGGTTTCGACGACCTCGGCTCCCGTCTGGGCGAGCGCGTCGCCGCGCGCGTCGCGGCGGCGCACCAGCGCGCGCACCGGCAGGTCTCGGGCACGGAGCTCGCGCACCAGGGCGCGGCCCGTCTTGCCGGCGGCGGCCGTGACCGCGATCAGGGGCAGGGACATCGGGTTCTCCGGATGGGAGGCTTGAGTCGCGCCGTTTGGATTATTTCCAACATCTATGTGGATGATGTATGACATCCGACCTGTCAAGCGTGTCCCCGGAGCCGACGGCGCGATGCGGATGTCCCAGGACGAGAAGACCAGGAGCCACGCCCGCATCGTCGCGAGCGCGTCGCGGCTGTTCCGCGGGAAGGGCCTGGAGGGCGCCAGCGTCGCCGACGTGATGAAGGACGCCGGCCTGACGCACGGCGGCTTCTACAAGCACTTCGACAGCAAGGACGCGCTGGTCGAGCGGGCGCTGGACAGCGCGTTTTCCGAGTTCGTCGGGGCGTTGCGGGAGGGTGGGGCCGAGCACGCGCTCGCGGCTTTCCGCGCCCTCTACCTGTCGCGGGAGCACGTGGCGCACCCCGACCGCGGCTGCCCGGTCGCGGCGCTCGGACCGGAGGTCGCCCGCGCGTCGGCGCCGTTGCAGGCCGCCTTCGGGGCGGGCGTCCGGCGCGTCGTCGACGCCATCGCGGGCGGCCGGAAGGGGCCGGCG
>CAXTDZ010000191.1:0-6476 GCA_964243035.1 uncultured Lichenihabitans sp.
CCGCGACGTCGCCGCTCGACCGCGACACGTCGAAGCCCCGCGCGCGCGCCTCGTCGAACGCCTCGGCCGGGGCGCCCGCGGCGGCGGCCCTGGCGAGGGCCACGGCGGACAGGGTCTCGGCGGGCGCCTGGGCCGTCGCCCAGGCCTGGGCCATGGCGCGGCTCACCACCGACAGGATCAGCCCCGCGACCGCCAGCGCCACGAGCGATTCGATGAGCGTGAACCCGCCCCGGCCGTCAGCCGCCCTGCAGGACATCGACGGCCCCGTCCGCCCAATTGACGCGGGCCCGCAGCACGCGCCCGCCTTTCGCCAGGCGCAGAACCCCGCCGCAGTCGGACCCGTCGGGCCTGAACACGAGGGCGGCCGTCCCGGCTTCGGCGGGGCAGTTGCCGCCCGCGAGCAGGCTGACCTCCACGTCGCCGGGGAACGCGACCCGCCGCGACCCGGCCAGCAGCCGCCGCGTGGCGGCGTCGAAGCGCACCGCGACCGGCCGGCCGCCGGTCAGCGCCGCGGTTCGCGCGTCCCGGAACAGCGCGGCCGAGGACTGGGCCAGCGCGATGAGGCGCGACGGGGTCGTGCCCGACACCGCGTAGGGGAAGGCGAAGCCGAGGATGAGCCCCGTCAGCGCGACGGTCGCCAGCGCCTCGACCAGCACGTAGCCCGCCCGGGGGTCGCGCGGCAGGGCCGCGCCCTCACCAGCTCGCGATCTGATCGGAGCCTCCCGCGCCCGTGCCGCCGGGCCCGTTGGAGGTGATGTCGTAGGGCCGGCCGTTCTGGCCCGGCGCCCGGTAGCCGTAGGGGTTCTTCCAGGGGTCGGCCGGCACCACCGTGCCCTTGATGTAGGGGCCGCCCCAGCTCGACACGTTGGCGGGCCGGACCACCAGGGCGCCCAGCCCCTCCTGGGTCGTGGGATAGCGGCCGGTGTCCAGGAAGAACACGTCCAGGGCGTTCTTGAAGCTCTCGATCTGGATCTTGGCGGTGCGGACCTTGGCCTCGCCCAGCTGGTTGAACACCCGCGGCGCCACCAGGCCGACCAGCAGGCCCACGATCGCCAGCACCACCAGCATCTCGACCAGGGTGAACCCGGCCTGCCGCGCCCGCACGGCCACGGGCCGGCCGCCCCGGCCCCGCACCACCACTCGCTTCACCTCGCCCACGGCCGTGCTCCGCTCATCTCACAGGACGGCCTGGTCGATACTGACCAGGGCCGACATAATCGTGACCATCAGCCCGCCCACCAGGCCCGCGATGAACAGGATCGCGACCGGGCCGATCAGCGCCGACACCGTGTCGAGGCGCTTTTCGAGCTGCGCGGCGTAGAGCTTTCCGGCCTCGCCCGCGACCTTGGCGAGCTCGCCCGTTTCCTCGCCGATGCGGACCATGCGCACCGCGACGGGCGGCAGCAGCTTCGCGCCCGCGAGCGCCTCGTGCAAGCGCCCGCCGCGCCGGACCGCGTCGCCCACGGACGCCAGCGCGGCGCCCCCGCCGGGCCCGACCGCGCCCTCCAGCACCTTCAGCGCCTCGGTCAGCGGCACGCCCTGGGCGAGCAGCACCGACAGCGTCGACAGGAAGCGCGACGTCCGCCACAGTTGCCAGATATTTTTGATGCCGGGCAGATCCAGGAGCGCGCCCGCCACCGCGCCGCGCACGGCGCGCGACCGCCAGCCCAGGAGCCCCGCGCCCAGCGCCACGGCCGCGCCGGCGCCGAGCGCGGCCAGGTTGGCGATCAGCCAGTCCGACAGGGCGAGCACCACCCGGACCGCGGGGCCGGGGTCGTGGCTCGGGTCGGTGAACAGGTTGGAGAACTGCGGGATCACCTGGAGCAGGAAGAAGAACAGCACGCCCACGGCCGACACGATCAGGAAGGCCGGGTAGCGCAGCGCCCCCGTCACCTTCTCGCTCAGGCCGTGGTTGCGGTTCCGCTCGGCCGCGACCGCGGCGAAGACGCCGTCGAGGTCGCCCGTCGCGTCCGCGACCCGCGCCATCGCCACGACGTCGGGGGTGAACACCTCCGGGTGGCGCTCCAGCGCGGCCACGAAGCTCGCGCCGCCCAGCACGTCGCCGCGCACCGCCCGCACGACCCGGGACAGGCTCGCGGGCAGGCCCCCGGCCGACAGGTCCAGCGCCTCGTCGAGCGGCAGGCCGCTGCGCAGCATGAGGGCGAGCTCGCCCAGGAACCCCGTCACGGCCCGCGGCTTCGGGGGCGAGGCGAACAGCCCGCCCCCGTCCCCCGCGATCCTGTCGAGCGACAGCAGCAGAACGCCGCGGCCCCCGAACTCGGCCGCGGCCGCGGCGGGGCTGGCCGCCACCATCTCGCCCGCGAGCGAGCGGCCCTCGGGCGACAGCGCCGTGTAGCGGAAGCGCGCCACCGCCCCGCTCAGCGCAGCGCCGCCACGCGGAACACCTCGTCCACCGAGGTCAGGCCCGCGAGGCAGCGCGCCTTGCCGTCCTCGACCAGCGTAGTCATGCCGCCCGAAGCACCCGCGCGCTCGATCGCGGCGTCCTCGGCGCCGGCCAGGATCTCGCGCCGGACCGGCTCGGTGACGTCGAGGCACTCGAAGATGGCCTGCCGGCCGCGGTAGCCGGTGCCCCCGCAGCGCTCGCAGCCCACGGGCTCGTAGAGCAGCGTGCCGGGGGGGATCGCGAGCCCGACGATGCGCGGGTTGGCCTCGCCCGCGCGGGGGCCGACCGTCATCGGGCGGCGGCAATCGGCGCACAACGTGCGCACCAGGCGCTGGCCGACCACCACGCTGAGCGTCGAGGCGATCAGGTAGCGCTCGACGCCGATGTCGACGAGCCGCGTCACCGCGGCCGCGGCGGTGTTGGTGTGCAGCGTCGTCATCACCAGGTGCCCGGTGAGCGAGGCCTGCACCGCGATCCTGGCCGTCTCTGCGTCGCGGATCTCGCCCACCATGATGACGTCGGGGTCCTGGCGCATGAAGGCGCGCAGCGCGGTCGCGAAGGTCAGGCCCGCGGCGGCCCGCACCTGCGACTGGCTGACGCCGGGGATCTCGTACTCGACCGGGTCCTCGATGGTCAGGATCTTGCGCGTCGCGTCGTTGAGGGAGGCGAGCGCGGCGGTGAGCGTCGTGGTCTTGCCGCTGCCGGTTGGGCCGGTGACCACGATCAGCCCGTGCGGCTGGGCGAGCTTGTCGACCAGCAGGGCGCGGTCGCGCGCGCTGAAGCCGATGCGGTCGAACTCGGCCACGCGGGTCGAGCGGTCGAGCAGGCGCAGGATCGCGGCCTCGCCCGCGGTGGTCGGCATGGTGGCGACGCGCACGTCGAACGAGCGGCCCCGCGCCGTGATCCGCATGCGGCCGTCCTGCGGCTGGCGGTGCTCGGCGATGTTCAGCCCCGCCAGGATCTTGATGCGCGACACCAGCGCGCGGGGCGCGATCCCGCGCGGGGGCTGGATCACCCGGAGCACGCCGTCGACGCGCACGCGGAGCTGCAGCTCGCGCCCGCGCGGCTCGACGTGGATGTCGCTCGCGCGCAGCGCAACGGCGGCGTCGAACACCTCGTCCAGCGCCCGCACCACGGGGGCGCCGCTCGCGAGGTCGCGCAGGGTGTCGGACGTGTCGGGGCCGGCTTCCGCTTCGTCGGGGGCGGCCTCCGGCTCGCCCGCCTTGCCGCGCGCGTCGGCGTCGAGCGCGAGCTCGACGTCGTCGAAGCTCGCGACCTCGGTCGCGACCGGGCCGCCGAGCGTGATCGCGACCGCGTCGACCGCGTCGGCGTTGAAGGGGTCCGCGACCGCGATCCGGACGTCGCCGCCCTCGGTCCGGTAGGGGTAGAGCCCCGCCTCGCGCAGGAACGGCACGGAGAATTCGCCCGCGAGCGAGCGGCCCCGGCGCAGGACCGCCAGCTCTGCCCGGGGCAGGCCGAGGCTCCCGGCGAGCAGGTCCGCGAAGGCGTCCGGCTTCATGCGGGAGGCGCCGAGCAGGGCCTTGCCGGGGGAAGCGGGCGCGTCGGGCGCGCGGCGTGCGGCGTCGATGTGGTCGGCCGGCAACACCCCGATCTCAATCAGTTGTCGCGCGAAGGTTTGATGGTTCATAAAGGCAGCGGCACCACCGACCCGGACACAATTCATTCCTACTATGCCGTTAACGGACGCGTCCAGTCCCGGGCCCGTCAGCGAAGCTCAAGGTGGTGCCAGGCCCGTGTCGTTTCTTGCCGAAATCGGACGCTCTGCTTGACAGAAACCTGGGTCAAGAAGCCCGGCCCATGGCGAAGCTTGGCCGCGGCCTGTTTCGTCGCGCTGCTCGGCGGCTGCGTCGACCAGACGTCGCCGAGCCTGGGCTTGGCGGGCGGCGACGCCATGCCCAACCCGGACCTGTCGGCGCGGGGGCCGACCGTCAGGGGCGCCTACGGGCCGGTGACGGGCGGCCGGCCCGCGGGCGCGCAGGTGTTCACGGGCACGGCGCCGTCCCCCGCGCCGCGCGGGGGTGCGGAGCCGGTCCGCTACGCGGACGCGAGCGACGCGATCGTGCCCGCCGGCGGCGACGGCTACCAGCTCAACTTCCAGGACGCCGACGTCGGCGAGGTCAGCAAGGCCATCCTGAGCGACATCCTCAAGGCCAACTACCTCGTCGACAAGCGCGTGAGCGGGCAGGTGACGCTGACCTCGGCGCAGCCGGTGCCGCGCGCCCGGCTCGTGTCGCTGCTCGAAAGCTCGCTGGCCTCGCTCGGCGCAACCGTGGTCAAGGACCAGGACATGTACCGCGTCGTGCCGACCGGCGAGGCGGGCGGGATGGGCACGATCAACACCCGCGACGTCGGCGAGGGGTTCGGGACCTCGGTGATCGTGGCCAAATACATGCCGGCCGCCAATCTCGGGCGCCTGCTGGAAGGGTTCGGCAGCCGGTCGGGCTCGGTGCGCACCGACCCCGGCACCAACCTCGTGATCATCCAGGGGACGTCGTCGGAGCGCCGCGCCGCCCTGGACGCGGCCGAGATGGTGGACGTGAACTGGATGCGGTCGCGGTCGGTCGCCATCCTGCCGGTCGCCAACTCGGCGCCCGACACGATCATCGGCGAGCTCAACCGCATCCTCGACAGCGGCGAAGGCGGCATGGCCCAGGGCGCGATCCAGTTGCAGCCCATGAGCCGGATGAACGCGGTGCTCGCGGTGGCGCAGCGTCCCGAGGGGCTCGACCTCGTCCGCCGCTGGGTGACCCGCCTCGACCGGTCCGACCCGCGCGCCGCGGGGGTCAAGGTCTACCGCCTGCAATACGCCCAGGCCAAGACGGTCGCGGCCGCGCTGAACGACCTGTTCGGGTCCGGCGGCGGGAGCGGGGGCGCGTCCGACAAGGACGCGCTGGAGCCGAGCGGCGCGGCGCCGACCCAGACCGGCACCTCGCCCGGCGGAAGCCCCGGGACATCGTCGGGCGGTCTGTCGAGCGCGTCGGTTTCGGGCGCCGGGGGGAGCGGGGAGGGGGGCAGTTCCTCCCCGTTCGGGGCGCTCAAGGCCGCCATGGTGGCCGACGCCAAGCCCAAGCCCGCGGGCGAGGATTTCGGGTCGTCGCGCGGCGGGGGCGGCAACGGCGCCGTCCGCGTCACCGCCGACACGGGCAGCAACTCGCTGCTCATCAACGCCAGCGCGGCCGATTATAAAGCCGTCGAGCAGGCGATCCGGCAGCTCGACCGCCAGCCCGTGCAGGTCGAGATCGAGGCGACCATCGCCGAGGTGACGCTGACCGACCAGCTCCAGTACGGCGTCCAGTTCTTCCTGCAGGGCCAGCGGACCCTGGGCCTGAGCGGCGCCACCAACCTGACCCTGCCGACCTTCAACGCGGCCGGCGCCAACCTGCTGCTCGGCGGGCTGTCGTCGCCGCGCGTGCTGCTGGACGCGCTGCAGAGCTACACCAAGGTCAAGGTGCTGTCCTCGCCCTCGCTGGTCGTGCTCGACCGGCAGACCGCGGTGCTCCAGGTGGGCGACCAGGTGCCGATCCTGACGCAGTCGGCCCAGTCGGTGCAGACCACCGGCGCCCCCGTGGTGAACTCGGTCGACTACAAGGACACCGGCGTCATCCTGAACGTGCTGCCCAAGGTGAACGCCAACGGCATCGTCACGCTGGACGTCGAGCAGCAGGTCAGCGCGGTGGTGAACGCGTCCGACCCGACGCTGACGCCGACCATCTCGCAGCGGCACGTCCACAGCTCGATCGCGGTGACCAACGGGCAGACCGTGATGCTGGGCGGGCTCATCAGCGACACGCGCAGCACCGACCGGTCCGGGCTGCCGGGCGTGAGTTCGATCCAGTTCCTGAACGACCTGCTGTCCAGCCACGACTCCGCCGTGAACCGGACCGAGATCATCATCTTCATCCGGCCGCGCATCATCACCAGCGCGGCCGACGCCCAGGCCGTGACGGAGGAGTTCCACGACCGGCTCCTGTCCATGCGGGGCGCGCCCGGCGGGCCGGCCCGAGGCGCCCGGGGCGGCCTCCAGTGAGGCCCGGCGCCGGGGAGGCGGCCG
>CAXTDZ010000192.1:0-6425 GCA_964243035.1 uncultured Lichenihabitans sp.
ACGCGCTCCTGGCCGAGCGCGCGGCCGCGGTTGAGGTCGCGCGCCGGACGCTCGGGCCCGGCTTCGACCCCGCGAACCGCTCCGCGGCCGACATCCGCCGCCTGGTGGTGGCCGACGCGCTCGGCCCCGAGCGGGTCCGCGACCGCGGCGACGCCTACGTGGCGGCGGCCTTCGAGGCCTTCGCGTCCCTGCGCGCGGCCACCGCCGCCAACCCGCTCGCGGTTGCCCTGGCGGCCGCGCCCCCGCCCCGCGACGCCCTCGGGCGCCGCAACCGCCACCTCGCCACCGCCTGGAAGGGCGACCAAGGAGACGCCTGATGCCCGCCGTGCAGTCCAGCTATTCCGCGACCCTCACCCCCGGGGCGCCCGGCCTCGTGGCCAACGGGGAATGGGTCACCAACGTCATCTCCCGCGTGCTCGACCCCGCCGCCACCACCGCGGTCAACTTCGGAGAGGCGGTGCTGCAGGGCTCCAACGAGCGCTACGTGGTGTCGGCCAACGGCGGCACGGGCGCCTTCCGCGGCGTGTCGGTCCGCAACCCGACCCTGCCGCCCGCCAACAACGACCAGTACCTCGCGGGCAACACGGTCGCGGTGATGACCAAGGGGGTGATCTGGGTGCAGGCGGCCGCGGCCGTCACGGCCGGGCAGCCCGCCTACCTGACCGCCACGGGCGGCCTCACCAACGTGGCCTCCGGCAACACGGCGCTCGCGAACGTCATCTGGGAGAGCACGGTGACCGCCGCCGGTCCCGCCAAGCTGCGCCTCGGCTGATCCCTCCCCGCGCCGACCCCGAGACCCGCCGACCCGACTGCGTCGGGTCGGCGGGTCTCGCCTCTTCCTTAACGCGCTTTCCTTCGCCGAGCCGGCGACCACCCCGGCGGAAAGCGCCCCTCCGGAGCTTCCCCATCCATGCTGCGCGCCAACGCCACCACCGACGCCCAGGCGGCCCTGGGCTTCCTCGTGTCGCAGACCTCCACCATCGAGCAGGAGGTCTACGCGATCCGCTACGCCGACATCCAGTACCCGAACCTGGTCCCGGTTGACACGTCGGGCTACCCCTGGGCCCGCACCGTCACCTACTTCACCCGCGACATGGTGGGCCAGGCCGACTGGGTGGACCCCAACGCGAGCGACATGCCCTTCGCGGACGTGACCCGCGCCAAGTACGAGACGGCCGTGGAGTCGGCCCGCATCGGCTACCGCTTCTCCCTGGAGGAGGTGAACGAGGCCATGATGATCCCGGGCATGAACCTGCCCGCCGACAAGGCCGCGGCCGCGCGCCGGGCCGCCGAGGAGCTGATCGAGCGCGTCGTGATCTCGGGCGACGCGCGCAAGAACTTCCTCGGCATCGTCAACCAGACGGCCGTGCCCCAGGTGGCGGTCGCCAACGGCGCCTCCGGCTCGCCGCTCTGGGCCAACAAGCAGCCGGCCGAGATCCTGACCGACGTCAACAACGCCATCGTGGGCGCGTGGTCGGCGACGTCGCAGGTGGAGCTGCACAACACCGTGCTGCTGCCGATGGCGCAGTACGGGCTGCTCGCCTCGACGCCGCGCTCCACCACCAGCGACACCACGCTGATGACCTACCTGCAGGCCAACAACATCTACACCGCCACCACCGGCCTGCCGCTCACGGTCCGGGCGCTGCGGCAGCTCACGGGGGCGGGGGCGGGCGGCACCAACCGGATGATCACCTACCGGCGCGACCCGCAGGTGCTGAAGTTTCACCTGCCCATGCCGCACCAGTTCTTCCCCCCGCAGCCGCGCATGCTCGATTTCGTGGTGCCCGGCATGATGCGGCTGGGCGGCCTCGACGTCCGCCTGCCCCGCGGCATGTCCTACAACGACGGGATCTGACCGCGCCATGCTCAGCACCGTCACCAACCGCGCGGGTGCCCCGCGGGGGTTCAGCACGCTCGACCGCGGCACCGTGGTCCTCGAACCGGGCGAAGCCGCGACGCTCGACCTCGCCGACCACCCCGCCCATCGCGCCTGGGCCGAGGCGGGCGAGGCCCTGTGCTTGCCGCTACCCGACAGGGAGGCCCGGGCGGTGCGCCGCCGCCTGGACGCGGAGGCGGCCGAGGCCGGCAAGGGGCAGCGCGAGGCGCTGGCGCGCCTGCCCGACGCGTCGGCCTGAGCGGGGAGGCGCGCGATGGCCTACGTGCAACCCGCCCCGGCCGACTTCACGGCCCGCTTCCCCACCTTCGCGGCGGTTCCCGCCGCCACGCTCAGCGCGGCCCTGGCCGAGGCCGCGACCAGGGTCGACACGACCTGGACCGCGGGCGACTACGCGCTCGGCCTCATGCTCTACGCGGCCCACACCCTGACCCTCGACGGGCAGGGCGCGGGCGCCGAGGCGGCGCTGGCGGGGGCCGGCGCGCTCGGCTTCACCAGCCTGCAGTCCGGGACGCTGACGCTCGCCCGCGGCGCCGGCGCGGGAGGCGGCACCGTGCTCGCCGCCACCGCCTACGGCCGTCGCTTCCTGGCGCTGCTCAAGGTGAACCAGCCGGCCGTGCTGGTGCCCTGACGGCTTCGGGGCGCCGCACCTTCGTTCTTCCAAGGAGACCCTCATGCCCCTGCTCGGCGGCGGCCTCGCGGCAGTGTTCGGGGCGGCCTTCGGGTCCGTCCTGGCCGACGCGACCTTTCACAAGGCGCAGCACGCCGACACCGGCGCGGGCGGCTTCGCGGTGACCACCGCCGACTACCCCGTCAAGCTCAGCCTCGACGCGGTGGGCGCGGGCGAGCGCGCGGCCGACGGCGTCCCCGCCAGCGCGGTGCGCCTCACGGTGCTCCGGGCCGGGCTTCCGGCCGCGGTGGACCTCGACGACACCTTCACGGTCGGCGGCGCGACCTTTCGCGCCATCAAGGTCGACACCGACCCCGTGGGCGCCGCCTACGCGGTGCTGGCGGTGCCCGCGTGAGCGGGTCCGCCGCGGCGCCGGGCCTTCCCGCCCTGGCCCGGGCCCTCGCCGACCTGCCCGCGGCCGCGCAGGCCGAGGTCGGGGCCGCGCTGGACGAGGTCGCGGCCGACGTCGTGGCCGTGGCGAGGCGCAGCCTGGGCACGGCCAGCCCGTCCGCACCGGGCGACCCGCCCGCCGACCCGACGGGCGCGCTCGCGGCCTCGCTGTCGGCGACGCGCGACGGCTTGCAGGCGACGGTCGCGGCGTCCGCGCCCTACGCGGGCTACCTCGAATACGGAACCCGCAGGATGGCGGCCCGCCCCTTCCTGCGCCCTGCCGTGGCGGCCACCGCCGAGACCGCGCGCGCGAAGCTGCGCGCCGCCCTGGCCCGCGCCGCGGAGGCGCTCCGATGAGCGCGCTCGACCGGCAGCAGGCCCTCGTCGACGCGATGCGGGCCGCGCTCACGGGCGACGCGGCGCTCGGCGCGCTGGTGGGCCCCCGCGTCTACGACGCCCCGCCCGGCCGCGCGACCCTGCCCGAGATCACGGTCAGGCTCGTGGCGGCCGCCGACGGCTCCACCGCCGACACCGACGCGCAGGTGCTCACCTTCGACCTCGACGTGTGGGACCGCTACGCGTCGGGCGCCTCGCTCGCCGGCACCCGCGCCCTGATGGGCCACGTCCGCCGCATCCTGCACGGGCAGACGATCCCCGTGGCGGGCTGCGCGCTCATCACCCTGCGCTGCACCGGCGCGCGGGGACCCGTGCGCGACCCCGGCAACACGGTTCTGCACGGCACCGTCACGGTGACGGCGCTGGCCGGGCACGAGACGGCCCTTCCCTAAACCCCCTCCAGCGAGGACAAGAGTCATGACCGCTTCGCCAGGCCGAAGCCTGCTCCTGCGCGTCAACACCACCGGCGCCACCTTCGTGACGGCCGGGGGCTTGCGCACCAAGCAGATCAAGCGCGGCGCCGACAAGGTCGACGTCACCACGGCCGACTCCGCCGGCCGCTGGCGGGAGCTGCTGCCGGGCGCGTCCGTGCAGTCGCTGACCTTCACGGCGAGCGACTTCGTATGGCTGAACGACGCCGCCTACGGGGCGTTCCGCGCGGGCTTCGAGGGCGGCACCATGGTGACCTGCCAGGTCGTCTACCCCGGCTCCGGCTACTACCAGGGTCCCTTCGTGGTGACCGAGCTCGACGACGAGGCGGGCTTCGACAAGGAGGTGACCTCCACGCTGACGCTGGAGTCCGCCGGCCAGCCGGTCTGGACCGCGGGGGCGCCGTCGTGATCCGCGCCGCCCACGACCTGACGGCCCCGCCGGCCGCCAACGCGCTCAGGGGCGAGTTCACCGCCGCGGTCGCGGGTGAGCCCCACCGCTTCGACACCCGGCTCGCCACGGTGGCGGCCATCGAGGACGCCTGCGGCGACCGGCCGATCGTCGAGGTGCTGAACGGCGTCGTGCTCGGGCGCCGGGCCCGCGACGTCATCCCCCTGATCGCCGCGGCCCTCGCGGCGGCGGAGCCCGGGCGGCCCGACGCCGCCGCGCTCGCGCGTCGCGCCACGGTGGAGGAGGGAGAAGTCTTCGTGCTGGGCCTGATCCTCGCGCTGGGCTTCACGGTTGCGCCGCACGGCGAAGGAGGCGCAACCTCGTCCCCTTTGGACGGCGCGCCGGATGGCGGCGCTGGCGCGAGTTCGCGCTCGGCTGCCTGAGGTGGACCGAGGACGCGTTCTGGGCCTGCTCCTGGGCGGGCTTCGCGGACGCCTGGAACGGCCACCACCGCTTCACCCTGGGCCTCGATCCCGACGACCGGCCCGTGAGCCGGGACGAGGCGCGGCGGCTCGACGACGACCTGCGCGCCTGGCAGCGCGGCGGAACCTTGAGGGGAGCCGACCATGGCTGACAGCGCGGGCGAGCTGGTCTTCGCCTTCGGCGCCGACTTTTCCGGCTTCACCCGCGCGGCGGAGAGCGCGGGCCGCACGCTGGACGACCTCGGCCGCGCCACCGCGCAGTGGGCGGGCGACACCGCCGCGGCCGCCCAGGCGCGCCTCACCGGCCCGCTGCAACTGAGCGGCGCGATGCGAAGCGCCGCTCGCGCCCTGCAAACGCCGGCCAAGCCGAAAGCCTCCGCGGACGACGATGACGACGACAAAACGCAGAAGGAGCTCGCCCACCTCGCCGACCAGCTCGCGCTGCTGCGCACCACCGGGGCCGCCCACGACGCGATCGTCGAGCGCATGAAGGTCGAGACCGAGCAGGCCAAGCTCGTCAAGGACGCGACCGACGCGCAGAAGACCGCCGTGGCGGGCCTGGTGGGCCAGATCGACGCCGCCAGGACCGCGCAGACCGCGCTGAAGACGGCCCAGGCCGCGACGGGCGAGGCCTGGAGCTACGGCGCGGACTCGATCGAGCGCGGGCTGTCCGCCATGATCCTGCAGGGCAGCAGCCTGCAGACGGTGCTCCGGTCGGTTGTCCTCGGTGTCGCGAACCAGGGGTTGTCGGCGGCGCTCACCGGCGGGGGCTCGCTCGCGGGCGTTCTCGGCACCGCGGGCGCGAACGGCGCGCTGGGCGGGCTGTTCGGTGCGGCCGAGAAGCTGTTCGCGGGCGGGGCGGCGGCGAAGAGCCCCGACCTGACCGACTTCTCCGGGCTTTACGCGGGGGGCGGCGGCATCGGGGCGGGCCGCTGGGGCATCGCGGGCGAGGCGGGGCCGGAGGTCGTGGCGGGCCCCGCCACCGTGGTGCCGTGGACCAGGGTCGTATCGGCGGCGGCCTCCGCGGGCGCGGCCCCGCCGCCCCAGTTCATCAACTTCAACGTGACCACGCCCGACGCGCCCTCCTTCGCGCGGTCGCAGGGGCAGATGGCGGCGCTGCTCGCGCGGGCGGTCGGCCGCGGGGGGCGCAACCAGTGACGGCCGGCTTCAACGAGGTGCGCTTCCCCACCGACGTGGCGCTGGGCGCCCGCGGCGGCCCCGAGCGCCGCACGGACGTGGTCACGCTGCGCTCGGGCGCCGAGCAGCGCAACGCGGTCTGGGCCGACGGGCGCCGCAAGTACCAGGCGGGCTACGGGGTCAAGAGCTTCGCCCAGCTCGAAGCCGTGCTGGCCTTCTTCGAGGCGCAGCGCGGCCGGCTCTACGGCTTCCGCTGGAAGGACCGGTTCGACTACCGCTCCTGCGCGTCGCCGGGCCACGTCGCGGCCACCGACCAGCCGATCGGGACGGGCAACGGCACGACCGCGGCGTTCCAGCTCGCCAAGACCTACGGCGCGGGGGCGACGCCCTACACGCGGGCGATCCGCAAGCCGGTGGCGGGCACCGTTCTGGTCGCGGTGGGGGGCGTCGCGGTCGCCAGCGGCACGGGGTTCGCGCTGGACGCCACGCTGGGCACCGTGACCTTCCAGCCCGGCTCCGTCCCGAAATCCGGCGCCCTCGTCACGGCGGGGTTCGAGTTCGACGTGCCCGTGCGCTTCGACACCGACTACCTGGAAGTGGACCTGGCCTACTTCGAGGCGGGGCAGATCCCCAA
>CAXTDZ010000193.1:0-6420 GCA_964243035.1 uncultured Lichenihabitans sp.
GAGCAGCACCGCGAGGACGCCCGCCTCCGCCATGGCCTCGACCGCCGCGGGCGCGCGCGCCGCCCCGAGCAGCTTCAGCAGTTCGGCCCGGACGCGCTCGCGCGACAGCCGCGGGAGCGCGTCCCGGTGCGCGGCGGACGCCCGCAACCCGTCCGGGTCGAGCGGGCCGGTCGCGTAGGCGGCGCTGAAGCGGAAGAAGCGCAGCACGCGCAGGTAGTCCTCGCGGATGCGCCGGTCCGCGTCGCCGATGAAGCGGACCCGGCCCGCCGCGAGGTCGGCGAGGCCGCCCACGGTGTCGTGCAGGGTGCCGTCGGCCGAGACCGACAGGGCGTTGACGGTGAAGTCGCGCCGCTCGGCGTCGCGCCCGAAGTCCCGGCCGAAGCGGACCACGGCGTGACGGCCGTCGGTTTCCACGTCCTCGCGCAGCGTGGTGACCTCGAAGGGCGTGCCCGCCACCACCACCGTGACGGTGCCGTGCGCGAGCCCCGTGGGGACGGCGCGCAGCCGCGCCGCCCTGGCGCGGGCGAGCACCAGGGCGGGCGGGGCCGTGGTGGCGACGTCGACGTCGCCGGGCCTGGCGCCGAGCAGCGCGTTGCGCACCGCGCCGCCCACCACGCGGGCTTCCTCGCCTTCCGCGTCCAGGACGGACAGCAGGTGCGCGAGGGCCGGGTCGTCCAGCAGGCCGGGCGCGTCGAGGCGTCCGTCCGGGCCGAGCCTCAGGGCGTGGACCGCTTCGGGCGTCATTCCATGTGCCCCGGCACGAGGCGGCCGCCGTCGAGGTGGGCGGGGACGTAGGCGCCCCGGTGGCGGTCGGCGAACAACGCCACCGCGACAAGGCCCAGCACCACCAGGGCGAGCCCAGCCACCGTCAGCGCCGCCAGCAAGCCGCGCGACCAGCTCGCGGCCACGAACGGGTATTGTTGGCGGACCGCCAGCACCAGCGCGTAAACCGCGAAGGGCACCGCGAACAGCCCGAGCGCGTCGAGGAGGTTGCGGGCCATCTAGAGGTACAGGCGCTCGTAAAGGTCGCGGATCAGCGCCGCCGTGATGCCCCAGATGAGGCGCTCGCGCCAGGGCATCTCGAAGACGGTGTGCAGCACGCCGTTGAGCTCGCGGGCGGCGCGCCGGTGGTTGGCGGCGTCCATGAGGAAGGCGAGCGGCACCTCGAAGGCGTCCGCGACCTCCGCCGCGTTGAGCACCAGGGTTTTGGGTTCGCGCACCACCGACACGACGGGCGTGATCACGTAGCCCGTGCGGGTGAGGTAGGGCGCGAGATAGCCGAGCGGCGTGACGGTCCGCGGGTCGAGCCCCACCTCCTCCTCCGCCTCGCGCAGGGCCGCGGCCGCGGGCGTCGGGTCGGCCGCGTCGATCTGGCCTCCCGGAAAGGCGATCTGGCCCGAATGGGCGCGCAAGTGCGCGGTTCTGAGGGTCAGCAGCACGGTCGCGCCCGCCGGCCGCGCCACGACGGGGATCAGCACGGCCGCGGCCCGGGGTCTCGGGACGAGCCGGGGCGCCAGGTCGTCGAGCAGATGGTCGCCGCGCGGGGCCGGGGCGCCTTCGGCGTCGAGGGCGCTCGGCGCGAGGTCGAAGGACAGCCGCGCGCGGGCGCGACCCTCGAACGCGGCGGCCGAGACGTCGACCGGGCGCAGGCTCGGCGGCTCGACCCTGGGCGTCACGCGGCGCCGTCCGGTATGGCGTCGTCCAGCGCGGAGGCGGGCGCGATGGGGAAGAAGGCCGGCCCCGACGCCACGCCGAACATCGCTTCCCTTCCCGCCCCGCGGACCTCGCCCCGGTCCACCAGCTCCAGGTACACGGCGCGCGTCGCGAGCGCCTCCAGCCCCGGCCGCACCGTCAGGTAGGGCTTGGAGCCGCCCGAGGCGGCGGGGGCGAAGCGCAGCGGGTGGGCGTCGCCGGCCTCGACCCAGTCCTCCAGGTTGGTGCGGAACCGGAGCGCGGCGCCCGGCCCGCCCGCGACCTCCACGGCCGCGAAGGGCGCGTCGTCGACGGTGATCCGCACCTTCTCGACGGGGGTCACCAGCATGAAGCCGTCCGGCTCGCGCCGCAGCACGGAGGCGAACAGCCGCACCAGCGGCATCCGGGTGATGGGCGAGCCCGCGTAGAACCACGTCCCGTCGCGCGCGACCCGCATGTCGATGTCGCCGCAGAAAGGCGGGTTCCAGTCGCGCGCGGGCGCCCGGCTTTCCGCGGCGTTCTGCGCGAGGCGGTGGAGGGCCGCCGGGTCCGCAGCACTTTGTTTCGCCATCATCGTCCTTCACGGATCCCAGGGATGACCATCCGCCACGCGGCGCCGGCGCATCCCGCCGTCAACGCCGCAGATTGCTCCCCGTTGCGAAAGCCCCGGGACGCTTCCGCGTCAAGCGCCCCGTTTGACGGCCCGGCCGGTTCTCGGGCTAGATGCCGGGCAACGGCGGTTTCGGACGCTCAGGCCCGGCGGGGTGGCGGAGGCGGCGCGACCGTCACCCGCCCTCGATAGGGTTCACGCGATGTCACTCGCCCAGGACGGCGGCTCCCCGTCGGTCGAAGCCGCCGCGGTCCGTGCCGCCGATGCCGCGCTGGAGCGCATCGCCGAGGCGCGCGCCGCGGTCGGCGCGGTGATCTTCGGCCAGCAGGCCGTGGTGGAGGAAGCGCTCATCACCCTGCTGTCGGGCGGCCACGGGCTGCTGGTGGGCGTGCCGGGCCTCGCCAAGACCAAGCTTGTGGAAACGCTCGGCGCGGTGCTCGGGCTCGACACCCGCCGCGTGCAGTTCACGCCGGACCTGATGCCCGCCGACATCACCGGCTCCGAGGTGCTGGAAGAGAGCCCGGACGGCCGGCGCTCGTTCCGCTTCGTCCGGGGCCCGATCTTCACCCAGCTCCTGATGGCCGACGAGATCAACCGCGCGAGCCCCCGCACGCAGTCGGCCCTGCTCCAGGCCATGCAGGAGAGCCACGTCACGGTGGCGGGCGCCCCCCACGCCCTGCCCCAGCCCTTCCACGTGCTCGCCACCCAGAACCCCATCGAGCAGGAAGGCACCTACCCCCTGCCCGAGGCGCAGCTCGACCGCTTCCTGATGCAGGTGGACGTGCTCTACCCCGACCGGGACGCGGAACGGCGCGTGCTGATCGAGACCACGGGCGAGGCCCCCCCCGCGCCCAAGCCCGCCATGACGGCCGACGAGCTGGCCGCCACGCAGCGGCTGGTGCGCCGCATCCCGGTGGGCGACAGGGTCGTGGAGGCGATCCTGGACCTGGTCCGCTCCGCGCGGCCGGGCGAGGGGGCGAGCGCGGAGGTCGGGGCGCTGATCGCCTGGGGCCCCGGCCCGCGGGCGGCCCAGGCCCTGATGCTCGCGACCCGCGCCCGCGCCCTGATCGGCGGCCGGCTGTCGCCGTCGCTGGACGACGTCGCGGCCCTGGCCCTGCCCGTGCTCAAGCACCGGATGGCGCTGACCTTCGCGGCGCGGGCGGACGGCGAAACCGTGCCGGGCGTGATCCGCCGCCTGCTCGACCGGCTCGGCTGACCGGGGTGGTGGACGCGCGGCTGCTTGCCGGGGCGGAGCGCGGGATCGGGCCGCGGCACGGCCGCGACGCCCTGGACCTGGCCTCGCGCCTGCCCGCCCTGGTGATCTCGGCCCGGGAGGTCGCGGGCAGCGCCACCATGGGGGTCCACGGGCGGCGGCGGGCCGGGTCGGGCGACTCGTTCTGGCAGTTCCGGCCGTTCGTGCACGGCGAGGCGGCGGGCGCGATCGACTGGCGCCGCTCGGCGCGCGACGACCGCACCTACGTGCGCGAGCGCGAATGGGAAACGGCCCACACCGTCTACCTGTGGGTCGACCGCTCGCCCTCCATGGCCTACCTGTCGAGCCTCGCGATCCAGTCCAAGCTGGACCGCGCGCTGGTGCTGGGGCTGGCCGCAGCCGACCTGCTCGTGGGGGGCGGCGAGCGGGTCGGCATCCCGGACCTCGTCCGGCCGACCGCGCGCCGGGGCATCGTGGACCACTTCGCCGAAGCCATGGCGGCGGAAGCCGGGCGCCCCGGCCACCGCCCCGCCGAACTGCCGCCCGCCGCGGCGCTGCCGGCGCGCGCCCGGGCGCTCTTCATCGGCGACTGGCTGTCCGACACGGGCGACGTGGTGCGCGCGGTCAACACCGCGGCGGGCAACGGGGCGGGCGGCCACCTCGTGATGGTCGCCGACCCGGTCGAGGAAACCTTTCCCTTCTCGGGCCACGTGGAGCTGAGCGGCAGCGACGGCCCCGACCGGATGCGCCTGGGGGAGGCCGCGTCCGTGCGCGGGGCCTACGTGGGCCGGCTCGCGGCCCACCGCGACGCCATCCGGGCGGCGTGCCGCGCGCGCGGCTGGACGGTCGCGGTCCACCGCACCGACCGGCCCGCGTCCGAGGCCATGCTGGCGGTGGCGGCGGTGTTCGAAGCCGCGCGCGGAGCCGGGTGAGCGCCGTGCTGGGCCTGCCCCTCGCCTTCGCGGCGCCCGCGGTGCTCGCGGCCCTGGCGCTGCTGCCCGCGCTCTTCCTGCTGCTCCGGCTGACGCCGCCGCGCCCGCGGCCGGTCGCCTTCCCCCCGCTGCGGCTGATCCTGGACCTCCGGCCCGCGGACGAGACCCCCGCCCACACCCCGCCCTGGCTGCTCCTGCTGCGGCTCGCGGTGGCGGCCGCCATCATCCTCGCCATGGCGGGGCCGCTGTGGGATCCCCTGCCCGCATCCGGAACCGGCAAGGGTCCGCTCCTGGTGGTGCTGGACGACGGCTTCGCGGCGGCCCCCGACTGGGACGCGCGGGTCGCGCTGGCGCGCCAGCGGCTGCTCGGCGCCCAGGAGGCCGGCCGCGTCACCGCGGTCGCGACCGCGTCGGACGGCGCCCGCGCCGTGGACGCGTCCGACGCGGACCGGACGGTTGAGCGGCTTCGCGCGCTGCGGCCCGTCTCCTGGACGCCGGACCGGCTCGCCGCCCTTCCGCCGCTGAAAACCTTTGCCGCGGCCCACCCCGGCACGGAGGTGGTGTGGATCGCGGACGGGCTGGAGGGCGGGCACGCCCGCGCCTTCGCGGAGGCGGTCGCGGCGCTTCCCGGGGCCGTCCGCCCCGTGCTCGTGACGGGTGACGCGACGCCGCCGGGGCTCGCCGGGGTCGACAACCGGTCGGACGCGCTGGACGCCCGCGTGGTCCGCGCCGACGCGCGCGCGGCCTCGGCCGGCGCCGTGCGGGCGCTCGACGGCAAGGGCCTGACCTTGGGCGAGGCGCGCTTCGCCTTCGCGGGGGCGGACACCGAGGCGCACGCGCGCTTCGCCCTGCCGCTCGACCTGCGCAACCAGGTGGCGCGGCTGACGATCGCGGACGAGCCCTCGGCGGGCGCCGTGGCGCTGCTCGACGCGCGCTGGCGGCGGCGCCGGGTCGGGCTGGCCACGGGCGAGTCGGTGGACGTGGCCCAGCCGCTGCTGTCGCCCTCCTTCTTCATCGCGCGGGCGCTGTCCCCCTTCGCGGACGTGCGCGAGGTCCGCGGGGGGACCGCGGACCCCATCCTCGCCCTGCTCGACGACCAGCCGTCCGTGATGGTGCTGGCCGACGTGGGGGTGCTGTCGGGCGCGGCCCACGACCGGCTCGCGGCCTGGGTCGAGGGGGGTGGCGTGCTGCTCCGCTTCGCGGGCACCCGGCTCGCGGTGGGCGCCGACGACCTCGTGCCCGTGGCGCTGCGGCGCGGGGGCCGCACCTTCGGGGGGGCGCTGTCGTGGGACAAGCCCAAGCCGCTCGCCCCCTTCGAGCCCGGCAGCCCCTTCGCGGGGCTCACGGGGCGCGGCGAGGTGACGGTGACGCGCCAGGTGCTGGCCGAGCCGTCCGCGGGCCTGGCCGGCAAGACCTGGGCGCAGCTCACCGACGGCACGCCGCTGGTGACGGGCGAGACGCGGGGCAAGGGCAGGATCGTCCTGTTCCACGTCACGGCGGACACGACCTGGTCCAACCTGCCGCTGTCGGGACTGTTCGTGGACATGCTGCGGCGCGTGGTCGATCTGTCGGGCGCGGGGCCCGCGAGCGGGGGGACGCCCCGCCCGGAGGCCGCCGCGCCCCTCGTCGCGCCGACCCGCATCCTGGACGGGTTCGGGGTGCCGGGACCGCCGCCGCCCTTCGCCAAGCCGGTTCCGGAAACCTTCGACGGGGCCGCCTCGGCCGACCATCCCGCGGGCCTCTACGGGCCGGCCGACGCCACGCTGGCCGTGAACGCGCTTCGTCCGGGCGACACGCTGGCGCCCGCGACCCTGTCCGATCTGGCGCTGGACGCGCAGCCGCTCCGGGCGAAGCAGCCCCTCGACCTGCGCCCGGCCCTCGTCGCCTTGGCCTTCGCGGGCCTGCTGGCCGACGGGCTCGCGACCCTGTGGCTCGGCGGCGGCCTGCCGGGACGCAGGCGGCCGGGCGCGGTC
>CAXTDZ010000194.1:0-6371 GCA_964243035.1 uncultured Lichenihabitans sp.
GCTCGGGCCAGAAGATGGGCGAGTTGAAGCTCGTCGACACCATGCTCAAGGACGGACTCATGGACGCCTTCAACGGCTACCACATGGGCGTCACGGCCGAGAACGTCGCGGCCCAGTGGCAGCTCAGCCGCGAGGACCAGGACCGCTTCGCGGTGGCCTCGCAGAACAAGGCCGAGGCCGCCCAGAAGGAGGGCCGCTTCGCCGACGAGATCGTCCCCGTCACGGTGAAGACCCGCAAGGGCGACACGGTGGTGGACCAGGACGAGCACATCCGCCCCGGCACGACGCTGGAGGCGCTGAGCAAGCTCAGGCCGGCTTTCAACAAGGAGGGCACGGTGACGGCGGGCTCGGCGTCCGGCATCAACGACGGCGCCGCGGCCTTCGTGCTGATGAGCGCCGCCGAGGCCGCCAAGCGCGGGCTGACGCCGCTCGCGCGCATCGCCTCCTGGGCCACCGCCGGCGTCGACCCCGCCGTGATGGGCTCGGGCCCGATCCCGGCCTCCCGCAAGGCGCTGGAGAAGGCGGGCTGGAAGACCAAGGACCTCGACCTGGTCGAGGCCAACGAGGCCTTCGCGGCCCAGGCGCTCGCGGTCAACAAGGACATGGGCTGGGACCCGGGGATCGTGAACGTCAACGGCGGCGCCATCGCGATCGGCCACCCGATCGGCGCGTCGGGGGCGCGCGTGCTCACCACGCTGCTGCACGAGATGGCGCGCCGGGACGCCCGCAAGGGCTTGGCGACGCTGTGCATCGGCGGCGGCATGGGGATCGCCATGACCGTGGAGCGGTGACGCGGGGCGGGAACCCCGCCCCGCCCCGGCCGTTGCCCCCGGCACGAGGCAAACCACGAGGAGCGCCGATATGGCGGAAGCAGGTCACCCCAAGGGGCAGGGCCAGGAGGACAAGGTCCGCTACCCCGACAAGAGCAAGACCGCGTCCAAGGGCATGGCCGAGCACGAGAAGGGCCACGCGGCCGGCACGCCCGACCTGCCCGACGAGCTCGACGACCGCCGCCCGCAGGGGCAGGTCGCCAAGGACGCGATGGACGACGGCGCGGCCTGAGGCTTAAACAAGGCGGTGCGGGCGGGACGAGCCCGCGCTGCAACACGCGAGCCTGACATGACCGCCCCCGCCCAGACCCGCGATGACACCCTGGGCCAGTCCTACGACGCGATCGTCATCGGCGCCGGGCACAACGGGCTGGTCTGCGCCAACCGCTTGGCCGTGGCGGGACGCAAGGTCCTGGTGCTGGAGCGGCGCGCCGTGGTGGGCGGCGCGGCCGTGACGGAGGAGATCGCGCCGGGCTTCCGCGCCTCCATCTTTTCCTACCTGATGAGCCTGCTGCACCCGCGCATCATCGCGGAGTTCGACTTGCACCGGCACGGGCTCGAAGTGCTGCCCTGCTCCGACATGGTGTCGCCGCTGGGCGGCGACGATTACATCCTGTTCTCGGACAACGTCGAGAAGACGCAGGCGAGCTTTGCCAAGTTCTCGAAGGCCGACGCCGCCGCCTATCCGGAGTTCGACCGCTACCTGAACGAGGCGGCCGACGTCGTGCGCAAGCTGCTGTGGGAAACGCCCGTCGACCCCGCCAAGCGCGACTGGCGCACCTTCAAGGACGGCGCCTCGCTGCTGTGGCGCCACCGCAAGACCGGCCGCAAGCTCTACCGCGTGGCCGACATGCTGACCATGAGCGCCTACGACTTCCTGCGCGAATGGTTCGAGGACGAGCGCGTGATGGCGGTGCTGGCCTACTACGCCTCCATCGGCACCTTCGCGGGGCCCAAGACGCCCGGCTCGGCCTACGTGATCATGCACCACGTCATGGGCGAGCACACGGGCGCGGGCGGCTGGGGCTTCATCAAGGGCGGCATGGGCGCCATCACGGAGGCGCTCGCGGCCTCCGCCCGCGAGAAGGGCGTCGACATCGTCACGGGCGCCGAGATCAGGGAGATCCGCGTGGCGGGGGGGCGGGCCACCGCGGTCGTGACCGCGACGGGGGAGACCTACGCGGCTCCGGTCATCGTCTCAAACGCCAGCGCCAAGACGCTCTACCTCGACCTTGTGGGCGCCCAGCACCTGCCGGCCGAGGTGGTGCGCGAGATCAAGAGCTACCGGACCTTCTCGACGGCGTTCAAGATGAACATCGCCTGCGAGCGCCCGCCGCAGTACCGCATCCTGGACCGCGTCCGGCGCGAGGGGGCGCTAGGCAACTTCGCCTACCCCACCTACATGCACATCGCGCCCGACATCGACTACCTGGAGCGCGCCTACGACGACGCCAAGCACGGGTGGTACTCAGGCAGGCCCTTCATCACGCCCGTGGTGCCGACGGTCGTCGACTCCACGCTGGCGCCCCCCGGCAAGCACGTCGTCAACCTGTTCGGCGGCCACGCGCCCTACACGCTGAAGAACGGCGACTGGGCGACGGAGAGGGATGCGTTCAGGAAGACCGTCTTCGACACGATCGAGGAGTATGCGCCGGGCTTCTCGACCGACGTGATCGAGGCGCAGCTCCTGCTCGCCCCCGACATCGAGCGCATCGTGGCGCTGCCGCAGGGCCACATCTTCCACGGGGAGCTGTCGACCGACCAGCTCTTCTTCCAGCGGCCCGTGTCGGGCTACGCGGACTACCGGACGCCGCTCAAGGGCCTCTACGTGTGCGGCTCGTCCATGCACCCGGGCGGCGGGGTGTCGGGCATCCCGGGCTACAACGCGGCGCGCGAGATCCTGAAGGACACGAAGCGGCGCCGGGCGGCCTAGCCGCGCAAATATGTGAGTTTCAGAGTCGCTCGTACCGGGCTGCGGCAACCCCGATCCATTCCGCGACACCGTCATTGCGAGCGGCAGCGAAGCAGTCCAGGGCACCGGGCTCACTGTCCCGAGATCCGGACGGGACGAGCCGCTGGATCGCCGCGCTTCGCTCGCGATGACGGGTGGTGGACGCCCGACGGGTTTCGATCAGCCGACGCGCGACAGCCCGTCCGAGGCGGTCCCGTTCTGCGGATCGAGGGTCTTGGCGCGCAGGTAGGACTCGCGCGCCTTGATCTTGTTGCCGGACTTCTCGTAGGCGGTGCCGAGGCTGGCCCAGGCTTCCGCATTCTTGTTGTCGACGTTGAGCGCGGCGTTGAAATCCTCGATCGCCTCGTCGAACTTGCCGGTCGCGACCAGGCTCTGGCCGCGCGCCAGGTAGGGCGCGCCCGCGAAGGGGTCGCGGTCGATGGCGTTGTCGAAGTCGATGATGGCCAGCGCGTGCTCGCCCTGCTTCTGGTGGATCAGCCCGCGGGCGTGGAAGGCCTGCGCGCCTTCCGGGTTCAGGCGGATCACCTGGTCGAGGTCCGACATGGCCTGGGCGAGGTTGCCCTGGGCGCGCAGGAGGTTGCCACGGCCGAGGTAGGCGGGCGCGTGGCCGGCGTTGGCCTGGATGGCGCGGTTGAAGTCGGCGAGCGCCGCGTCGTTGCGGTTGATCTGCCGCTCGGCCAGGGCGCGGTTGGTGAGCGCCGCGGCGTTGTTGGGGTCGAGTTGCACGGCCTTGGAGAAGTCGGCGATCGCGTCGGAGAAGCTGCCGGTCCGCGCGTAGACGGTGCCTCGCGTGTTGTAGGCCTCCGAGTCGTTGGGGTTGCGCTTGATGACGTCCGACAGCGAGGCGATGTTGACGGAGGTGTCGGGGGTCGCGGCCTGGACCTCGGCCACGCCGCGGCCCGGCGTGCCGATCGACCCCACCGTGTCGCAGCCCGCGAGGCCCAGAAAGGCGACCGGCGCCAGCAGGGCGCCGCGCAGCCGCCCCGTCCGCCCGCGCGCGACGCGGCCCGGGCCCGCCTGTCCGGCTGCAACACTCATGCTGACCCCAATCCTCGGCTCAAAACTGCACGGATGCCCGCCGCGCACCCAACGCGCTCGATTCGGTCCGCAATGCGGCAACAATTCGGCCCGTATCCTTAAAATCCGCTTACGGCCGCGCAGCGCCCGCCCGCGTGGCGGATCGGCCTCAGCGGGCGCCCGGCACCGGCTTGGGCTTCATGGGCAGCAGGCCTTCGCGCTGCAGCTTCTTGCGGGCCAGCTTGCGGGCGCGGCGCACCGCCTCGGCCTGCTCGCGCGCCCGCTTCTCCGACGGCTTCTCGTAGTGGCCGCGCAACTTCATCTCGCGGAAGATGCCCTCGCGCTGCATCTTCTTCTTGAGGGCCTTCAGGGCCTGGTCGACGTTGTTGTCGCGGACGAGAACTTGCAAGCTTCGATCCTGTCGGGTCGCGCGGTCCCGCCCGGGAGGCGGCGTTCGAGTGGGTGAGGACGTAAAAACCGGACGCGATTCGGATCGCTCCGGCCCCGGCGTTCCGCGCGTAGCAGAAAGCGGCGAAACTGTCCACCGGACTCACCCGCGCCCCGCCAAGCCGCGGCCCGCGTCGACGATCGACCTCACCCCGAAGGCGATGAACGCCACGCCCACGACCCGCCGCACGACCGTTCCGTGCGCGACGAAGAACCGCCGCACGCCCGGCAGCCCCGCCAGGCCCAGGACCACCCCGTAGGCGAGCAGGATGCCCGTCAGGGCCACCCCCAGCAGCGCGGGCGCGTCGGCCCAGCCGACCTTCCCCGCGAAGGGCAGCGCGATCGCGGTCACGATGGCGGTCGCGACCGGGTAGGCCTTCGGGTTGGTGAGCCCGAAGGTCACGCCCGTGGCAAGCGGCCGGGCGGCGCCCACCGCGCCCGCTCCCGTCGACCCCCGCTCCGTCACGGCCCGCAGGCCGAGCCAGGTGAGGTAGAGGCCGCATGCCAGGCCCAGCGCGCCGAACAGGGCCGGGCCGATGCGGTCGACGCCGATCATCGACGCGAGGGCCAGCCCGCACCACAGCACGTCGCCCCCGAGGTGCCCGGCCGCGAACCGCGCCGCGGCGGGCCGCCCCCGCGCGGCCGCGAGCGCGAACATCGCCAGGAACGCGGGGCCGGGCGAGATCGCGTAAGCGAAGCCCGCGGCGAGCGTGGCGAAGGCGAGGCTTCCGTTCAGGCGAGTTCCCTTATAGGTCGGGACGGCGGCGGACCAGCCGCCGCTCGAACAGCCCGTTCGCCGCGAGGGGAGACGGGTCACACCCAGGGTGCGGACGACGGACGGGTTACAGCCCGGCGGTCCGCGAAGCCACAAGGAAACGCGACATGAAGAAGCTGTTTGCCGCCACCGCCGTCCTTCTCGCCACCGCGAGCCTCGTTCCCGCCATGGTCGCGCCCGCCGAGGCGGTGGTCATAACCAAGCGCGTGGTGGTTCACCGCGGCATTTTCGGGCACGGCTGCCGGACGGTGACGACGACCCGTCGGGGCATGATGGGCACGGCCCGCGTCACCCGCCGCGTCTGCAACTGAGGCGGACGCGCGGTTCAAGCGACGACGAAGCCCTCTCCCGCGCGAGCGGGGGAAGGGCACCCGACCCGCCCGAACTCGACATCGGCCGTCCGGTCACCCATCTTGGTCGCGACATTCGCGGTTCGTTCCGCGCGACCGACCGGAGATCCGAGCTTGTCCGACCCCCTGCCCGAGCGGCCCGAGTCGAGCGGAGGCGGCATCGCGGCGCGGGCGCTGGCAAGCCTCCGGCCGCCCGTCGGCAACTACCTCGCGGGCCTCAACCCCGAGCAGCGCGCGGCCGTTGAGACGCTGGACGGCCCCGTGCTCGTGCTGGCGGGCGCGGGCACCGGCAAGACGCGCGTGCTCACCACGCGCATCGCCCACATCCTGTCGACCGGCCGCGCCCGCCCCCAAACCATCTTGGCCGTGACCTTCACCAACAAGGCCGCGCGCGAGATGAAGGAGCGCGTGGGCGCCCTGATCGGCCCCGCGGCCGAGGGCATGGGGTGGCTCGGCACCTTCCACGCGATCTCCACCAAGATCCTGCGGCGGCACGCGGAGCTGGTCGGCCTCAAGGCCAACTTCACCATCCTCGACACCGACGACCAGATCCGCCTGCTCAAGCAGGTGCTCCAGGCCGAGAACGTCGACGACAAGCGCTGGCCCGCCCGCGCGCTCGCCTTCCAGATCGACGGCTGGAAGAACCGCGGCCTGACGCCCGCGGAGGTGCCGGCGGGCGAGGCCGCCGCCTTCGCCAACGGCAAGGGGCAGGCGCTCTACGCGGCCTACCAGGCGCGCCTCAAGACGCTCAACGCCACCGACTTCGGCGACCTGCTGGTCGAGGCCGTGCGGCTGTTCCGCGAGCGGCCGGACGTGCTGGCGCAGTACCACGACCGCTTCCGCTACACGCTGGTGGACGAGTACCAGGACACCAACACGGTCCAGTACCTGTGGCTGCGCCTGCTCGCGCAGGGCAAGCCCAACCTCTGCTGCGTGGGCGACGACGACCAGTCGATCTACGGCTGGCGCGGCGCCGAGGT
>CAXTDZ010000195.1:0-6319 GCA_964243035.1 uncultured Lichenihabitans sp.
ACGCTGCCGCAGCCGGCGCGCCCCGCGAAGCTGGCGCCGCCCGCGCCCCTGACGCCGGAGGTGGCCCGGATGGCGGTCGAAACGGCGCTGCGGACCGCGCCCGACCTCCGGCGCGCCTTCGAGGCGCTGCGCCGGGAGTTCCCGGCCGTGGCGGACCGGAGCCTGGGCACCGCGGCCGACAGGCTGGCCCGTTCGGGCGAGATGACGAGCCCCGACGACCTGCTCGCGGGCGCGTTGCGCGACCTGCGCCAAGGCATGGGGGTGCTCGCGGCCCACGCGAGCCCGGGGGCGCTCGGCGCCCTGTTCACCACCAAGGCCGATCTGCTGGCCGCCCTCGCGCAGGGCGACCCGCGGGTGTGCGCCGACTTCCTGTTCGGCGCCACCAGCCCGGAATACGCGGACTTCGCCGCCACCCACCGCGACCTGGAGGCGGAGGCGGCCCTGGCCACCATCGCGGCCACCGCCGAAGGGCGCGGCGTCAAGGCCGAGCGCGGCGCCCCCACGCCCGACGACTTCAGGGCCCTGGAGGTGGGCCTGTCCGGCCGGGGGCTGTCGCCCGACGAGATCGGCGCCCTGCTCGACGGCAAGGCGGTCGACCCGCCCCTGCCCGACGCGAAACTCTGCGCCAACGCGCGGACCTATCTCGACGTGCTCAAGTCCCTGCCCGACGACGCCCGCCTGCGCCTCTACGCCGCCACCGCGGAAGCGCTGGCGCGCTCGTGAGAGCCGCCCTCACCGCGCGGGCCTGCTCCCCCAAGACCCGTACCGCCAGGGCGCGAACCAGCGCCCCTCCGCGGGCGGCGCGTCCGGCACGGGGTCGAACCCGTCGTCCCCCCAGGGGTGGCAGCGGCAGACGCGCGACAGCCCCATCCAGCCCCCGCACCAGAGCCCGTGGCGCGCGATGGCCTCGTCCGCGTAGTCCGAACAGGTCGGCAGGTAACGGCACTGCCGCCCCACCACGCCCGACAGGGTGAGCTGGTAGGCGCGGATCGCGCCGTGGGCCGCGAGCCGGAGGGGCCTGGCCCTCACGGGGCGCCGCGCGCCTCGATCTGCCCCAGCGCGTCCACCACCGCGTCGAAGGTGAGCAGCGTCGAGGCGTGGCGGGCCTTGAAGTCGCGCACGGGCTCCAGCACCGCGGCCTCGGCCCAGTCGCCGCCGGGGGGCGGGCCGTTCTCCTTGAGCATCCGCCGCACCGCGTCGCGCACGGCCCGGAGGTCGGCAGCCCGCTTGCCGACCACGTGGCGCGCCATGATGGAGGACGAGGCCTGGCCCAGCGCGCAGGCCTTCACGTCGTGGGCGAAGTCCGTCACGACGCCGTCGCGCATCGCGAGGTCCACCGTCACGGTGGAGCCGCACAACCGCGAGTGGGCGGTGGCGGTGGCGTCCGGCGCGGGCAGGCGGCCCAGCCGCGGGATGTCGGCCGCGAGTTCCAGGATGCGCGTGTTGTAGACGTCGTTGAGCATGGGGGACCTTCGCGGGCCGCGGCGCTGTGAGACGGGATCGTTTCTCCCTATATAGGCGCCGCCGCGCCCCTTGCTCACGGGGCGCCCCGACCGGCGCGGGGGTTCGCGCCGAAGGACCTGATGCATGCGTCCGCTGACCACCGTCCGCCCCCTCGCCGCGACGCACCCGGACGTGAAGCGCCCGACCCGGGCCGAAGCCGAGGCCGCGGTCGAGGTGCTGCTGCGCTGGGCGGGCGACGACCCCACCCGCGAGGGCCTGCGCGACACCCCGCGCCGGATGGTGCGCGCCTACGAGGAACTGTTCGCGGGCTACGGGCAGGACGCCGCGGCCGAGCTCGCCCGGGTGTTCGAGGACGTGAGCGGCTACACGGACATGGTGCTGGTGCGCGACATCCCCTTCGCGTCGCACTGCGAGCACCACGTCATCCCCTTCATGGGCCGCGCGCACGTGGCCTACTACCCGAGCGCGGGCGCGGTGGGCTTGTCCAAGCTCGCCCGCGTGGTGGACGTCTTCGCGCGGCGGCTGCAAACCCAGGAAGCCCTGACGGCGCAGATCGCGGACGCGATCGAGACCGCGCTGAAGCCGCGCGGGCTCGCCGTGATGCTGGAAGCCGAGCACCTGTGCATGGCCATGCGCGGGGTCGCCAAGACCGGGGCCAGGACGCTCACGACGCGCTTCACGGGCGTGTTCGCGGACGACGCGACCGAGCAGGCGCGCTTCATGACGCTGCTGCGCGCCGGGGAATGAGCGAGACCGGCTTCCCGCCGCCCGGCGACAAGGCGGCGCTCGAAGAGGGCCGCGCCTTCACGCCCCGCTTCGACGCCGCCGGGCTGATTACCTGCGTGACGACCGAGGCCGCGACCGGCGCGGTGCTGATGGTGGCGCACATGAACGCGCCCGCCCTGCGCGAGACGCTGCGGACGCGGGTCGTCCACTACTGGTCGCGGTCGCGGGGAACGCTGTGGCGCAAGGGCGACACCTCGGGCCAGGTGCAGCGCCTCGTGGCCATGCGGACCGATTGCGACCAGGACGCGCTGCTGCTCCTGGTCGAGGTCGGCGGCGACGGGGGCTGCTGCCATACCGGCCGGCCGTCCTGCTTCTACCGCGAAGTCGAGCCCGACGGGTCGGGGCTACGCGCCGTGACTTGACCGGGGGCGGGGCCGCCCGACAACATGCCCCCAACGACGGTGGGAGGGGATGCGATGGCGGCAGCGAACGGCGGGAGCGCGCAGCAGGTCGGGACGGTGGTGTCGAGCACGGTGGCGGCCCGGCTCGAACGGCTGCCCTGGAGCGGCTTCCACTGGCTCGTGGTGGTGGCGCTCGGCATCACCTGGATCCTGGACGGTCTTGAGGTCACGCTCGCGGGGTCGGTGGCTGGCGCGCTGAAAACCAGCCCGGCCCTGCACATGGACGACGGCGAGGTCGGGCTCGCGGGCACCGCCTACCTCGCGGGCGCGGTGCTGGGCGCACTGTTCTTCGGCTGGCTCACCGACCGGCTCGGGCGCAAGAAGCTGTTCTTCATCACGCTCGCGACCTACCTGACCGCCACCGCGCTGACCGGCCTGAGCTGGAGCACCGCGACCTTCTTCCTGTTCCGCTTCCTGACGGGGGCGGGGATCGGGGGCGAGTACACGGCCATCAACTCCACGATCCAGGAGTTCGTGCCGGCCCGCTACCGCGGCGTGACCGACCTCGTCATCAACGGCAGCTTCTGGGTCGGGGCCGTGCTCGGCGCGGGCGCGTCCATCGTGCTGCTGGACCCCGGCGTGCTCGCCGTCGACCTGGGCTGGCGCGCCTGCTTCCTGATCGGGGCTGCCATCGGGCTGGTGGTGCTGTTCATGCGGGCCTGGATCCCCGAGAGCCCGCGCTGGCTCGTGACGCACGGCTTCACGGACAAGGCGGAAGCCGTGGTGGCCGGGATCGAGGAGCGCGTGGCCAGGGACGTGGGCGCGCTGCCCGACGTCCCGCCCGGCGCGCAGGCCGCGATCCGCACGCGCGACCACACCCCCATGGCCGAGGTGTGGACCACGCTGTTCGTCACCTACCGCAGCCGCACCGCGGTGGGGCTGGCGCTGATGGGGGCGCAGGCCTTCTTCTACAACGCGATCTTCTTCACCTACGCCCTTGTTCTCACGCAGTTCTACGGCGTCAGGAACGACGCGATCGGCTGGTACATCCTGCCCTTCGCGGTGGGCAACTTCCTGGGGCCGGTGGTGCTTGGGCCGCTGTTCGACAGCCTCGGCCGCAGGACGATGCTGACCGCGACCTACGCGCTGTCGGGCGTGCTGCTGCTGATCGCGGGCGTGCTGTTCCTTCAGGGCGCGCTGACCGCGTCCACGCAGACGATCGCCTGGATGGTGATCTTCTTCGTGGCCTCGCCGGCCGCCAGCGCCGCCTACCTGACGGTCAGCGAGACCTTCCCGCTGGAGATCCGCGCCATCGCGATCGCGGCCTTCTACGCGGTGGGAACGGGCCTGGGCGGGGTCGCGGCCCCGCTCATCTTCGGCAAGCTCATCGCGAGCGGCTCGCGCCAGAGCGTGTTTTACGGCTACGCGTTCGGGGCCGCGCTGATGATCGGGGCCGCGGTGGTGGCGGCGCTCTACGCGGTGCGGGCCGAGCGGCGCTCGCTGGAAGACGTCGCGACGCCGCTCTCGGCCGTCGCCTGACCTGGGTCCCGACGCAGGGCGTAAGCCCCGGTCGTTCTCGAACGCGACAGCCTCGCCACGACAACCGAGCCGGGCCAGGGTGGAGCACCTGACATGACTTCGGTCTCGCGACATGCGCCTCCTCGTCGTACCCTGCACCGCGATCTGCTGTTCGACGGCCTGGGCTGAGGAGCGGACCGCGGCAGGCCCGCCCCGGCCTACCCCGTGGCAAGCGGCTCGCCGTGATCGCGACGGCATCGTTCTTCGGCAGGAGCAGATGCCCTGCGATCCAAGCCAGTGCCTCCGGAGCGAGCGGACGCTCCGCTTCTCAGGCCCGGCCCTCTTCTGAGATCGCGGGCCCGACCCGTTCGGCAGAGTCGTTCCGGTGGCACGCGGCGAGAAAACCGTGGCGCGACCCGTTCAACCGTGCTAGGCGCCCTGGTCAAGCGCGCGGCCGTCCCGGCCCGTGCCTTTCGCCGTTGCGGCCCGCTGGACGACATCCCGGCCCGACCACCGCGGCGAAGCTTCCTGCGGCGGGCGCCGGCCCGACGCGAGCCAACCGAAAGGATCCCGATGTCGATCACGGCCGAGCGCAAGACCGCGCTCATGCAGGAACACGCCACCAAGCAGGGCGACACGGGCTCGCCCGAGGTGCAGATCGCCATCCTGACGGAGCGGATCAGCAACCTGACCGACCACTTCAAGAGCCACGTCAAGGACAACCACTCCCGCCGCGGCCTGCTCAAGATGGTCTCGACCCGCCGCTCGCTCCTCGACTACGTCAAGAAGAAGGACGAGGCGCGCTACCGCGCCATCATCGAGCGGCTCGGCATCCGCCGCTAGCGCGGCCCGCCCGCGGCGCCCTCACGCCCACGGGCGGACGCCTTCCCCGGCGCCCGCCCTTCCGAACGGAGCCGCGACCCGCGGCCTCCCGCGACACCATGGACGCCAGCGAGGCCATGGCAGGATCGCCAGGCGCTGCCCGACGCGCGGCAGCCCCTCGCCGTTCTGCCCGTGGCCACCTTCCGAGACCGGCGTCCGCCGACCCAAGGACGACCCATGTTCGACATCGTACGCGAGGAAATCGACTGGGCCGGGCGCAAGCTCGTGCTCGAAACCGGCAAGGTGGCCCGCCAGGCCGACGGCGCCGTGATGGCCAGCTACGGGGAAACCACCCTGCTCGCCACCGTGGTCTCCGCCAAGGCGCCCAAGGCGGGGCAGGACTTCTTCCCGCTCACCGTGAACTACCAGGAGAAGGCCTTCGCGGCGGGCCGCATCCCGGGCGGCTACTTCAAGCGCGAAGGCCGTCCGAGCGAGAAGGAGACGCTGGTGTCGCGGCTGATCGACCGGCCGATCCGCCCGCTGTTCCCCGACGGCTACCGCAACGACACCCAGGTGGTCGTGACGGTGCTCGCCCACGACATGGAGAACGACCCCGACGTGCTCGCGATGGTCGCGACCTCGGCGGCGCTGACGCTGTCGGGCATCCCGTTCATGGGGCCGGTGGGCGCCGCGCGGGTCGGCCTCATCGGCGGCGAGGTCAAGCTCAACCCGACCATCGAGGAGATGAAGACGTCGTCGCTCGACCTCGTGGTGGCGGGCACGGGCGACGCGGTGCTGATGGTCGAGTCGGAGGCCAAGGAGCTGTCCGAGGACATCATGCTCCAGGCCGTGATGACCGGCCACCGCGGCTTCCAGCCCGTGCTCGACGCCATCATCCGGCTGGCCGAGCGCGCCGCCAAGGAGCCGCGCGACCTCGCGGTCCCGGACAAGTCGGAGGCCGAGAAGGCCGTGCTCGACATCGTCGAGGCGGACCTGCGCGCGGCCTACGCGATCACCGCCAAGGCGGAGCGCTACAAGGCGGTTGACGCCGCCCGCGGCAAGGCGGCCGCCGCGCTGCTGCCCGCCGAGGGCCAGGCCCGCTTCACCAAGGAGCAGGTCAACGAGGCCTTCCACGACGTCCAGGCCAAGGTGGTCCGCTGGAACATCCTGGACCACGGCACCCGCATCGACGGGCGGGACCTGAAGACGGTGCGGCCCATCCAGGCCGAGGTGGGGCTGCTGCCCCGCGCGCACGGCTCGGCGCTGTTCACCCGGGGCGAAACGCAGGCCCTCGTGGTGGCGACGCTCGGCACCGGCGAGGACGAGCAGTTCATCGACGCGCTGGAAGGCACCTACAAGGAGCGCTTCCTGCTCCACTACAACTTCCC
>CAXTDZ010000196.1:0-6266 GCA_964243035.1 uncultured Lichenihabitans sp.
GGCCTGCGCCGCGGCCGCCTTGTCGGCCTCCTGCCGCTGGCGGGCCTGCTCGGCCGCGACCCGCGCCTGGGCCTCGCGGGCCGCCTGGGCGTCGCGGAGCTGCGACTCGCGAAGGGCTTCGCGGACCTGCATCTCGCGCGCGGTCGGCGCCCGAGGAGCCGGAGCGGCGTCGCGGGACGCGGGCTGCGGCGCGGGGGCGGGCTCGCGCCCGGGGGCCTCGCCGGGACCTGCGACGCGACGCTTCACCTTCTCGACCACGACCTGCTTGGAGCGGCCGTGGGAGAAGCTTTGGCGAACCGTACCCTGGTCCGCCGGACGCTTCAGCGACAAGGTCTTCGTCGGAGCCACGGACAGGGTCTTCTCGCCAGCGTTGTTCGGTTCACTCATGCGTCGTTCGTCCCATGGGGCTCGCGCCCCGTTCCCTTCAACCGCTATGCCGCGTCAACCCCGAGCGGCCGCGCGGTGTTGCGTCACCATCGTCGAGGCTTGTCAAGGCTCGCCCGCCGCGGCGTCGAACCGAGGCGCCAAACCCGTCTCAACGCCCTGCACGGCCCGGTAGCGTTCGAGCCGCGCCGCGCGCGCGAGGAAGGCGTCGCTCGCCCCACCCGCGAGGAGCGCCGCGTGTATCACATGTGAGCGGCCCAACGCCAAATCCAATTGGTCCACCGAAAAGATTTGCACCGGAGACGGAAGCGGGCCGTCGCCGTTGCGCCGCGCCGCCGCGGCGAGTTTCCTGATCCCGTCCGGGCTCGCCTCCGTGGCGTGCAGCAGCGCCCGCACGCCCCCCGCCCCCAGCGCCGCTTCCACCTTGGCGTTCCCGCAGACGACCTGCCCGGCCTTGTTGGCGAAGCCCAGCGCCTGGAGGCAGTCCAGCTCCAGCAGGGCGTCGACCCGGTCCGCCAGCTCCCCCACCGCGGCGCAGTCCCGCCTGAAGGCGCGCGGGAAGCTGCGCCGCTTCACGGCGAGCCGAACGGTTTCCTTGGTGGCCTCCACCCAGGCCCCCCGCCCGGGCAGCCGGGCGCGAATGTCCGGGCACACGGCGTCGTCGGGACCCACCACGAAGCGGATCATGCCGGCGGGCGGCCCCTTCCGCCGGGTCACGACGCAGGTCCGCTCCGGGCCCTTCTCGTCGGGGAGGCCCGCGTCCGTCGCGTCGGCGTGGTCGGGGTCCGTCAGGCCTGCGCCTCCGCGGTTTCGACGGCGTCGTCCTCGCCCGCCTCGACCTCGGCCTGCGGCTCGACCCAGCCGGCCAGCACGCGGGCGTCCATGATCATCGCCTCCGCGTCCTCCTTGGAGAGATCGAACCCGTCCAGGTAGCCCGCGTGACGGGTGGTTTCGCCCGTGTCCTTGCGCTCCGTCCAGCCGATCAGGTCGTCGGTCGCGCAGCCCGCGAAGTCCTCGACGCTTCTGACGTCGTTCTCGCCGAGCTTGACCAGCATGGGCGTGGTGAGCCCGTTGACCCCCTTCAAGGCGTCCTCGACGCCGAGCGCCACGCGCTGGGCGTCGAACTCCGCCTCGATGCGGGCCAGGTGGTCCTGGGCGCGGGCCTGGATCTCGGCCGCGGTGTCCTCGTCAAAACCCTCGATGCCGCTGACCTCGGCGGGCTCCACGAAGGCGATCTCCTCCACCGACCGGAAGCCCTCGGAGGCGAGCAGCTGGCCCACCACCTCGTCCACGTCCAAGGCCTCCATGAACAGGTTGGTGCGCGACACGAACTCCTTCTGCCGCCGCTCGGACTCCTCGGCCTCCGTCAGGATGTCGATGTCCCAGCCGGTGAGCTGGGAGGCGAGCCGGACGTTCTGGCCCCGACGGCCGATGGCCAGCGAGAGCTGCTCGTCGGGCACCACCACCTCGATGCGCGAGGAATCCTCGTCGAGCACCACCTTGACGACCTCGGCGGGCTGCAGGGCGTTGACGATGAAGGTGGCGGCGTCCGCCGACCACGGGATGATGTCGATCTTCTCGCCCTGGAGCTCGTTCACCACCGCCTGCACGCGCGAGCCGCGCATGCCCACGCAGGCCCCCACGGGGTCGATGGACGAGTCGCGCGAGATCACGCCGATCTTGGCGCGGGAGCCCGGGTCGCGCGCCACCGCCTTGATCTCGATGATGCCGTCGTAGATCTCGGGCACCTCCTGCATGAACAGCTTGGCCGTGAACTGCGGGTGGGTGCGCGACAGGAAGATCTGCGGGCCCCGCGGCTCGCGGCGGACGTCGAACACGTAGGCGCGGATGCGGTCGCCGGGGCGGAACAGCTCGCGGGGGATCAGCTCGTCGCGGCGCACGATGGCCTCGCCCCGGCCGAGGTCGATCACCACGTTGCCGTATTCGACGCGCTTGACGATGCCGTTGACGATGTCGCCGATGCGGTCCTTGTACTCGTCGTACTGCCGGTCGCGCTCGGCCTCGCGCACCTTCTGGACGATCACCTGCTTGGCGGACTGCGCCGCGATGCGGCCGAAGTCGAAGGGCGGCAGCGACTCGGAGATCCAGTCGCCCACCTGGGCGGCCGGGTTGCGGCGGCGCGCGTCGTCCAGCGTGATGTGGATGGCGTCGTTCTCGACCTCGTCCACCACCAGCAGCAGGCGGGAGAAGCGGATCTCGCCCGTCTTCGGGTTGATCTCGGCGCGGACCTCGGTTTCCTGGCCGTAGCGCGAGCGCGCGGCCTTCTGGATCGCGTCCTCCATCGAGGCCAGCACGATCTGGCGGTCGATGGACTTCTCGCGCGCGACCGCGTCGGCGATCTGCAGCAGTTCGAGGCGGTTGGCGCTCACGGCCATGGCTGGGGCACTCCGGAACCAAAGGGGAAACTAGCGGGCGCTTGCGGCGGTTCAGCGGCGCCGGAGCGGCTTTGAGCCGGCCGGCACCACGGGCTTGGACTTGTTGCGGTTGGCGAAGCGGCCGGGGCCGCGCGCCACGGGGGCGGGCGCGTCGGGCTCGGGCGCCTCGACGCCGTCCTCCTCGGCCTCCGCGGCGCGCTTGCCCGCCCGCAGCGACTCGCGGATCAGCGCGTCGGTCAGCACCAGGCGCGCGTCCTCCAGGTCCCGCAGGGGGAGCGTGACGTTGGTGGGCTCGTCCGAGCGCGCGTCGAGCCGCGTCAGCGTGACCGCCTCGCCTTCCACGACGCCGATCAGCCCGCGGAAGCGCCGGCGGCCGTCGATGGGCGCTCCCAACTCCAGCTTGGCCTCGTGGCCGAAGGCGCGCCGGACGTCCGACACGCGCACGAGCGGCCGGTCGATCCCCGGCGAGGAGATCTCCAACCGGTAGGCGCCCGACACGGGGTCGTCGAGGTCGAGCACGGGCGACAGCGCCTTGCTGGCGGCCTCGCAGTCGTCGATGGTCATGGTGCCGTCGGGCCGTTCGGCCATGATCTGCACCGTGGCGTTGGGGCCGCTCGACAGTTTCACGCGCACGAGCCGCAGGCCGAGGTCGGCCAGCGCGGGCGAGACCGCGTGGGCGACGCGCGCCGCGGGGCCCGTTTCGGTGAACAGGCGCGGCTCGTCGAGCGCGGGGGGCGCGGTAGGCTCGGGCTGCGCGGCTGCGCTGGATGCGGGGTCGTGAACCAAGGCGTCGCGAACTCGTGCGGTCGGGGCGTGCCCGGGGGCAGGCGAACAACGAAAAGGAGCGGGTCCGGCAGGGGCCCACTCTCGCTTGATCTACCGGACGGTGGAACCGACGGTGTCGGTGGCCACCATGTAGCCAACGGCCAGGTTCGTTGCAAGGCTGTTCTCGCGACGCGCCGGGATGAGCAGGGGCGGGGCCAGCACATCCGCCCCGCGGAGCGTTCCGGTTGGTTGACGCGACCGCGCGCGCGTCAGGGCGAGCTTGGAAGTCCACCAAACGAAGCTTTCGAGATGGCAGCATGTTCGCGCATCAGCCACAGAACAACGACGAAGCCGAAACAAAGTCGTTGCGGATCGGCGGCCACTGCACGTCGATCCGCTTGGAAAACGTGTTCTGGACTATTTTGGAGCAGATGGCGGCGCGCGAGGGGACGAGCCTCGCCAAGGTCGTGACGCGCCTGCACGACGGGGTTCTGGAGCACCACGGTGCCCTCAACAACCTCGCCTCGCTCCTGCGCTGCTCGTGTTTGATCCACGTGTTGCGGACCGCCGGATGCTTCGCAGGGGACCCTTGCGCGGCCCCACTCCTGGCCGCCGCCGATCAGGCTGCCGGCCCACGCTCCTCAACGCGGCCGGCGCGACAATTCGAGCCCAGTCCCGCCGCCGCGCTCGGGTCCGCGACCTCCAGGCAAGGCGCGCCGGCAGATGGGATGGACGCGCCTCAGCGTCAGTGCAGGCCCTTGAGGTAGTCGATGATCGTCGACCGGATGGCCGCCTTGCCCTGCCGGTAGGGCATCACGGCGCCCGGGATCACGGCCTGCGGGTTGGTGAGCCAAGCGTCGAGGCGGGTCTCGTCCCAGGTCCAGTCCGCCTTGGCGAAGCCCGCCGAGTAGTCGTAGCCCGCGACGCTTCCCGCCTTGCGGCCGACCACGCCCGCGAGCGTCGGCCCCTGCCGCTGCGGGTCGGACGCGTTCACGGTGTGGCAGGTCGAGCACTGCCGCTTGAACAGCGCCTGTCCAGAGGGCGGCGCCGCGGTGGGCGGCGTCGTCTGCGCCCGGGCCTGCGGCGCCCCCAGCAGCGCGGCCACGGCCGCGCCCATCATCCGTCCCCGCATGGTGCCTCCCTTATCGACGTGACCCTAACCCGCGAGCCGGCTCCGGCGCGTGACAGCGGGTCGTGACATGCCGCGCCCGGCGCGCGCCCCCCGCTCCGGGCCGCGGGGCGCGGCGGGGTCAGGCGATGGCCTCGACGGCAGCGATCAGCCGGGCCAGGTCCTCCGGGCGCGACAGGCGGTGGTCGCCGTCCTTGACGAGCGTCAGGCTCGCGGGGTCGTCGCCGAGGTGCTCAAGCAGCGTCATGGCGTGGCTCCAGGGCACGTCCTCGTCCTTCATGCCCTGCAGGATGTGGACGGGGCCGTGGGCCCGGACGGGCCCGTCCAGCATGAGGTGCCGCCGACCGTCCTCGATCAGGGCGCGGGTGATCGGCGGCGGGCCGTCCGGGTGCGGCGAGGGGCGGTGCCATATCCCGTCCCGCAGGAGCTGAGCGCGGACGTCGGGGGGCAGCCGGTCCCAGATCAGCCGCTCGGTGAAGTCCACCGCGGGGGCGATCAGGACGAGGCCCGCGACCCGCGCGGCCTCGCCCGCCTCCGCGAGCGCGCGGGCCGCGAGCAGCGCCAGCCAGCCGCCCATCGACGACCCCACCAGCACGGTGGGGCCGGCGCCCGCCTCGCGCAGGACGTGGAGCGCGTCGGCCAGCCACCGGCCGATCGTGCCGTCCGTGAACAGCCCGTCGGAGGCGCCGTGCCCGGAATAATCGAAGCGCAGGAAGCCGCGCCCCGCCTGCGCGGCCCAGGCGTCGAGCGCCTGCGCCTTGCCGGACTGCATGGTGGACATGAAGCCGCCGAGCCACGCGACCGCGGGGCGGGACGCGTCCCGCGCGGCGCGGCGCAGCACGGCGAGCCGGCGCGGCGGCCCGTCCGGTGAGGAAACGGTAAGCATGAATGATTCGGGTTCGTTCATCCTTGGGCCCTTACATGAGCGCGAGACGGACGGGTAAGCTTACCCGTTCGCGCCGTCCTCAAGGAACCCGTCGGGTCTGATGCAGCACGGCCTCGCCTTCCCCTTCCCGACCGCGCAGCCGTCCCGGCTCGCGGGACTGACGGTGTTACAGATCATTCCCGCCCTGGAAGCGGATGCGGCCGGCGCGGGGGTGGTGGAGGTCGCGGGCGCGCTGACGGAGGCGGGCGCCCGGGCCGTGGTGGCCAGCACCGGCGGCGCGCTGGTGAGCGAGCTGCAGGCGCGCGGCGGCGTTTGGGCGCCCTTCCCCGCCGACACCCGCAACCCGCTCGCCATGGCCAACAACGTCCGCAAGCTGCGCGACCTGATCCGCGCCGAGCGCCCCGCGGTGGTCCACGCGCACGCGCAAGGGCCGGCCTGGGTGGCGCTGGGCGCCACCCAGATCACCGGAACGCCGCTGGTGACGAGCTTCGGGGCGCGCGCGGCGGGGCGGCAGTCGGTCGCCCACCACTACGACTCCGTGCTGGCGCGGGGCGACGTGGTGATTGTGCCCTCCCATCACGCGGCCGAACGCGCGGCCGACGCCTTCCCGTCGGCGCGCGACCGCCTGCGGGTGGCGCCCGCGGGGGTCGACACGCGCGCCTTCGCGGCCGCGGCGGTCGAGCCCGCCCGCGTCGAGGCGCTGCGG
>CAXTDZ010000197.1:0-6242 GCA_964243035.1 uncultured Lichenihabitans sp.
CGCAAAAGACTGAGCCCCGCCCAACCCCGTCACCGGCCCGCAGGAAGACGGGACGCTCAATCGGAGTTCCCCGCCAGCAGCAGGGCGAACAGGGCGATGGGCATGGCGAGCAGGATGGCGGCAATCATGTCTGGGATGTCGGTCGTGATGAAAATGGGCCGCGAACCGCGGCATCTTGCAACTTAAGCGGGAAATTTCTAACGCCCCGTGAAAGGCGACCCGCCGTCCCGTGCGGGTCAGCGGTCGATCATCGCCATCTGCCGCTCGCCGTAGCGCGGGCCCGCCACGGTTTCGGGGCGCAGGGCCCCGTCCAGCCGCGCCATCGCGTCCGCGTCGAGCCGGATGGCGTCGGCCGCCACGTTCTCCTCCAGGTAGGGGCGCCGCTTGGTGCCGGGGATCGGCACCACGTCCCCGCCCTTGGCGAGCAGCCAAGCCAGCGCGACCTGGCCCGGCTTCGCGCCCAGTCCCGCCGCCACGGCGCGGAGGATCTCGGCCGCCCGGGTGTTGGCGTCGAAGTTCCCGCCCTGGAAGCGCGGGTCGGTGCGGCGGTAGTCGCCCTCCGGATAGTCCTCGGCGCGCCTGGCTGTGCCGGTCAGGAAGCCGCGGCCGAGCGGGCTGAAGGGGACGAGGCCGATGCCGAGCTCGCGCAGGAGCGGGATGATCTCGACCTCCAGGTTGCGCTCCCACAGCGAGTACTCGCTCTGCAGGGCCGTGACGGGATGGGTGGCGTGGGCCCGGCGGATCGTCGCGGCGCCCGCCTCCGACAGGCCGAAGAAGCGGACCTTGCCGGCCCGCACCAGGTCGCCCACCGCGCCCGCCACGTCCTCCACCGGCACGGCGGGGTCGACGCGGTGCTGGTAGAGCAGGTCGATGCGGTCGGTGGCGAGCCGCCGCAGGGAGGCCTCCACGACGTCGCGGACGTGTTCGGGCCGGCTGTCGGTGCCCGTCACCGTGCCGTTCCCGATGCGGAAGCCGAACTTGGTCGCGATCACGGCGTCGTCGCGACGGCCCTTCAGGGCGCGGCCCAGCAGCTCCTCGTTGGTGAAGGGGCCGTAGACTTCCGCGGTGTCGAGGAAGGTGACGCCGAGGTCGAGCGCGCGGTGGACCGTGGCGATCGACTCGGCGTCGTCGCCCGTGCCGTAGGACTGGCTCATGCCCATGCAGCCGAGGCCCTGCGCGGACACCCGCAGGCCCTGTTGACCGAGTGCGCGCGTTCCGAGCATGAGCTGATCCATCGTTCCGGGTGTCGGGCGGGTTCGGTCAGTGCGGGTAGGTGTGGGGAGGCGCGGCCGCCCGGGCAAGGGGAACCCGGGCGGAGCGCGCCGCCCCGCCCGGCGGGCCGTCCGATTTTCGCCGCCATCCTCGGGCTTTGGTTTCAGAATCGTTAAGGTGGTGCGTGCTAAGCACCGCGGTCGCGACAGGCGCGCCATGGAGTTTGAAACCGTCATGATCCGCTCGACAGCCACGGGTCCGAGGTGCGCGGCGGCCTTGATCGCCGCGGCGCTGCTGCTTGCCCCCTGCCTCGCGCAGGCGCGCTCCTATCGTCGTCACCCGGCCGCCGGCACCTCCGCCGCCGCCAAGCCCGACGCCGCGGCTCCGGCCAAGCCCGTGCTCGTGGGCAACTACGGCGACTGGGGCGCCTATGCCACCCAGGGCAAGAGCAAGATCTGCTACGCGCTGGCCCAACCCAAGGACCGGGTGCCCGCGAGCCTGAAGAAGAGCCAGGCCTACGTGTTCATCTCGAACCGCCCGGCCGAAGGCGTCCGCAACGAGGTGTCGGTGATCATGGGCGTGCCGCTCAAGGACGGCGCGGCGCTGGCCAAGGCCGAGGTCGGCTCGGCGAGCTTCGACCTCGTGTCCAAGGGCCAGAACGCCTGGATGAAGAACGCGGCCGACGAGACCCGCTTCCTCGACGCCATGAAGCACGGCGGCAAGCTCGTCGTGAAGGGGACGCTGGTCAAGGGCGGCACCGCCACAGACAGCTACTCGCTGTCCGGGCTGGCGCAGGCGCTGGAGCGCGTGGTCAAGGACTGCCAGTCCTAAGCAGCCTCGCGCGGCTAGATGACTTCAACGTGTAAGCAGGTTCGGCAAAACCTGCTTAGCAGGACTCCCTCGCCGGCTCTCCGGGGTGCGGCATCGTCGCAGGGCCGTGGACCCCGGCGAGGAGGGGCGCCACCTCAGCCGCCATGCCCACCCTCGCCGACCTTCCCCCGCGCGCCTTCGACAAGGCCGACCCCAGCCCCGACGGGCTGTTCTACGCGCAAGCGCGCTTCGTAGCCCACATCGACGCGCGGGCGATCGAGGCCGTCACCGACCTGTACCGCCGCGTCCTGCCCCCCGGCGGCGCGATCCTGGACCTGATGTCGAGCTGGATCAGCCACCTGCCGCCCGAGGTCGCCTACCGCGCGGTGGTGGGCCTGGGCCTGAACGAGGCGGAGCTCGCCGCCAACCCGCGCCTGACGGGACACGTCGTCCAGGACCTCAACCGCGAGCCCCGCCTGCCGTTCGCGGACGGGTCCTTCGACGGCGCCGCCGTGTGCGTGTCGGTCCAGTACCTCCAGCGGCCCGCGGCCGTGGTGGGGGAGGTCGCGCGCGTGCTCGGGCCGGGAAGCCCGCTCGCCGTCACCTTCTCGGACCGCTGCTTTCCCACCAAGGCGGTCGCGATCTGGGGCGCGCTGGAGGGGGTCGACCGGGCCCGGCTTGTGTCGCTCTGCCTGCGCGAGGCGGGTTTCGAGGGGATCGAGACGGCCCAGCCGCTCGCGCGCGACCACGGCGGCGACCCGCTCTGGACCGTGGTGGGCCGGGCGCCGTCCCCGCCCGCAAGCAATCGTTAGGCATCGCCAGCGCCCGGCCCCCGCGCCGGGGCGATCCCGCCGAAAGTCCGGCATCGCATAAAGGTTTCGACAGCCTTTCCGTCTTACTCAGGGCCCGTCCGGACGGCGCCCATGCCCGTGTCCCGACCTGAGGACGAGGACCACGCGGGTGAGGTGGAGGGCTGCATCGATCGGGTTCCTGCGCGGCTGTTCCGGCGCGACGGCGGTGGAGTTCGGCCTGGTCGCCACCCCGTTCTTCGCCCTGCTCGGGGCCATCATGCAGACCGCCTTCATGATGTGGGCGCAGCAGAACCTCGACTTCGCCCTGCAGGGGGCCGCGCGGTCGCTGCTCACGGGCCAGTTCCAGACGGCGCACAGCGGGTCGACCGACCAGGCCTCGATGCTGACCGCGCTCAAGGCCACCATGTGCGGCTCCGGCAAGAGCGCGGCCTTCAGCTGCGCGGACCTCAAGCTCGACGTCACGGTGGAATCGTCTTTCGCCGGCACGGCGCCGCCCCAGGCCGTCGACCCCAGCACCAAGGGGTGGTCGACGGTGTTCGGCACGCACTACAGCTGCGCGCCGCCCGGCGCCATCGTGATCGCCACCGCGGCGACCAAGTTCCCCCTGTACTTCGGCCTGCTCAACGCGGGGCTGTCCCGGTTCAGCGACGGCTCGGCGCTGCTGGAGGCGACCACCGTGTTCCGCACCGAGCCCTACGGGACCTCGGCGTGCTGACGCCCCCCGCGGCGGCGGGCGCCCGCAGCTTCCGGCGGAACGCGGCCGGCGCCTCGGCAGTCGAGTTCGCCCTGGTGCTGCCCACCATGCTGGCCCTCTACGCGGGCCTCACCGAGATGGCCCACGCGGTCAGCGCCTGGCGCCAGGTCACCCACCTCGCCCGCACGGTCGCCGACCTCACGTCCCAGGGCGACACCGTGAATCCCATGACGTCGAGCGTCATGACCGACATCCTCGCCTCCTCGGCGGCGGTCATGAACCCGTTCGACAGCTCCAAGGTCAAGATCGTGGTGAGCGCGCTGGGCGTCGACGCCCAGGCGCTGCTCCTGAACCACCCCCGGGTGTGCTCCAGCCAGGCGAACGCCAACGGCCAGGCGCGCGGCACGGGGCTGGCCTCCAACCTCACGATCCCGCCCGGGTTCAACGTGCTGGGCGGCCGCTACATGCTGGCCGAGGTCAGCGTGCCCTACCAGCCGGTGTTCGGCGCCTCGCTCGTCAAGCTCGTCAACGGGCTCAACGGCTACGTCACCCTGACCACCAGCTTCCCTTGGCCCACGCGCGGGGGCTCCGCCTACAACAGCACCACCCTGGAGGTCGTGCTGCCGGGCGGCTCCCCGTGCCCCTCGTGACCCCCGACCCCGCGCCCGCCCCCAGGCCGAACCGGAACAGCCCCATGCCGATCCCGTCCCCCGCCCCCCTGCTCCGGCGCTTCCTGCGGGCCCGGAGCGGCAACATCGCGACGATCTTCGCGCTCGCGGCCGTGCCGCTGGTCGCCTTCGCGGGCGCCGCGGTCGACTACGGGCTGGCGACGCGCCTCCAGGTCAAGCTCCAGGCCGCCAACGACGCCACCGCGCTGGCGCTGTGCCAAACGCCCAACTCGACCACCGCGGCCGTGATGCAGCTCCAGGCGCAGACCACGATGGCGGGCTACGTCCCGGCGGGCAACAACCTGTCCGTCGACCCCGTCAGCCTGACCACCAATCCCCGCAAGGTGCTGCTGACCAGCCACGCGGGCGTGCTGACCTTCTTCAGCGGCGTCATCGGCAAGAAGACCCTGACCGTGAGCGCCACCTCGCAGTGCGGCACGCCGATGCCGAAGACGTTCGAGATCGCGCTGGTGCTCGACAACACGGGCTCGATGGCGGAGTCGAGCGGGGGGCAGACCAAGATCCAGGCCGTGCAGACGGCCGCCACGAACTTCGTTAACTACGTCAACACCAACCCCGCCTTCGCGTCCGACAGCCGCATCTCCATCGTGCCCTTCGCGGCGGCCGTGAAGGTCGACCCCACCCTCTACGCCACGGCGCCCTGGGTCGACACCCTGGGCCAATCGTCCTACCACTGGACCAACGTCGACCACGGCTCGGCCACCAACGCCGGGTTCAAGAGCCGGCTCGACATCTTCAACGCGCTGAAGCTCGTCAACTCCGGCTGGGGCTGGGGCGGCTGCTTCGACACGCTGCCCTATCCCCTGGACGTTCAGGACGGCGCACCCACCAGCAACAACAAGGACTCGTACTACGTGCCGTTCTTCGCGCCCGACGAGCCGGGCAGCGGCACGACCAGCTACTCCACTTTCCAGGTCACCAACCCGAACACCCGCGTAACGACCAACTATTACAGCACCAACAGCTACATCAACGACACGAACGGGGTTCTGGGCTGCCCAACACCTCCGACCTCGTCCACCAACCCCACCGCGACCTTCAACACGGCCGAGAACCAAGCGTGCAAATACGTCGCGGCCAAGGGTGCGCAGCCGACCAGCTCCGGCTATGCCGGACTGCCGAACGGGCCGAACTTCCAGTGCGTCAGCCAGCCGCTGCAGCGGTTGACCAGCAATACGACCGTGCTGAAAACCCTGATCAGCAGCCTGACGGCGGCCGGCTCGACCAACATCCACGACGGCGTCATGTGGGGCTGGCGCACGCTGTCGCCCAACAGCGTGTTCGCCGACGGCGCGGCCTACGGGACGAGCACGGTCAACAAGATCATGGTGGTGATGACCGACGGCACCAACACCTGGTCGCCGCTGTGGGGCTACAACCCGAACGGGACGATGTACTTCCCATCGGGCTACCTCACCAACGCGGACGGCAGCAACCCGAGCAGCCGCCTGCCACCCGGCCAAGCCTACGCGACCGACACGGACCAGCGCAACGCCATCGATGCGCTGACCAAGCTGGCCTGCACCAACGCCAAGGCCGCCGGCATCTCGGTCTACACGATCGGCTTCAGCATCCCCTCGGACCCCATCGACGCGCAGGGCCTGAGCCTGCTGCAATCCTGCGCGAGCAGCCAGTCGCAGTCCTTCGTGGCCAACGACTCCACCGGCCTGATCGCGGCCTTCAACCAGATCGCGACCAGCATCGGCTCGCTGCGCCTGACGGAGTGAGGGGGGCGGCTCAGCCGATCCCCATCAGGCTCGCGTTGCCGCCCGCCGCCGCCGTGTTGGTGGACACCGCCACCTCGGCGACGAGGTTCTCCAGCGGAAAACACTCGGCTCCGGACAGCAGCCCCTCGCGCGACACCCCGTAAACCGGCCGCACGGGGCCGGGCAGGGCCGCGACCGCGCCGAGGGTCGCGCGCAGCCCGTCGCCGTCGCCCTCGAACAGCACCGCGGCGGCCCGCGCGAGGTCGTCCTCCCCCGCGGGCTTCAGGCAGGCGCGCAGCGGCTCGGGCAGGGCGTCGAG
>CAXTDZ010000198.1:0-5952 GCA_964243035.1 uncultured Lichenihabitans sp.
CCGCCGAGCGCCCGCGCGGTCCCGCCCGCGGCCGCGATGGCGGCGGCGGCCTCGGCGGCGCGGTCGCCCACGACGTCGTTGACCATCACGCTGTGGCCGTCGCGCGCCAGCCGCGTCGCGCAGGCGAGCCCGATGCCGGACCCGGCGCCCGTGACGATGGCGACGCCCTTGCCCGCCATCACGCCTCCTCCTGCACGAGCACGCGCTGGGCCCGGCGCACCGAGACGCCCATCAGCACCGCGTAGACGGCGAGCAACGCCAGCGAGAACAGCGTCGTCAGCACGCCGAAGGCGAAGATGTTGGGGTGGATCTCGACCGCGAAGGTGCCGTAGATTGCGAGCGGCAGCGTCAGGTCGCGGCCCGACGCGAAGAGCGTGCGGGCGAACTCGTCGTAGGACAGCGTGAAGCAGAACAGCATCGCCGACAGCACGCCGGGGAAGATGAGCGGGAAGGTCACCTTGCGGAACGTCCGGACGGGCGAGACGCCGAGCGACCAGGCCGCCTCCTCCACGGTCGGGTCGAAGCGGTTGAAGATCGCGAGCATCACCAGGAACGCGAAGGGGAACGTGTAGACCACGTGGAGCACGAAGGCCGTGCCCCACCAGTGCCGGTCGATCCCGAAACTGTTCGCGAGCAGCGCCGTGCCGAGCCCCACTAGCACGCCCGGGACCATCATGCCGAGGACGATGAGGTAGAACACGACGCTCTTGCCCCGGAACTTCTGGCGGAACGCCTGGGCCGACATGACGCCGAGCACCGTCGACACCACGGTCGTCATCAGGGCCAGGGCGAGCGAGCGGACCAGGCCGTCGCGGATCGGCAGCGGCGCGATGCGCGAGGGCGGGTTGAGGCCGAACAGGTCGCGGTACCAGTAGGTCGACCACGCGACGATGGGGAACTGCGGCCCGCCCTCCGGCCCCGACTGGAACGACAGGATGGCGAGCACCAGCAGCGGCCCGTAGAGGAACACCAGGAACAGGCCGGTGTAGACCGCGAGGACCGGCTTCAGCACGGGCGCGCGCATCGGCTCAGAGCTCCCGCTGCAGGTCGACGAGGCGCAGGAGCGCCGCCACCACGACGCCCATGATGAGCGTGAGCACCACGCCGGCCACGGCCGCGAAGGCCCATTTCAGCGACCCGACCTGGGTCACGATGATGTTGCCGAGCAGGTTCACCTTGCGGCCCGAGAGCGCCGCCGCGGTCGCGAACTCGCCCAGCACCATCACGGACACGAAGATCGCGCCCACCACCACGCCGGGCAGGCTCAAGGGGAAGATGACCGTGCGGAAGATGCGGCCGAAGCCCGCCCCGAGGTCGCGCGCCGCCTCGATCAGGCTCGGGTCGACGCGGCCGAGCATGAAGGCGATGGGGCCGACCATGAAGACGCAGTAGATCTGCGTCATGCCGATGATCACGGAGAGTTCCGTGAACAGCAGCGCGTCGATCGGCTGCGCCGTGATGTGCAGGCCCTGCAGGATGGCGTTGATCGCGCCTTCCTTGCCGAGCATCGGCCGCCAGGCGAGCACGCGGATCAGGAACGAGGTCCAGAACGGGATGACGCAGAGGACGAGCAGCGCCGTCGCCACCGTCTTGTTGCGCACGAAGAGCCCGACGAACAGCGCCGTGGGGTAACCCACCAGGACGGTCGCGACGAGCACGACCAGCCAGATGCGGATCGTGGTCCAGAGTGCGCCGAGGTAGGTGTCCGAGGCGAAGAAGGCTTGCCAGCTCTTGGCCGTGAGGATCGGCTCGATCTTGAAGGTGGTCTGCGTCCAGAACGACACGTAGACCATCATCAGGATCGGCAGCACCAAGAACAGCACCATCCAGGTCACGCCGGGGGCGATCAGCAGGTAGGGCGTGCCGCGCCGCTTGTTCGAGATGGCCGGCACGACCGCGGTGGCGTCCGTGGACGAGACGGCCGTCACGCGCGCGCCTCCGCCCGGCGGGCGAGCAGCAGCGCGTCCTCGATCCTCCAGGTCAGGTCGTAGCGCCCGCCCGGCTCGAACGTCGGCGGTTCCCGGTGGCTGAGGTGATCCTCCACCGTCACGACGGCGCCGCTCGGCAGCTTGAAGAAGGAGGTGACGGCCGGGCCCGAATACTCGCTGGCGACAAAGGTCGCGGGGAAGTGCGGGCCCGCGGCCGTGCCGCTCGGGCGGACATCGATCAGATCCTGCCGCAGGGCGTAGACGTCGGCGCTCGCCGGGCCGATCTGGGCGCAGGGCAGCACCAGTCCCTCGGCCACGAAGCCGGTCCCGTCGCGACAGCCCTCGATCAGGTTGTAGCAATTGAGGAAGCGCGCGACGCGGGCGTCGCGCGGGCGGGTGTAGACCTCCTGCGGCGGTCCGACCTGGGCGACATGGCCGCCGTCGAGCACGATGACCTGATCGCCCATCGAGAGCGCTTCCGTTTCGCTGCCCGTCACGTGCAGGAAGGTCACGCCGAGCCGCTCGCGGATGCGGCGCAACTCGCCGCACATGCGGGTGCGGAGGTTGGCGTCGAGCGCGCCGAGCGGTTCGTCAAGCAGCACGAGGCGCGGCTCCGTGACCAGGGTCCGCGCCAGCGCGACCCGCTGGCGCTGGCCGCCCGAGATGGCGGTCACGGCGCGGCGCTCGAGCCCGCCGAGGCCGACCAGGTCCACCATGGCCCGCACCCTGTCGGAGATCGTCCGGGCCTCCGGGCCGGCGCCTGCCGCGTTCCGGAGCCCGAAGGCGATGTTCTCGAAGACGTCGAGGTGCGGGAAGAGCGCGAAGGTCTGGAAGACCGTGCCGATGTTGCGCAGGTAGGCCGGCACCGCGTTCATGGGCGACCCGCGCAGGAGGATCGACCCGCCGTCGACCGCGTCGAAGCCCGCGATGGCGCGCAGCAGCACCGTCTTGCCTGAGCCGCTGGCGCCCAGCAGCGACACGTAGCTGTTCTCGGGCACCGCGAGACTCACGTCGTCGAGCGCGCGCTTCGACCCGAAGCTCTTGACCACGTGGTCGAGGCGCAGCACCGGGCCGGAGGCCGTCGCTTCGGAACGCGTGGGTGAACTCGCCAGAGCCAATCGACTGCAGTCCGCGAATGCGACTCCTGATCAGCCTTAGCCTAGAATTAACGATTTTTGTATGCAAGATGACATTCTAGGCGTGCCGCGCACAAGCTTGAGGCATCGCTTACGGGTTGGGTCGCCCGCGGTCTGCCTGGAAAACAGACTTCTCCCCTGGTTTGGACTCGACTACCGTACACAAAAGCCACTTCATGTCGGTGACATGTTCGAGCGAACCGATGCCGCGCTGGTGAGCTTGGGTAACGCCCAGCAGCGTTCGGAGAAGCGTTACGCGCTGGTCGAGCGCGTTCTGCGCGCCAATATCGCGCAGAACCACCTGCCCGAGGGCATGGTGCTGCTCGAGGCGCCGCTCGCGGCCCTGCTGCAAACGAGCCGGGCCCCCGTGCAGCGCGCGCTGGCGCGCCTGGAGCAGGACGGGCTGGTGCACCGCTTCGAGGGCCGGGGTTACCTCGTCGGGGGCGCGACCAGCGTCGCGCCCCCGATCCGCAGGGACCTGCGCCAGCTTGGCCTGCGCGTGTCCGACGAGGTCGACGAGGCCTTGCAGGCGCGCGGCTCCGGCGAATGGATCGCGGCCGATCTCGAGCGGGCGGTCTCGGTGTGCCTGGTGTTTGGCGCCTTTCGCATGGTCGAGGCCGATGTCGCGGCGCATTACAACGTGAGCCGCACCGTGATCCGCGACGTGCTCGGCCGGCTTCACGAGCGCGGTCTGCTGCGCAAGACGCAGAGTTCGCGCTGGGTCGCCGGACCTTTGACCGCGCAGGCGTTGCGCGACCGCTACGAGGTGTGCGGCATCCTGGAGCCCGCGGCCCTGTTGGCGGCGGCGCCCGGCATCGATCGCGGCGCGCTCCTGCGGCTTCGCGACGACGTGTCGGTCTCCGCCGGCGAGGCCCTTCATCGCGGCTCGGACCTGTTCGCCCGCTTTGTCGACCTGTGTATCGCGGCAGCTCCCAACGCGGCTCTCGTCGCCATGGTGCGGCAGAACATGATCGTGCTCGAGGCCACGGCCCGATCGCTCGCCCAGCTCGGCCTGCCGCAGGACGATGCCGCCGCGGCGGAACTGCGCACCGCGGTCGACCTGCTGCTCAACGGCTCGGCCGCGGCCGCGGCCGAATGGTGGCGCGACCACCTGCGGGCCGCCTGTCGCCGCAGTGTCGCGCAACTCAAAATTGTCGCCATCATCGACCGGCCGCGCTGGTTGCCGTCGTTCCTGGTTCCCGTCTGAGCTTTTGGGGAGATGCAATGGCCGTCGTCGATCTCAGCCTCACGCTCGAGGACAACATGCCGGCCCACAAGCTGTTCCAGCGGCCGGTGCTGACCACGCACCTGACCCATGAGAGCAGCCGGGCCCTGAACCTCGGCGTGCCCGGCGACCCCATGACGTTTCAGACCAACCTCATCGCCATGCTGGACCATGTGGGCACGCACGTCGACGCGTTCCGCCACGTCGGGCCGAACGGCCTCAGCGTCGACGCCATGCCGCTCGACCTGTTCTTCGGCAAGGCGGTGTGCTTCGACCTGCGCCACATCCCCGACCTCGGCGAGATCACCGCGGCCGACATGGAGGCCGCGGAACGCTTGTCCGGCGTCACCGTGGCGGGCCACATCGTGCTGCTCTGCACGGGCTTCCACGCCCGCACCTATCCCTCGGCCGACTCGGTCTGCAAGAATCCGCTGCTCACCGTCGAGGCGACGCACTGGCTCCACAACCGCGGCTCGAAGATGCACGGCGTCGAGGGACCCTCGACCGACAGGCCCACCGATGATGCCTTCGCCCAGCACCGCCTCTGCCGCGACCTCGGCCTCAGCCATTGGGAGTGGCTGGTGAACCTGGAAGCGCTGCTCGGGGCGGGCGAGTTCCAGTTCTTCGGTGTGCCGCTCAAGTTCAAGAACGGTTCGGGGTCGCCCGTGCGGGCTTTCGCAATCACGCGCGACTGAGGCGTAGACGCGGGCCCGCCTCGACCGCCTCACCGTCGGGCGCCGTCCGGCCTTCCGCACGAGGCGCGGCATGCATTCGAGGGTTGCCGTAGTGCCCGTGATGCTCGGCATGCAGGCGGCGCACATCGCCGAGCGGCTTGCGGTTCGCGAAGGATCGCGCGCTCTCCGGCCGGCTGCGCCACGCGTAGGAGCCGCTGGCCCAGACCTTGAGGACCCTGCACATCAGCCGGACCGGCCACCGGCCGGCGTGATCGCGGATGGATCGAAAGCTCATCTCGGCCGCTTCGCGAAGATGCCGGTCGCTTTTTTAAAGGATGTCGCGCTCCACGAGCTGGCGCTCGAACTCACGCTTCAAACGGGATCTCCGACACCTGATCGGCCCACGACGGCAGCGATGGCACGCCAAGCGCCGCCGGTCTCGATCGGGTCGCGTCACCGAGGATCAGCGCACACCAGGTCCGCAACTTCGACGGCGAGGTCCCTACCTCCGTCGCAACCTGCTTCAACGGCCGGCCGCTCGCCTCCAGCGATGCGACCGCCTCTCGCTTGAACGCGGGAGAAAACTCCCGCCTCTCCCTCTCCATTGCACACCTGCGAGCCCTGAAGGGCTTAGCAAAGATGCTCGACAATCGAAGGTCCATCAAAGGCTATATTATAAAACTTCGTTTGGAGATGGGCAGTGATGAGTGGCTGGAGTTGCTTCAGCGTCGCACCCACGTCCTGGACGGTTGATTCATGATCAGGCGAGCTCGATGCACGTCGGTCAGATTGCCAGGAAGCAGACCTCCTGGACGTCAGGTACGGGTCGACAGTCACCGGTGCCGCGGCGACGTGCCGAACGTCTGGAAGGTGGCAAGACGCCAATGTCCGTTCCTGTGAAGGGTTTCGGATGCCGGCCGGGCGTGATGGATCGACTGGACACCTCCAAGAACCTCGCGGTTGCGGTCGGGATGTGATCTGGATCCGGC
>CAXTDZ010000199.1:0-5888 GCA_964243035.1 uncultured Lichenihabitans sp.
GCCGCGGCCGGGCCCGCGCGCCCCGCCGCCGCGCGCGCCCCGGCCGTCGCCACGAGTTGGGAGGACTATTTCGCGCGCGTCGACGGTTTCGCGGCCGACCTGTGACGCCCCGCGGCCCCCCTCAGAAATCGTAGGCGATCCCCTTGACCTCCCAGTCGCCGTAGCGGACCGGCTCCGGCCCGCCGCGGCCGTTCCGCTCGGGCGGCAGCGCCGCGGGCCGGGCGGCCCTGCGCCGTTCGGCGGCTTCCGCCAGGGCGCGTTCGGCCGCAGGGGAGAGCGGGCGCCGCGGCTTTTCGTGGCCCTGATCCGTGGTATCGTCCGCAACCGTGGCCATCACGCTCCCACCCTTCTCGCGAAACAGGACAACGGTGAACCGGGCGCCCTACGGCGTCCGGCCTGTCCGGTTGATATGGGCGCGCGGCGCCGGTTTGTCACCGCGCCGCGTCGGCGCGGAGGCGCGCACCGCCGGGAACGGGGCTTGACCATGACGAAACCCCCCGGCGCGGCCGGCAGGCCGGGGCCCCGCGCCAAAACCTGGGCCAAGCCCGCCCCCGTCCCCGAACTGCCCGCGGGCCTGCCCGCGCGGCTGCTCGCGGCCGCCGTGCTGGCCGAGGTGGCGTCCGGCGGGCACGGGCTCGACGAGGTGCTCGCGTCCGAGAACAACCGCGCCAAGCTCGCGGCGCTGGAGGAGCGCGACCGCGCCCTGGTGCGCTCGGTCGCCGTGGTGGCGTTGCGCAGGCTCGGCACCATCCGCAAGGCGCTGGCCCGCCTGCTGGAGCGCGGCCTGCCCAAGAAGGCCGGCACCCTCGAATGGACGCTGGTCGCGACCGCCGCGCAGATCCTCTACCTCGACATCCCCGACCACGCGGCCGTCAACGCCTGCGTGCAGGCGGCCCGGCTCGACCCCAAGGCGCAGCCCTTCGCGGCGCTCGCCAACGCAGTGGCGCGCAACCTGGCCCGGCAGGCCCCGGACCTCCGCGACGACCCGGACCCCTTCGCGGACACGCCCGCCTGGCTGGCGGCGCGCTGGAAACAGAACTGGGGCGAGGCGCGCGCCGAGCGGATCGCCGCCGCGCACCGGCGCGAGCCCACGCTGGACCTCACCGTGAAGGCCGACGCGCCCGCCTGGGCCGCCCGGCTCGGGGGCGCGGCGCTCGCCAACGGCTCGGTGCGCCTCTCGTCCTCGGCCACGCCCGTGCCCGACCTGCCGGGCTTCGCGGACGGCGAGTGGTGGGTGCAGGACGCCGCGGCCTCGCTGCCCGCCCGCCTGCTGCGGGCCGAAGCCGGGCAGCGCGTCGCGGACCTGTGCGCGGCCCCGGGCGGCAAGACCGCGCAACTCGCGCTGGCGGGCGCCCACGTGGTCGCGGTGGACCGCTCCGCCGAGCGGCTGAAGCGCCTGGCCCAAAACCTCGAACGGCTCGGCCTCGCGGCGGACACGCAGGTGGCCGACGTGTCGACCTTCTCGGCCGAGCCCTTCGACGCCATCCTGCTCGACGCGCCCTGCTCGGCCACGGGCACGATCCGCCGCCACCCGGACGTGGCCTGGACCAAGCGCGCCTCCGACGTGACCGCGCTGGCCGCCATCCAGGCCAAGATGCTGGACCGGGCGCTGACGCTGCTGAAGCCGGGCGGCACCCTGGTTTACTGCGTGTGCTCGCTGGAGCCGGAGGAAGGCGAGACCCAGGTCGCGGCCCTGCTCCGCCGCAACCCGGACGTGGCGCGCGCGCCCGTGACACCCGACGAGGTGTTCGGCTGGACGGAGGCCGTCACGGCGGCGGGCGACCTGCGCACCCTGCCGAGCCAGGAGGTGGGCGAGGGCCTGGGCGGGCTGGACGGGTTTTTTGCGACGCGGCTCGTGCGTAAGGGGTAGGCGATGCGATCTCGGCGCTTACACATGGTCTGTCTCGGCACTAAGACTACAATGTCCTTGCTGGTGCGAACGTGATTTTTTGAACTAACTTCTATTTTTTTCGACAAACGAGTAAATAGCCGCTCTCATAAGTCCGACAAAGAGGTGTTCAAGTTCAAAATGGTCGTCCTCCGGCAGGACGGCGTGTACCCCGCCCCGGATCCGATGCGCCATTACAAGGTCAGCCGCGATCTTCCCTCCTTTCTCACCGCGTAGCGCGTCAATCTTTGTCTTAAGTACAGGCCAGTTGAGGGCAATTTTTTCCTGTCGTGCAAGTATCGCCACATCGCCACGTTTAAGAAGCGAGCCAACATCTTTATTTCCAGCCCAGATTTGCTTGAATTTTTCGTAGAGCTGCGTTTTGCTGCCACCCAGCACGGCCGCAATATGTTCAACAGCAACAGCCATGCCTTGAACATCGCTCCTCATTCCTTCAGGCGCGAACTCGTTGCCGCGCAGAGCATGATCCTCGAACGACTTCAAACGCCAGAAAAATGCTTCCAGTCCGGAACTGGCTAGAAACTCAACAAAAGCATCGAGATCGGCGCCGGAAATCGGCTCCACCCTATCAGACTGCGTCGCAGCCTTGAGGGTCCTGCGCACCCGTTGTTTTTCTTCCTCAGCCCAGTTTGGCCAGATCACGTCAAGAATGGATGTGAACCGCCCCCCGACGCGGCCAACACGGTCGCGCAACTCGGCAAAGGTGAGCTTGCCGTGGCGGTAAGTCAGGACAATCGCCTGCTCGAGAAACAGTTTGTAAGCGTTCGCGATCCGAGGACGGCCGTCGCGGTCCCACTCCAACCAACGCCCAGCCAGAAATCGGATCAGGGCAACCAGATCTTCAAGATTCGTCCGATGATGCTCCATCGCCGTATGTGCGACATGCGTCGTTGCCCGTTCGTATCTCTCAGTCTGGTCTGGGCGCATGTAGAAGCGCCCGCTTTGCCCTTTCGATATCTCGTTCAGCAACCGGCCTCTTTCTTCAGCAAAGAAAACGACTGCGTCGAGGGCTCGTCCGTGCGTCACGAAGCCCTTTCTCGTGCGAGCTGGTGCCAGGTATATCGGCCATCTTGCGACATCGATCTTCCTACTTTCTGTCAGATCACATGCAAAATGCCGAGCCTCCTGGTCAGCCAGATCCATCCTGATGTAAATTCCAGCGTCGGCAGACTCTACGATAAACAACATCTGCCATGTCGTGTAATACCTCTCAATGTTTGTGTCGTCGAAGAGTACATCATTGATGTTGCTGCCAACATCCAACTTGCGACTCTGCCACGGCACAAAACGTGTTTCGGCCGAGTGCTCGATGAACTGGGAAAATCGGGGGTCGAGATTGTCAAATGGATGCGGACGCTGACCGTAAACAAGCGGGTTTTGCCATTGGTGCAGTGCATTCCTGAGGCAGACAGCCGAGCCCCAGCAAGGGCCATCCGGCTCTACCGGCTTTTTAAGTTGGTAGGGTGGCTGCTGATCCTGTCTGTCAGCCAGCCAAAAGCGTCGTGCGATTGGATCGGGGTAGTGGACGCAAAGACGCGGTGAAACCAGCCGCGCGGCTTCGAACGACTCCAGCAGTTGCGGTCCGACGTACTCGCCGCGGAAAACGGAAAGCGACCTCAACTCACTTACGAGGGTGGGAATGTCCATGTATCGTTTGAACTGCATCGCGGAGTCACATCAGGCTGCGAGTGACATCAGGCAGAAGAAGTGCTTCTCGGCCTGTCAGAACCGCTCCGACCACGGCCGCAGCTCCACCTCCAGCGACCACGCGTTGCGGGGCTGGCGCAGCAGGTCGAGAAAGGTTTGCGCGACCGCGTCGGGGTCGAGCGTGCCGTCGTCCGCGTCGGGGCGGGTCGCGCTGCGCACGCCGCCGTCGATCACCACGTGGGCCACGTGGATGTTTTGGGGGCCGAGCTCGCGGGCCGCGCTCTGGGCCAGCCCGCGCAGCGCGAACTTGCCCATCGCGAAGGGTGCCGACTGCGCGTAGCCCTTGACGCTCGCCGAGGCGCCCGTGAACAGGATCGCGCCCCGCCCGAGCCGCAGCATGCGCCGCGCCGCCTCCCGGGCGACCAGGAAACCCCCGTAGGCCGACACCGCGAGCGCGTCGCGCACCGCCGCGGGATCGAGCTCGGCCAGCGGCCCGCGGACGCGCCCGCTGGCGTTGTAGAGAACCACGTCCGGGGTGCCCAGGGCCCGCTCCACGGTCTCGAACAGCTCTCCCACGCCCGCGGGGTCGGTGGCGTCGACCGCGAAGGCGGAGGCCCCGGTGGCCCGCGCCAGGTCCGCGAGCTTGTCCGGGTTGCGGGACGCCAGCGCGACGCCCAGCCCCGCGCCCGCGAAGCGCCGCGCGGCCGAGGCGCTGATGCCGGGGCCCGCCCCCACGATGAGGGCCGTGCGGTAGGGCAGGTCGGTCATGCTGGTCGTCCCCTGACGAGCTACCGGTTGCGGCCCGGCACCCACAAAACGTCGTCGGCCCCGTCGCGGTTGGCGATGCGGGCCAGGACGAACAGGAAATCGGACAGGCGGTTGAGGTAGCGCAACGCCGGGGTGCCGACGGGCTCGCCCGCCGCGAGCTCCACCAGCAGGCGCTCGGCCCGCCGGCAGACCGTGCGCGCCACGTGCAGCCCGGCCGCGAGCGGCGAGCCCCCCGGCAGCACGAAGGAGCGCAAGGGGGCGAGCCGGGCGTTGCAGCGGTCGATCTCGGCTTCGAGCCGGTCGACCTGGGTCTGCACGATCCGCAGCGCCTTGCCCTCCGCCTCGTCGGGGGCGGGCGGGGTCGCGAGGTCGGCCCCGAGGTCGAACAGGTCGTTCTGGATGCGTCCCAGCATGGCGTCGAGGTCGGCCGCCTCGCGGGCGTGGAGCCGCGCGGCCCCCAGCAGGGCGTTGAGCTCGTCCACCGTGCCGTAGGCCGCGACGCGACGGTCCGACTTGGCGCGGCGCTCGCCGTTGCCGAGCGCGGTCGAGCCGTCGTCGCCCGTGCGGGTGTAGATGCGGTTGAGGACGACCATCACTGACCCCGGAAGTAGAGCACCGCCATGATGACCACGATGGCCGCGAACTGGAACAGCACGCGCATCCGCATCAGGCGCTGCGACATGTTGGTGCCGCCGCCGCGCAGCATGTTGACGAGCCCCGCCAGCAGCACGAGCACCACCAGCGCGAGGGCGACCGCGACCGCGACGTTGCCGAACGAATGAGACATGCGCACCCCCCGGAAGAGCCCGGCGGGCTCGCGGCTTCCCGCAAGGATCCGGCGCGCGCCGGCATGACGCGGCCCGCGCCGGGCGGCGGGAGCGGGCGTTTTGGCCCGCCGTCCCCGGCCGTGCAACCCTGCAAACGGACGCGGGCGGCCCCTGCCCGGCGGCTTCGTTCCCGCGCGGGGCGGCCGCCCTCTCGGAATACGGGTCCGAGCCCCATGTAAGCTCAACGCAAGCGCGCCGGCTTCCCCGCGCGCCACGTGACACCTGGGAGAGCCCGCCGATGACCGACACGCCCGACTACGTCCCGCCCAAGGTCTGGACCTGGAACAAGGGGAACGGCGGCCACTTCGCCAGCACCAACCGGCCGGTCGCGGGGCCCACGCACGACAAGGACCTGCCCGTCGGCCGCCACCCCCTCCAGCTTTACTCGCTCGCGACCCCCAACGGCGTGAAGGTCACGGTGATGCTGGAGGAGTTGCTGGCCCTGGGCCATGCCGGCGCGGACTACGACGCCTGGCTGATCCGCATCGGCGACGGCGACCAGTTCGGCAGCGGCTTCGTGGCCGCGAACCCCAACTCCAAGATCCCGGCGCTCGTGGACCGCAGCGGGCCCGCTCCCGTCCGGGTCTTCGAGTCGGGCGCGATCCTTACCTACCTCGCCGAAAAGTTCGGGGCGTTCCTGCCCTCTGAGGGGGCCGCGCGCGCCGAGTGCCTGTCCTGGCTGTTCTGGCAGATGGGCAGCGCGCCCTACCTGGGCGGCGGCTTCGGCCACTTCTACG
>CAXTDZ010000200.1:0-5866 GCA_964243035.1 uncultured Lichenihabitans sp.
TGGAGAAGGACGGCATCGTGGGTCCCGCCAACCACGCGGGCAAGCGCGAGATCCTCATCTACAGCGCCGACCGCGGCTCCTACGAGCTGGCCGATCAGCCCTGACGCGCAAGCTGGTCCATGTTGTTTTTCAGACACGATACGGAGCTTTTTCGCCGCAGGTCGGAGTGTCGGCATCGCGCCGCGCCCTCGGCTCGTCTAGGGTCCCCCACCGGGCCCCGCGCGGCGACCCGGTGGGCAAGGCCGGGATGGGAAACGCCGTCGACACCGGGCCCGTGAGCGTGGCGTCAGGGTGCGGGACACGGGCGCATGAACCAGATCTCGGACCTTGAGGCGAGGGCTCCCGCCGTCGCCCCTCCCCTGTCGAGCGAGTCGCTCGTCGCCGCCATCGGCGCCGTGCAAATGGCCATGGTGGTGACCGATCCAAAGCGAGACGACAACCCGATCGTCTTCGCCAACGACGCGTTCCTGACCCTGACCGGCTACGCCCGCGGCGAGGTCCTCGGCCGCAACTGCCGCTTCCTCCAGGGGCCGGACACGTCCAAGCTGGCCGTCAAGCGCATCCGCGACGCGCTGCGCCGGAGGAGGGCGGTCTCGCTCGACCTGCTCAACTACCGCAAGGACGGGACGCCGTTCTGGAACGACCTGTATCTCAGCCCCGTGTTCGACGCGGCGGGACGGCTCGACTACTTCTTCGGGGCACAGCTCAACGCCACCCGCCGCGTGCTGCGGCAGAACGAGGACAAACGCCTGGAAGCCGCCCAGGTCAGGCGCAACGCCGACCTGGAGGCCGCGCTCGAAACCCAGCGGCTCCTGTTCCGGGAGGTCGACCACCGCGTCAAGAACAGCCTGCAGATGGTGGGCGCCATGCTGACGCTGCAGGCGCTCGGCATTCCCGACCCGGCCGTGCAGGCCACCCTGCGCGAGATGCTGGACCGCGTCGAGGCGCTGGGGCTCGCGCACCGGCGCTTCTACGAGAAGGCGCAAACCGACCGCTTCGACCTGGCCGACTTCCTGCGCGAGCTCGCGACCGACGTGGTGGGGGCCGCGGGACGGCGCGACATCCGCCTCGTGCTGGCGCTGGAGCCGGTGACCGTGGGGGCTGACCAGGCCGCGGCCCTCGCGCTGGTGCTGAACGAGGCGCTCACCAACGCGGTCAAGCACGGGTTCGCGGGCGGCCGGCCTGGAACGCTGCGCGTCAGCCTGACGGCCGCGGGGGGCCGCGTCTCGGTTGGCGTCGCGGACGACGGGCCGGGCCTGCCGGCCGACGCGCCGCAGCGCTTCGGCACCACCCTGATCCGCACCCTGGTCGACCAACTCGGTGCCACGCTCGACTGGCACGCGACCGACCCCGGAACGCTGTTCCGGCTCACCCTGCCGCCGGACCCGGCCGCGAGGGGGTGACCGGATGACCCCGCGCGCTTCCCCGCTGCTCACCGTCTGCGGGCTCGACGAGATCGAAGAACACGGGTCGCGGGCCGTCACCCACGTGCTGTCCATCCTGGACCCGGGCTGGCCGGACCCCGCCTTCGGCCGCTACCCGCCGGTGAGCCGCACCGTGCTGCGCTTCCACGACGCGGTCGAGCCCGGACCGGGCGTGATCCTGCCGGGCGAAGCGGACGCGGAGGCGGTGCTGGCCTTCGGCCGCGCGGTCGCGGCGGACCCCGGGGGGCCGCAGGCCCACCTGCTGGTCCACTGCCACATGGGCATCTCGCGCTCGACGGCCGCCATGGTGGCGATCCTCGCGCAGGCGGCTCCCGACGGGGACGAGGACGGGGTCGTGGCGCGGGTGGAGGCGATCCGGCCCCAGGCCTGGCCCAACCTGCGCCTGATCGAGCTCTGCGACGCGGCCCTCGGCCGGGCGGGGCGACTCACGGGGGCGGTGGGACGCCTGTACCGCCGCAGGCTCGACGCCAAGCCGGACCTCGCGGACACGATGGAGAAGCTGGGCCGCGGGCGGGAAGTGGCGCTGGCCCGCGGCTGAGAACCCGGGCGGGGTGGAAGCGGAGAACGCGGGGGCAAGCGCGGCCTGGTCACGGGCGGGGCCGGCCTTCTCGGCTCTCACCCGCGCGGTCACGCTCGCCCGCGAGGCGTCGCGCTCGGAGCAGGGTCTGGTGCGCGCCGCTGGATCGTCCGACCACCCGCTCGTCGACGGGCCGGGTTGCGCAGACTTTCGTCGTCATACGTCGGCATGCACCGCGATCGGGACCGGCGGGACGGCGAGATGCAAAGGTGAGATATTTTAGGCACTGTTCTCCTGTTCTTGACGGTCTTAAACAGCGTTAATTGTGTTCCAGATCAGGCGCGAGCTACCAAAGCTTTAAGCCTGATTCAGGGCTCCGACTTCAAGCACGCCCGGCATGAAGCGCCCGCGCGCGCCGTTCGGGGAGGAACGCAGTGGACATCATCCGCAACCGACTCTGGACTGCCGTCACGCTCAGCCTGGTGATCGGCCTCGGTGCGGCATCCGGCGCCTCGGCCCAGCAGGCCGGGGGAACCTTCACGGGAACCGGGGTGGGGACCGGCACCGGGGCCGGGGGGCCCAACCCCTCCACCCCGCAACCCGGCAAGCGCAAAACCCGCGGCGCCACCGCGGCTAACCCGCAGACCGGCGCCCCGGGGACGAACGGCGCCCCCACCGCCTCGGGCCCCTTCGCGAACAAGCCGCCCGCGGCCGAACTGCCCGTGCCGTCGGGCACCTACGACGCCGGCCACGGCTTCACGTTCCAGTTCAACTACACGGGCGAGGCGGCGGGCAACCCCTTCGGCGGCATCAAGCAGGGCGGCCGCTACGCGGACCAGATCCTGCTCGGCATGGACGTCGACACCCAGAAGGCCTTCGGCGTCGGCGGCGGCGTCATCCACGTCCTCGGCGTCAACCGCGACGGGAACGAGGTCTCGAACTCCCTGATCGGCAACAGCGTGTCGTTCCAGGAGATCTTCGGCGACGCCGAAACCCAGCGGCTGGTCCTGCTGAGCTACGAGCAGAAGTTCCTCAACGACCACCTCGACATCGAGTTCGGGCGCTTCCCCGCCCAGGCCTCCTTCCTCACGTCGCCGCTCTACTGCAACTTCCAAAACAACGCCATCTGCGGCAGCCCGGAGATCATCTTCTCCGACACGAACTTCACCTCCTTCCCGTTGTCGACCTACGCGGTGCGGGCCAAATACTTCTTCACGGACACGCTATACGTCCACGCGGGCGCCTTCGAGGTGCTGCCGAACGCGACCCAGCCCAACGACCACGGCCTCAACTTCGACCCCACGGAAGCCACGGGCGTCTCCATCCCGGTGGAGCTCGGCTACTCGACCACCGCGGCCAACGACCGCTACCCCCGCAACTACAGCATCGGGGCGATCATCGACCCATCGCGCTACAACGACCCCAGCACCGACGTGAACGGGGGCAACCTCCAGACCAGCGGGTTGACCGCGCGGACCGACGTCTTCCGCACGCTGGCCTACGGGCGGTTCGACCAGACCGTGTACCGGCCCGACCCGAGCGCGACGCGGCAGCTCCAGATCTTCGGCTTCGCGCTCGGGGGCACCAGCGGCCGGCAGCCGCAGGACTTCCAGGTCGAGGGCGGCGCCCTCTACACGGGCCCGTTCGACGGCCGGCCCTACGACACGATCGGCTTCGCGGTCTCGGACCAGCACTATTCCGCGCTCGGGTTGTCCAACGTCCGCACCGCGCTGGCCGCCGAGGGCATCACCAGGGGCGTGAACCCCGACGAGACGTTCTTCGAACTGAACTACGGCATCCAGGTGAACCCGGCGGTGCGCGTCATGCCGAACCTGCAATACGTCCTCAACCCGGACCAGCTCCGCTTCCCCGCGCGCCCGAACCCGATCCCGGACGCCCTCGTCATCGGCGCCAAGCTCTCGGTCGACATCTTCACCCTGGCCGGCGTCGCCAAGGGGCCGGGCAGCTCCTGACCGGCCGGACGCCCTACCGCAGCCGCCCCGAGGCGATCAGCGCGGCGAGCGCCGGGGGCAGGTCGAGGCCGGGCGGGAGGTCCGGCGCGGGCTCCGCCCGTCCCAGCCCCGCCCGCATGGGCAGGACGCCGGCCCACACCGGGAAGGCGGCCTCGTCGGCGTCGCCCGGCGGCGCCGCGCGCGCCTTCGCGGTCGCCTCCTCGACGTCCATCCACAGCACCGCCGTGGCTTTCAGCTCCTGCGCCGTCATCGGCCGCAGCGTGTCCCACCGCCCGGGGAACAGCGCGTCCGTGAAGGCGCGCAGGGCCGCGGCGGTCTCGGCCGGGTCGGTGATCAGGTGCGCCGTCCCGAACACCATGGCGGAGCGGTAGTTGACCGAGTGGTTGAAGGCCGAGCGGGCCAGCACGTAGCCGTCCATCAGCGAGCAGGTCAGGCAGACCGGCGTCCCGCTCGCCCGCTTCAGGAAGCGGCTCGCCGCCGACCCGTGCCAGTAGACCCGGTCCCCCTCCCGCCAGTGGAGGGTCGGGGTCACGAACGGGCGGCCGTCGATCACGTAGCCCACGTGGCACAAGGGCGCCGCGTCCAGGATGGCGTGGACGTCCGCGCGGGCGTGGCTGCCGCGCGCGTGCATGCGGCGCAGCCGCGTGCGCTCGCTGCCGGGGTAGTGCGTGTCGGTCGGGGGCGATGGGGCGGGCACGGGAGTCCTCCGCTGCGGGTTGCCCTGCTTCGACCGGAAGTGGTCGGCTCACACCGTCCGCTTGCCACACGGCCGACAGACCACTTTACTGGGGCCGGCATGAACGACCTGCCGATCGCCTGGCTCACCGTCGACCGCGCCGCCGGAGACCTGGAGGGCCAGGTGCATCGCGCGGTCCGGGCGCGCATCCTCGACGGGCACCTGCCGCCCGGGCGGCGCCTGCCCTCGTCGCGCGCGCTGGCCGCGGCGCTGGGGCTGGCGCGCTCGACGGTGGTGCACGCCTACGACCGGCTGCGCGCGGAGGGCTTCCTCGACGCGCGGTCGGGCTCCGCGACCCGGGTCGCGGCCCTGTCCCGGCCGCCGCGGCTCGCGCCTGCGACGCGCCCGGCACCGGCAGGACCCGTCATGGCCGAGCCGGGCAGGGGCGACCTGCTCCGGCCCGGCATCGCGGACCTGTCGTCCTTCCCGCACGCGGCCTGGAGCCGTTGCCTGGCCGGGCGGGCGCGGGCGCTGCGGGTTCACGACCTCGGCTACGGCGAAGCGTCCGGCCTGACCGTGCTGCGGGCCGCGATCCTCGCCCACGTGTCGGCCACGCGGGGCGTGTCGGCCGGGCTCGACCAGGTCCTGGTGGTTCCCTCGACGGGCACCGCCCTGGACCTGATCGCCCGCGCGGTCCTGCGGCCGGCCGAACGGGGACGTGAGCCCGCCTGGGTCGAGGACCCGGGCTACCCGGTCGCCCAGGCGTTGCTGCGCGACGCGGGCGCGCGGCTCGTCCCCGTCCCGTGCGACGCGGAGGGGATCGACGTGGCCAAGGCGGACGGCGCCGCGCCGCGGCTGATCTACGTCACCCCCTCGCACCAGTACCCGAGCGGCGTCACCATGAGCCTGCGCCGCCGCCTGGCGCTGCTCGACCGGGCGCGGGCGGCCGGCGCCACGATCGTCGAGGACGACTACGACAGCGAGTTCCACGGCGGCGCGCGGCCCATCGCGGCGCTCCAGGGCATCGACCGCGGCGGCAGCGTCGCCTACGTGGGCACGTTCTCGAAGGTCCTGGCGCCGGGCCTGCGGGTGGCCTACGCGGTTCTGCCGCCCCGCCTCGTTCCCCCGGTGGCGGAGGCGTCGCGCCTGCGCGGCGCCGCGGTGCCGGTCCACGTCCAGGCGGCGCTGGCCGACTTCCTGCGCGACGGCCACCTCCGGGCCCACGTCAGGCGCATGGGGCCGCTCTACGCGGCGC
>CAXTDZ010000201.1:0-5843 GCA_964243035.1 uncultured Lichenihabitans sp.
GCCGCGCGCCACGCGGCCGCCGTCGACCGCGACGGGCGCTTCCCCCGCGAGGCGGTCGCGGCGCTGCGCGACGCGCGGCTGATGGGCGTGATGGTGCCCCGCGCCTACGGCGGCGAGGGCCTGGGCGTCCCGGCCGTGGTGGACCTCTGCTACCGGCTCGGCCAGGCCTGCGCGTCGACCGCGATGATCTACGCCATGCACCAGACCAAGGTCGCCTGCGTGGTGCGCCACCACGGCGGCAACCCGTGGCAGGAGGCGCTGCTCGCGCGCCTGGTGTCCGAGCAGATGCTGTGGGCGTCCTCCACCACGGAAGGGCAAGGCGGGGGCAACGTGCGCGCCAGCGAGGCGCCCATCACCCGGCAGGGCGACGACGTCAGCTTCGAGCGCGCCGCCACCGTGATGTCCTACGGGGCCGAGGCCGACGCCGTGGTCACCACGGCGCGCCGCTCGGCCGAGGCCGCGGTCTCCGACCAGGTGCTCGCGGTGTTCCTCAAGGAGGACTACACCCTGGACCTGACGGGGACCTGGGACACGCTCGGCATGCGCGGCACCCGCTCCGGCGGCTTCGCGCTGCGCGCCCGCGGCCGCGCGGACCAGGTGCTGCCCGTGCCCTACGCCACGGTGCACGCCGAAACCATGACGCCCGTGGCCCACCTCGTGTGGTCGGGCGTGTGGGCCGGCATCGCGGCGGCCGCGGTCGAGAAGGCCCAAACCTTCACCCGCAAGGCGGCCCGCCGCGCGGGCGGCCAACTGCCGCCGGGCGCCCCCCACGTCACGCGGGCGGTGGCGGGCCTCAACGCCCTGCGCGGCCTGATCGCCGCCGCGGCCGCGCGCTACGAGGCGGCGCTCCGCGACCCCGACGCCCTGCGCTCCACCGCGTTCCAGACCGCCATCACGCTGCACAAGGTGGACGCCTCCGAGGCCGCGGTCGCGGCCGTCACGAGCGCGCTCCGGGCCTGCGGGCTGTCGGGCTACCGCAACGACGGCGAGGCCTCCGTGGCCCGCCACCTGCGCGACGTGCTGTCGTCGCCCCTGATGATCAACAACGACCGCATCCTGGCGAGCCTGTCGGCCTCGGCCCTGCTGAGCCCGGTCCCCGCCTCCCTCCTCGCTTGACCCGAACCGCCGGAGCTTTACCCATGAACATGCGCGTGCGCAGGCCCGCCGACGCGGACTACGCGGCCCCCGCCCGGTCCCCGGATACGTTCAAGGACGCCCTGTTCCAGCCCATGGGCGTGGACGGCGTCTACGCCCGCACGGGGCTCTACGAGACCGTGGTGGAGCGGCTCGCCGACTTCGTGACCCGGCAGCGGGAGCCCGGCACGGAGGTGTTCCGCTTCCCCCCCGTGATGAGCCGTCGCGACCTGGAGCGGCACGGCTACCTCAAGAGCTTCCCCAACCTGCTCGGCTGCGTGTGCGCGCTGCACGGCACCGACGCGGAGATCACGGCCGCGGCCGACCGGCACGAGAAGGGCGGCGACTGGACCAAGAGCCTGTCGCCCGCCGACCTCGTGCTGAGCCCGGCCGCCTGCTACCCCGTCTACCCGCTCGCGGCCAAGCGCGGGCCGCTGCCGCGCGGCGGCCTCCTGTTCGACGTGGCCTCCGACTGCTTCCGCCACGAGCCCTCGACCGACCTCGACCGCCTGCAATCCTTCCGCATGCGGGAATACGTGTGCATCGGCGAGAGCGCGGACGTGACCACCTTCCGCGAGCGCTGGTTCGCGCGCGCCGAGGCCATGATGGACGCCCTGGCGCTGCCCCATCGCGTGGACACGGCGAGCGACCCCTTCTTCGGGCGGGTCGGGCAGGTCAAGGCCGTGATGCAGCTCCAGCAGGCGCTGAAGTTCGAGCTCCTGGTGCCTCTGCGCTCGACGGAGCGGCCCACCGCCTGCATGAGCTTCAACGCCCACCGCGACCACTTCGGCACGACCTGGGACATCCGCGACGCCGATGGCAAGCCCGCCCACACGGGCTGCGTGGCCTTCGGCATGGACCGGCTCGCCGTGGCCCTGTTCTGGACGCACGGGCTGGACCCGGCCGCCTGGCCCGCCTCGGCGCGGGAGGCGCTGAACCTCTGAAAGCCCCCTACCGCTCCGCCCCCGCGGGCTCGCGCGCCGCGATCTCGCGGGCCGCGCGGAGGTCGGCCACGAAGCGGCCGTACTCCACCTGCTGCGACACCTCGTCGGGCAGGCGCAGCAGGAAGGACGGGTGGACGGTGACGAACACCGGCCCCGCGAAAGGCGAGCCCAGCACCTGCCCGCGCGTGCTGAGCACCGACGCGCTCTTGCCCGTGAGGCTGCGGATCGCGGTGGCGCCCAGCGCGATGGTGAGCCGCGGCCGCAGCACGCCCAACTCCTGCTCGATCCACCACCGGCAGGCGTTGATCTCCGCCACGTCCGGCTTCTTGTGGATGCGGCGCTTGCCGCGCGGCTCGAACTTGAAGTGCTTGACCGCGTTGGTCACGTAGGCGCGCTTGCGGTCGATGCCCGCCTCCTCCAGCGCCCGGTCGAACATGGCGCCCGCGGGGCCCACGAAGGGCTTGCCCGCGAGGTCCTCCTTGTCGCCGGGCTGCTCGCCCACGAACACGAGGTCGGCCTCCAGCAGGCCCTCGCCGAACACGGTCTGGGTGGCGGGCCGGTACAGGTCGCAGCGCGTGCAGGCGTGCGCCTCCCGCCTCAGGGCGCCGAGCGCGTCGGTGGCGGCGGGCTCGGCCTCGGCGCGGGCGGCCTCCGTCCTGCGGGTGATGATGGCGGCGCGCGGGGGCGCGTCGTCCTGAACGTGGTCCACCATGGCGGCCTCCCTCGCTTGGGCGGAGCGGACGAGCGGCGCGATCAGCCGGCTTTCGGGCAGGTTCTTCCAGTACTTGACCGGCATCTCGCGCTTCATCGCGTCCGTCTTCAACCGCGCGGGGTTGAAAATGTTCGCGTAGTAGGTGCGCCAAAGCGCGTCGGTGGCGTCGTCGGCCGGCACGTCCGCCTTGGCGCCGCCGGGCCCGAAGGCGAGGCCCTTGCGGTCCCAGGCCGCGGTGAGCTCGGGCGTGACGATGCTCCAGCGCATGGTCGCGAACCGCTCGGCGAAGAAGGGCGCGGTCAGCCGCACCACGTGGTGCTCGGGCTCGAACCAGGCCACGTAGGCCGTCCCCTCCCCGTCCTCGACCTCCTTGAAGCGCACGAAGGCCGTCATCTTGTGCATGTCGCGCCGCACGGCCTTCACCATCGCGCCCATGCGGAACACGTCGTCGTCGGTGGCGACGTCGAGCAGGCGCGGCTCGTCCTGGAGGCGGCACAGCAGGCGGTAGAGCAGCGTGAAGCGCTCGGGGTCGGCGTGGGCCGCGGCCAGCGCGGCGTCGTCCACGAAGCGGCGCGGCACGGAGAGCGGGCGGCCGCCGTCCGCGGGCGCCTCGGGCGGCGCGGGTGCCGCGAACAGGTCCCCCTCGCGATCCGTGCGCCACACGACGTCGGCGGGCGCCACCCGGCGCGCGGCGAGCAGGCGGGCGGCGGTGCGCCAGCCCGCGAAGTCGTCGGGGCCGTCGAGGTCGATGCGGGTGGTCAAAACAGGCTCATCTGCCGGGCGGGCGGGCGCAGGGTGTCGGGCAGCGCGGCGCCGTCGAGCACGGCGGCGGGCTGCCAGTCGCTTGCGGCCACGAAGGGCTTCAGCGCCTTGGTGGACTGGGCCAGGCGGCCGAGGTCGGCGAGGCTCAGCCGCGTCAGCCGCCGGATGCGCAGGATGTGGTTGACGCTTTTGACGCCCAGGCCCGGCACGCGCAGGAGCATCTCGCGCGGGGCGGTGTTGACGTCCACGGGGAAGCGCGCGCGGTGCTTCAGCGCCCAGGCGAGCTTGGGGTCGATGCCGAGGTCCAGCATGCCGCCCTCGGTCGCGGCCAGGAGGTCGTCCAGCGAGAACTCGTAGTGCCGGTACAGCCAGTCGGCCTGGTAGAGCCGGTGCTCGCGCATCAGGGGCGGGCGCTGGGCGGGCAGCGCGCGGGGCGAGCCGGGGATGGGGCTGTAGGCCGAGTAGTAGACGCGCTTCAGCGCGTAGCCGCTGTAGAGCGACACGCTGGAGCGCACCACGTCGGCGTCCGTCTCGTTGTCGGCGCCCACGATCATCTGCGTGCTCTGGCCCGCGGGCGCGAAGGCGGGGGCGTGGCGCGACCGGCGGGTCTCGTCGGCCGCCTCCTCCAGCCTGAGCCGCAGGCCCCCCATGGTGCGGCGGATGGAGCCGCCCCGCTTCTGCGGCGCGAGCTTTTCCAGGCTCCGCTCGCGCGGCAGCTCGATGTTGACCGACAGCCGGTCCGCGAACCGCCCCGCCTGCTCGATCAGCGCGGGGTCGGCGTCGGGGATGGTCTTGAGGTGGATGTAGCCGCGGAACCCGTGCTCCTCGCGCAGGGTCCTGGCGACGCGCACGATCTGCTCCATCGTGTAGTCGGGCGAGCGGATGATGCCCGAGGACAGGAACAACCCCTCGATCAGGTTGCGCCGGTAGAAGTCGAGCGTGAGACCCACGACCTCGTCGGGCGTGAAGCGGGCGCGGCGCACGTCGCTCGACACGCGGTTCACGCAGTACAGGCAGTCGTAGACGCAGTGGTTGGTGAGCAGCAGCTTGAGCAGCGAGATGCAGCGGCCGTCGGGCGCGTAGGAATGGCAGATGCCCGACCCCGTGATCGAGCCGATCCCGTCCGCCTTGCCCTTGCTGGTGCGCTTGTCCGACCCGCTCGACGCGCAGGACGCGTCGTATTTCGCGGCGTCGGCCAGGACCGCCAGTTTTTCGGTTGTGTCGAGTTGACCCAATGCGCGCGCCTTTGTTCGCTGATTGTTCTAGGAAGCGCCGGCGCGTGCGGCAAGGGGTGGGACGATGCGTTGCGGGCCCTCGTCCACGGCTTCAGAGTCGCGGGCATGACGAAGCCGGTCCGCGCGTTTGTTTTTCGGGATAGGCGGTTCGCCCGCGGCGAAACGGTCGTGACCGCGGCGCGCCCCGGGACCTCGTCGCGTCCGTGTGCGGCGGCGGCGGCCCTGAAGGCAGCGCCGGACTGGGGTCGGTGTTCGGCGGATCAGCCTATTTCGAGGATGAGCGGACGGGCATCGGTCACTTGGCGGTCCGGGGAGCGCGGAACGCGTCCCGGATGCGGAGACCTCCGGCAGCGCGGGGCGGTCCCGGAGATCGTCCGCGAGCCTCACCCGGGGCGCCTGAAGGTCTGGAACACGGGCCTGCGGGGAATGCGGCCGGATCACGCGCGGGCCTTCGCCTCGACCACCGCCGCGCGCCCCGCCCCGAACCCGTTCCACGCCCCCAGGCCGGCGAGCACCGCGAACACCCCCGCCGTCGCGGCGTCGGACCCCGTGGCGCCGCGCAGCACGCCCACCAGCAGCGGGCCCGCCGAGGCCAGCGTGTAGCCGACCCCCTGGGCCATGCCGGACAGGCGCGCCGCGGTCGGCGCGTCGGGCGAGCGGAGCACGATGGCGGTCAGGGCGAGCGCCAGCGCGGCGCCCTGGCCCAGGCCCGACAGGACCGCCCAGGCCAGGGCGCCGCCGGGGGGAGCCAGGAGGCAGCCCCACAGGCCCGCGAGCGCCAGCGCGAGGGCGCCCGCGTTGATCCACCGCTGGTCGCGCCCCCGCACGGCCAGGTGCGGGGCCAGCAGGCAGCCCGCGCACTGGGCCGCGATCGAGCCCGACATCACGAAGCCCGCCGCATCGGCCGAGAGCCCGCGCCCGCGCAGGATCGCGGGCAGGTAGCCGAACACCCCGTAGGCCATGGCGGACTGCAACCCCATGAACAGCGTGACCCGCCAGGCGAGCGCGCTGCCCCGCAGCGGCGCGGCCCGGGCGGCGGCCGGCGCGGGCCGGGGG
>CAXTDZ010000202.1:0-5784 GCA_964243035.1 uncultured Lichenihabitans sp.
CCGCCGGGCTGGACGGGGGCGTTCTCGCGCGCGGGGCGCGGCCGGCGCCTGCCGCCCGCGCCCTTCCGCGATCCCGCCCACCGCCGGGGACCGGGGTCCTGCTGCCTGTGCGGCCAGCCCGTGTTCCGGTTCGGCTGGCACCGCGACCTGTGGGGCCACGGCCCCAACCGTCGCGCGACGTGGCACGCGTGCTGCGCCGCGGCCTGGCGGTTCTGGACGGCGCCGCACCGGCACCGGCGCCTGCTCGCCCGGCTGCAGCGGCGGCGCTGCGCGGTCACGGGCGAGCGGCTGCTCCGCACGGCCGAGGTGGATCACGCGGTCCCGCTGGCCGAGGTGCAGCGCCGCTGTCCCGCGCCGCCCTGGCCGGACCTGCTCGCCTTCTGGGGCGCGCCAAACCTGCGCGTCGTGAACCGGGACGCCCACGCGGAGAAGTCGGCCGCGGAGGCTCAGGCGCGGGGTGATGCCGGTTCCCGGAAGACGCTCGCGACGCCTGTCGCGAACCCGATGTCCCCGTAGCGGCAACGAACGACGGGACTCGAACCGAGAAGCGGAGACAGCTTCTCTTCCGCTCCGTCGACCATCGTCTGTCCGCGGGCTGCTATCCGATCCACACGTCTGCGCGGCTGGGCCATCCTGCCCTTCGCCCCGCTTGCGGGGAGAAGGTGTCCGAAGGACGGATGAGGGGTCCTGCGCGAGGCGTGGCCCCACCCTCATCCGTCCTTCGGACACCTTCTCCCGCCCGGGGCGGGAGAAGGGGCAGACTGGCACGTGCCCGAGTTACGTGAACGCCATAGCCGCGCGCGGGGCGAAGGGCGCCGCCCGGCACACGGATGGGGCTACCCGGCGAGGCCGGGACCGGCAGCTCGTCAGCGCAGGCTCGCGACCTCGGACGCGAAATCCGGCCCCTCGGGCTTGTCGACGCCCTCGCCCAGCGCGAAGCGCAGGAAGCCCTTGACCGCGATGGGGGCGCCCGCCAGCTTCTCGGCCTCCTTCACGGCCTGGGCGACGGACTTGGTCCCGTCGTGGACGAAGGCCTGGTCCAGCAGGCTCACCTCCTTGTAGTAGCTCCTGAGCCCGCTCTCGACGATCTTGTCCATGACGTGGGCGGGCTTGCCGGCGTTCTTGTCCATCAGGAGCTGCTTCTCGCGGGCCACCACGGCGGGGTCGAGCCCGGCGCCGTCGAGCGCGAGCGGGTTGGCGGCGGCCACGTGCATCGCGATCTGGCGGCCGACCGCCTGGAGCGCGTCGGCGCTGCCGGTCGACTCCAGGGCCACCAGCACGCCGATCTTGCCCATGGTGCCGGCCACCGCGTTGTGGACGTAGTGCGCGACCGCGCCCTGTCCCACCTTGAGGCCGCCCGCGCGGCGCAGCGTCATGTTCTCGCCGATGGTCGCGACCGCGTTGCTGATCGCCTCCGACACCGTGCCGCCGCCCGGGTAGGGCTCGGCCCCGATCGTGCCCACGTCCGCGGTCCGGTCGGCCCCGTTCCTCAGCGCGACGTCGGCGATGGTGCCCACGAGCTTCTGGAAGTCGTCGTTGCGGGCCACGAAGTCGGTCTCGGAATTGACCTCGACCACCACCCCCTCGGTGCCCCGCACCGCCACGGCCACCAGGCCCTCGGCCGCGACGCGCCCCGACTTCTTGGCGGCCTTGGACAGGCCCTTCTTGCGCAGCCAGTCGACGGCCCCTTCCAGGTCGCCGTCCGTTTCGTTGAGGGCGTTCTTGCAGTCCATCATGCCGGCGCCGGTCTTCTCGCGAAGATCCTTGACCAGGGCGGCGGAGATCGTGGCCATGACCGTGAGTCCTTGAAACGGGAGCGTCAAACACCTGCGGCGACCGTTGTGGAAGCCCCGTGTGACGGATCGGTGTCGGTATAGGTTCGCCAACGGCGAAACGCGCCGGGCTCGGGCGCCGGCGCGTTCCGTTGGCAGCAGGCGGTTGCGGCGGATCAGGCGGCGGCGAGCAGCTCGCGAGCCTGCTGCACCCAGCCGTCGCGCTCGATGCGGCCGCCGAGCTTGAGCTGGCCGTCGAGGTTGGCCACGTCCTCCGCCTTCATGGCGGCGAGCTGCCAGTAGTGGAACACGCCCGCGTCGTTGAGCTTCTGGACGACCTGGGGACCGACGCCGTGCAGCTTGGTCATGTCGTCGGGCGCGCCGCGGGGCGCGGTGAGCAGCTCGAAGGGCTCGGCCGGGACCTCGCCCTCGCTCGGCACCTCCGCGAGCTCGGGCTCGGCCACGGCCTCCACCTCGGCCGGCAGGTCCTCGCCCATCGGGGCCTCCATCTCGCCGACGTCGATGCCGAGCGAGCCCTGGCTGCGCGAGATGCCGTCGATGGCGGCGCGCGAGATCAGGTCGCAGTAGAGCGCGATGGCGCGGCTCGCGTCGTCGTTGCCCGGCACGGGGAACTGGATGCCGTCGGGGTCGCAGTTGGTGTCCACGATAGCCGCGACCGGGATGCCGAGGCGGTTGGCCTCCTTGATCGCCAGCTGCTCCTTGTTGGTGTCGATCACGAAGATCAGGTCGGGCACGCCGCCCATGTCCTTGATGCCGCCCAGCGCCTTTTCGAGCTTCTCGCGCTCGCGCGACAGCATCAGGCGCTCCTTCTTGGTGAGGCCGGAGGCGCCCCCGTCGAGCTGGTCGTCGATCTTGCGCAGCCGCTGGATCGAGGCCGAGATCGTCTTCCAGTTGGTGAGCATGCCGCCCAGCCAGCGGGCGTTGATGTAGTACTGGGCGGAGCGCTTGGCGGCGTCCGCGATGGGGTCGGCGGCCTGGCGCTTGGTGCCCACGAACAGCACGCGGCCGCCCCGCGCCACCGTGTCGGACACGGCCTGGAGCGCGCGGTGGAACAGCGGCACCGTTTGGGCGAGGTCGATGATGTGGATGTTGTTGCGGGTCCCGAAGATGTAGGGGCCCATCTTCGGGTTCCAGCGGTGCGACTGGTGGCCGAAGTGCGCGCCCGCTTCGAGCAGCTGGCGCATGGAATAGTCGGGCAGGGGCATGGTGGGTCGTGGTCTCCGGTTCGTGGACCTCCGCGGGCAATCGGGCCGCCTCCGTTCGAGGAGGTGACCACCGGAACGGACCTTGGATCAGGACCGCGTGCGCCCGCGTGTGGGATGGCGGGCTGTATAGGGACGCGGGCTCGGCCGCGCAAGCCCTCGGCACCCGACCGCGGGGGTGGGCCCGCGGGACAGCGTTAACGGCGGCTGAAACGGGACCGTCCCGGGCGGGCCTCCTGTTCCGGTGTGGGCAGCGGGGACAACGGCGCGGCCGGGTGCCGCGCTCCGGTCCGGGACCCCTGGCGCGGGAACGCGAAAGCGCGCAGGCTCTCGACAACGCTTCCCGTCCGCGGCACTGTGCCGAAACGGAACGAAAGACGAACAAAGCCGCATGTCCAACGTCGAAGCCTTTCCCCGCGCGGGCCGGCCCGCGGAACCCGCCTACCGGGTGCCGCCCCACAACGTGGAGGCCGAGCAGGCGCTGCTGGGCGCCATCCTGGTCAACAACGACGCCTACGACCGCGTGTCGGACTTCCTCCAGGCCGCCCATTTCTCCGAGGAGATCCACCGCCGCATCTTCGAGGTGATGTCGTCCTTGATCCGCGCCGGCAAGATCGCGACCCCCGTGACGCTGAAGACCTTCCTGGGCGAGCACGACCTCGGCGGCATCACGGTGCCGCAGTACCTGGCGAGGCTGGCCGCGGAGGCCACCACGGTGATCAACGCGGCCGACTACGGGCGCACGGTCTACGACCTCGCGATCCGCCGCAACCTGATCACCATCGGCGAGGAGGTGGTCAACGTCGCCTTCGACGCCCCCGTCGACCACTCGCCCCGCGCCCAGATCGAGGAAGCCGAGCGGCGGCTCTACGAGATCGCCGAGACGGGCCGCTACGACGGGGGCTTCCAGAGCTTCTCCACCGCGCTCACCCACGCCATCGACATGGCCGCCAAGGCCTACGAGCGCGACGGCAAGCTGTCGGGCGTCTCCACCGGCATGCACGACCTCGACCTGAAGCTCGGCGGGTTGCAGCAGTCCGACCTGGTGATCGTCGCGGGCCGCCCCGGCATGGGCAAGACCGCGCTCGCCACCAACATCGCCTTCAACATCGCCAAGGCCTACCAGTTCGAGGTCCGGCCCGACGGCGCGCACGTGGCCACCAACGGGGGCGTCGTGGGCTTCTTCAGCCTGGAAATGTCGTCCGAGCAGTTGGCCACCCGCATCATCGCCGAGCAGTCGGGCGTGGCCTCCTACAAGATCCGCCGCGGCGACATCACCGACGCGGACTTCCACCACATCACGGACGCGGCGCGCCAGATCCAGACCATCCCCTTCTACATCGACCACACGGGCGGCATCTCCATCGCGCAGCTCACCGCCCGCGCCCGGCGCCTCAAGCGCCAGCGCGGCCTGGACGTGCTCGTGGTGGACTACCTCCAGCTCCTGTCGGGCTCGAAGAGCGCTTCCGCGAGCAACCGCGTGCAGGAGCTGACCGAGATCACCACCGGGCTGAAGGCGCTTGCCAAGGAGCTGAACGTGCCGATCATGGCGCTGTCCCAGCTTTCCCGCCAAGTCGAGGCGCGCGACGACAAGCGCCCGCAGCTCTCCGACTTGCGCGAGTCGGGCTCCATCGAGCAGGACGCCGACGTGGTGATCTTCGTCTACCGCGAGGAATACTACCTCAAGAACAAGCAGCCGCGCGAGGGCACCGAAGAGTTCACGACCTGGCTCACCGACATCGAGCGCGCCCACGGCAAGGCGGAGGTGATCATCGGCAAGCAGCGCCACGGGCCGACCGGCACCGTGGAGCTCCAGTTCGACGCGGAGGTGACGCGTTTCTCCGACCTCGCGCAGGCCGACCGCCTGCCCGAGCCCATGGGGGACTGATGGCGCCGGACGAGGGCGCGCCGCCCGACGCCCAGGCGACCCTGACGATCGACCTTGGCGCGCTGCGCCGCAACTGGCGGGCGCTGGCCGTGCGCGCGGGGCGGGCGGAGTGCGGGGCGGCCGTCAAGGCGGACGCCTACGGGATCGGGGTCGCGCGCGCGGTGCCAGCCCTGGCGGCGGCGGGCTGCCGCACCTTCTTCGTGGCCCACGCGGCCGAGGGCGCGCGGGCGCGCGCGGCCCTGCGCGGCGCGGGGGTGGGGGACGGCGCCGCGCGCGTCTTCGTGCTGAACGGCTTCCATCCCGAGGCGGCGCCGGCGGACCTCTACCTCGCCCACGCCTTGCGGCCGGTGCTCGGGTCGTTGGACGAGGTGGCGGCCTGGGCCGCGGCGGTCGCGGGCGCGGCCGAGGGGTGGGGCGCCTCGGCGATCCACGTCGACACCGGGCTGAACCGCCTGGGGGTGCCGCTGCGCGACGTGCCGGGCCTCGACGCCGCCGCCGTCCATGCCGCCCGCGCGGAGCTGGTCATGAGCCACTTCTGCACCGCCGAGGACCCGGGCGCACCGGGCAACGCGGCCCAGGTCGCGGCCTTCGAGGCGCTGCGCCGCGGCCCGCTCGGCCGCCTGCCCGCTTCGCTCGCCAACTCGTCCGGCCTGTTCCTCGAGGGCGCACTCCCCTACGACCTCGTCCGGCCCGGCTACGCGCTCTACGGCGGCAACCCCACGCCCGGCCGCCCCAACCCGATGGCGCCCGTGGTGGGGCTGGAAGCGCGCCTGCTGCAGACCCGCACCGCGGAGCCGGGCGCGGCGGTCGGCTACGGCGGCCTGTGGCGGGCCGCGCGGCGACGGGCGCGGGCTGGCTGCCGGGGTTGGCGAACTGCGTGGGTGGCGGCGTGGGGGTGGTG
>CAXTDZ010000203.1:0-5770 GCA_964243035.1 uncultured Lichenihabitans sp.
GCGAGCCGGAGGCCTGGGCCGCCGCGATCCGCGACGCGCTCGCGCTGGGCGCCTCGGCCCGGGACCGCCTCGCCACCCGCGCCCGCGCCCACGTCGAGCGCGGCTTCTCGCGCGAGTGCATGGTGGAGGCGACCCTTGACGCCTACGCGGCCCTGATCGAAGAAAGGGGGGCCCGAACGCGGTTGCTCCATGCATGACGACGCCCCGACCTCGCGCCTGCGGGTCGCGCTTCCCCAGGATGCCGAGCGCGTCGCGGCCCTGCACGCCCTGAGCTGGCGGCACACCTACCGCGGCCTGCTGGGCGACAGCTACCTCGACGGCCCGGTCGAGGGCGAGCGGCGGCTGTTCTGGCGAAACCGGCTCGACCACCCGCCCGCGGGCCTGTGGACGGTGCTGGCCGAGGGCGAGGACGGGGGCCTGCTGGGCTTCCTCTGCCTGCTGTTCGACCACGACCCCCGCTGGGGCACGCTGATCGACAACCTCCACGCCCGGCCCGACCTGAAGCGCCAGGGCTTTGGTGCCGCGCTGATGCGGGCCGCGGCCTCGCACCTGCTCGACGCTCCCGCGCACCCGCCCGTCTACCTGTTCGTGGCCGAGGAAAACCGGCCGGCCCAGGCCTTCTACCGGAAGCTGGGGGGCGAGGAGGTCGACCGCGTCGTCCACGACGAGCCGGACGGGAGCCGGCTGCCCGCGCTCCGCTTCGCCTGGCCGAGCCCCGCGGCGCTGGCCGGGGCCGCGTGACCTCCTTCGCGGCCCGCGTCGAGACGGGGGCGGAGGCCGACCTCGCCTTCCAATGCGGTGCCGACGCCGTGCTGTCGGGCGGGCGGATGCACGGGGAGGACGGCTCGGACGCGCTCCTGGTGTCGGCCGACCTCGTGGTGGTGGAGTTCGACGGGTCGCGGCCCGTGGTGGCCGTGTTCGACGCCCGCCTGCCGGAGGCGGGCGAACTGGCGCGGATCGCGGCCTGCGGCTGCCGCGGCGTGCTCCTGCGCTGGCCGACCCCGCTGGTGGCGGCGCTCGGGCCGCGGGCGCTGGCGGACGTCATCGAGGCCTGCCTGTCGGCCAGCCTGTCGTGCGGGCTGGAAGGCGCGCTGGAGCCGCCCGACGTGCCGCGGCTGCTGCCCTTCGGCCCCGACTGGATCGCGGTCGGCCGCGCGCTGCGCTTCGACGGCCGCCTTCAGCCCGAGCACCTGCGCCTGTTCCGCACCCTGATCCCCCGCGCGCCCGCGGCGCCCGCGGAGGTCGCAGCCCCGCCGAGGCTCCGGGCGCCCCGGCCCGACCGCATCTTCGTCCGCGACCTGGTCGTGGACATGGCGGTGGGCGCCTACGGGCACGAGCATGGCCGCACCCAGCGCGTCCGCTTCACGGTGGAGGCCGAAGTCGCCCCCCGCGACCGCCCGGTCCGCGACGTGGGCGACGTCGTCTCCTACGACCTGCTGGCCGACGCGGTTCGCGCGGCCGCGGGAGGCGGCCACGTGGCTTTCGTCGAGACCGCCGCCGAAGCCGTGGCGCAGCGCGTGCTGGAGGACCCGCGCGTGCGGGGCGTGCGCGTCGTCGTCGAGAAGCTCGACCTGGGGCCCGGCGCCATGGGCGTCGAGATCTGGCGGGAGCGGGTCGCGGACGGGTGAGCCGCGTCAAGGAGAAAAGGGAGCCGCATGAGCCGCGTCCTCGACATCGCGCCCGACGGCGCGCACGAACTGACCCTCGGGCGGCTCCTCGACGCCCCGCGGGACAAGGTTTACCGCGCCTGGACGGAGCCGGAGCTGCTCAAGCGGTGGTTCGCGCCGAGCCCTTTCACGGTGTCCGCGGCCAGTCTCGACGTGCGGCCGGGCGGGTCGAGCCTCGTGGTGATGCGCGGGCCGGACGGCGTCGAGATGCCCAACCGCGGCGTCTACCTCGACGTCGTTCCGGGGCGGTTGCTCGTGTTCACCGACGCGTTCCGAGACGCGTGGCACCCGTCCGAGCGGCCCTTCATGCTGGCCCACCTCAGTTTCGAGGGTGAGCGCGACGCCACCCGCTACGTGGCCCGCGTCCGCCATTGGAGCGCGGCGGACCGTGCCGCGCACGCCGGCATGGGGTTCCACGACGGCTGGGGCCGGTGCGCCGACCAGCTCGAAGCCGTGGCCGCCGCCCTGTGACCACGCGTCGGAGAGGGCCCGGGTGCCGTCCGGCCTCGCCGGTGCCCGGTTCTGCCGCCGTCCCGCGAGCCGGGCCAGAAACCTCGCCCGAGGCCGGTCGCTTCGGGCCGGTCGCGAAACCGGGGTGAGCGGGGCCGGCGCGTCGGTTTGAGTGTGACAGATCGATGACATAGCCTGCCGCCCAGGTGAGAGAGCGAGGGCCGGTGGTGCAGGGTCGCGAGGTCGAGTTGAAGTTCTCGGGGAGCGCCGACGCGCTCCGGGCGGCCGCGGACCATCCGCTCCTGGCCGCGACCGGGCCGTCGAGCCCGACGCTCCTGACCTCGACCTACTTCGACACGCCCGACCGCGACCTGCGTGCCCGCGGGATCAGCCTGCGCGTCCGCGAGGGCTCCGGCCGCACGATCCAGACGCTGAAGCACGCCGCGGGCTCGCTCGTCGACCGCGGGGAGTGGGAGGCCGAGGCCGAGGGTGCCACCCCGTCGCTGGACTGGATCGCGGGGCTGCCGGTCGGGCGGGCCTTCCGGCACGGCGTGGGCGCCCGCCTCGAACCCGTGTTCACCGTGGAGGTCGAGCGGCGAACCGTCACGCTGGCGCGGGGCGAGGCTTTGGTCGAGGCCGCCCTCGACCGGGGCGCCGTCCGGGCGGGCGGGGTGTCGCGGCCGCTGGCCGAACTGGAACTCGAACTGAAACGGGGCGCCGCGGCCGACCTGTTCGGGCTCGCGCGCGACCTCCTGGCGGACGTGGCGCTGCTGCCGAGCCTGGCGGGCAAGGCCGACCGCGGCTTCCGGCTGCTCGACGGTGCGGCCGGCGCCGCCCACCCGCCCGCGCCCGGCGACGGGGTGGCGGCGGCCGCGGAGGGCATCGCGCGGGCCTGCCTCCGCGACCTGCTCGCCAACCTGGACGAGGTCGGGGAACGGGACGACGTCGAGGCCGTGCATCGCGGCCGGGTGGCGCTGCGCCGCCTGCGCGCGATGCTCGCGCTGTTCGAGCCCGCGCTGGAGGGTCCCGGGCTCGCGCCGGTGCGGGCCGAGCTCAAGTGGATGTCCGACCTGCTCGGCGCGGCCCGCGACCGCGACGTCCTGCAACTGACGGTGTTCGACCCCGCCGCCAGGACGCCCGAGGTGCTGGGCGGCTTCGAACTCGCCCGGCACATGGCGGCCAAGCGCGCGGACGCGCACGCGGCGCTGCACGCCGGGCTCGCGTCGCGGCGGTGGCGGATGGCCCTCCTGGACCTGCTCGCCTTTGTGGCGGACGGGCCCTGGCGCGCGGCCGGACCCGCGGCCGAGCCCGTCGCGGCCTTCGTGCGGCCGCGGCTCCGCAAGGCGCGCAAGCGCGTCCTGCGGCGGGGCGCGTCGCTCGAAACCGCCTCACCCCACGAGCGCCACCGGTTGCGCATCCGGGCCAAGACGCTGCGCTACCAACTGGCCTTCTTCGCCGACGCCAAGGGGCTCGGCAGGGGGTGCAAGCCCTACGACGCCCTGCACGACGGGCTCGGAACCCTGCAAGACGCGCTCGGCCGCCTGCACGACCGCGACGCCCTCCGCGACCTGCTGCGCGCGGAAAGCTTCGGGTGGCACGGGACGGAAGACGCGGCCGGCGGGCGGGCGCCCTTCGCGGCGGGCCTGCTCGCGGGCGGCGCCGTCGACGAGGCGGCCCTGGTGGCCGAGGCCGCGGCGGCGGTTCGCAAGATCCGCAAGCACGACCCGTTCTGAGTCCAGGCCCGCGCAATCCCGTTCCGGTACACCCTTTAATCGAAAATTAAGGACGATGTCGTAAAAAGGACGTCATCCGCACCGGGGGTCGCCATGTCCTTGCCGCTGAAGACCGAACAAGCCCGCAACGCCGTCCTCAACATCTTCCCCGAGGCCGCCAAGGACCGGGCGAGGCCGGCCGTGGCGGACCTGCTCCGGCCCACCGCCGCGCGCATCAACCCGGCCCTGCTCGTGCCCGAAGCGACCAAGCCCGCCGAGCCGCCGCTGTCGTCGTCGCAGCGCAACTCGCAGGCGGCCTTCGAGTTGCTCGACCAGGCCTCCAACATCATTCCCGTGCTGATGGCCCGCTGCCGCCAGCTCGAAAGCGACCTCCAGGCCTCGCGCGACAAGGCGCGCGGCGAGATGGAGGCGGCCGAGCTCGTGGCGCAGCGCTACCAGACCATCATCCAGGAGCTGCAGGCCAAGATCAAAGCGCTGCAGGGGGAGCTCCAGGCGATGTCCGACCGAACCTCGGCGGTGGAGAGCCAGAACGAGGCCATCCAGATCGCGGCCGACCGCACCCGCCAGCAGGCCGCCGAGGCCGACTGCCTGACCGCGCTGTTCCACGATAAGGTCATGGCGGCGCTCGGCAACAACTCGCCCGCCCACGCCGTGCTCCAGGCCATGCGGCAGGGCGCCGAGCCGCCTCGCTCCCGCGCGGGCTGAAGCGGGGCGGGACGCCCCCCGCGTCCTTGACCGCGCCCGTTTTCTCCCCCAGGACAGGCGCCGCGTGGTCGAAGCGGAGCCGGGACGGATCATGATGGACGCGAGCGTCATCGCCGACGACGGGGCGGGACCCGCGCAGCGCAAACCCACCGTGGGCGTCCGGGTGGGCAAGGTGACGGTGGGTGGCGGCGCCCCCGTCGTGGTTCAGTCCATGACCAACACGGACACGGCCGACGTGGACGCGACCGTCCGCCAGGTGGCGGCGCTGGCGCGCGCGGGCTCCGAGATGGTCCGCATCACGGTCGACCGGGACGAGGCCGCGGCCGCCGTGCCGCGCATCCGCGAGCGGCTGGACCGCGTCGGCGTCGACGTGCCGCTGGTGGGCGACTTCCACTACATCGGCCACAAGCTGCTCGCCGACCACCCGGCCTGCGCGGAAGCGCTCGACAAGTACCGCATCAACCCGGGCAACGTCGGCTTCAAGGACAAGAAGGACCGGCAGTTCTCGGCCATCGTCGAGACCGCGATCCGCCACGGCAAGGCGGTGCGCATCGGTGCCAACTGGGGCTCGCTGGACGGCGAGATGCTGACCGCGCTGATGGACGAGAACGCCCGGTCCGCGAGCCCCGTGGACGCCCGCGCGGTGACGCGCGAGGCGATGGTGCGCTCCGCCCTCTACTCGGCCGAGCGGGCCGAGGAGATCGGGCTTGGGCGCGACCGCATCATCCTGTCGGCCAAGGTGTCGGCCGTGCAGGACCTGATCGCGGTCTACCGGACGCTCGCCAAGCGCTCCACCTACGCGATCCACCTCGGGCTGACCGAGGCCGGCATGGGCTCCAAGGGCATCGTGGCCTCCTCGGCGGCGCTGGGCATCCTGCTCCAGGAGGGCATCGGGGACACGATCCGCGTGTCGCTGACCCCCGAGCCCGGCGGCGACCGGACGCTGGAGGTCAAGGTCGCGCAGGAGATCCTGCAGACCATGGGCTTCCGCACCTTCGTGCCGCTGGTGGCGGCCTGCCCGGGCTGCGGGCGGACCACCTCCACGGTGTTCCAGGAACTCGCCCGCGATATCCAGAGCTACATCCACGCCGAGATGCCCAACTGGAAGACGCGCTTCCCCGGCGTCGAGACCCTGAACGTCGCCGTGATGGGCTGCATCGTCAACGGGCCGGGCGAGTCCAAGCACGCCGACATCGGCATCTCGCTGCCCGGCAC
>CAXTDZ010000204.1:0-5726 GCA_964243035.1 uncultured Lichenihabitans sp.
GGCCAGCAGGTCGGGCCGCCGCTCGCGCGTGACGCGCAGCGCCTCCGCGCGCCGCCAGGCCGCGATCGCGCGGTGGTCGCCGCCGAGCAGCACGGGCGGGATGTCGCGGCCCTCGAAGCTGCGCGGCCGGGTGTAGTGGGGGTATTCGAGAAGCCCGGCCTCAAAGCTTTCCTCCGTGCCGGAGGACGGGGCGCCCATCACGCCGGGCAGGAGGCGGACGCAGGCGTCGAGCAGCGCCAGGGCCGCGACCTCGCCGCCCGACAGCACGTAGTCGCCGACCGACACCTCCTCCAGCCCGCGCGCCTCGACCACGCGGGCGTCGACCCCCTCGAACCGGCCGCACAGGATCGCCACGCCGGGCCCCCGCGCCAGGTCGCGGACGCGCGCCTGCGTGAGCGGGACCCCGCGCGGGCTCATGAGAAGGCGGGGGCGCGGATCCTCCGCGGAGAGGCCCGCGTCAAGCGCCGCCGCGACCACGTCCACCCGCATCACCATGCCGGGGCCGCCGCCCGCGGGCGTGTCGTCCACGGCGCGATGCCGGCCCAGGCCGTGGTCGCGGATCGCCACGGTCTCGATGTCCCACAGCCCCCGGGCCCGCGCGTCGCCCGCCAGCGACAGGCCGAGCGGCCCGGGGAACATCTCGGGGAGGAGCGTGAAGAGGACCGCGCGCCAGGTCACGCGGCGCCATCCGGCGCGGCCCCGTCCGCCGCGTCCCCGCCCTCCGCGAGCGCCTCGGGCATCACCACGACCCGGCGGCCGGCAAGGTCGACCACCGGGACGAAGAGTTTGGTGAACGGCACCAGCACCGTGTCGCGGCCCTCGCGCGCGAGGAGCAGCAGGTCGCCCGCCCCAAACCCCTGCACGGCCTCCACGCGGCCGAGCAGGGTGCCGTCCGGCAGCTCGGCCGCGAGCCCGATCAGGTCGGCGTGGTAGAACTCGTCCTCGCCCGCCTCGGGCAGGGCCGCGCGGGGCAGGTAGAGCCTCGTGCCGGTGAGCGCCGCCGCGGCCTCCCGGGTCGCGACCCCCTTGAACCGGGCCACGACGATGTCGTCCTTGAGGGTGCGGAGGTCGACGAGGTCGAACCGCGCGCGGCCGTCGGCCGAGCTGAGCGGCCCGTAGCGCCCGATGGACGCCGGCTCCGCCGTGTAGCTCTTCACGCGCAGGTCGCCGCGCACCCCGTGCGGCGCGCCCACCACGCCGACGAGGACCAGCGCGGACCCCGCCTGCCCGGCCACGGCGCTCAGGGCGTCCAGGCCCGGCGGGGGCTCAAACCCGCCAACCTTGCCAAGTCGGACCGGGTTGCGTAGCGGTACGGCCGACACCTCGCCGATCGATCAGTCACCGGATACGCCCCACTCGATGCTGACTTCCCTTGTCCAGCGGATCGTCGCAGCCTGTTGCGCCCGTGCCAAGCTGGTTTTGCTGATCGCCGTGGTCGTGGTGATCGCGTCGGCGTCCTACTCCGTCACCCATTTCGCCATCAACACCGATTCAAGCAAGCTGATTTCGCTCGACCTGCCCTGGCGCAAGCGCGAAACGGCGCTGAACACCGCCTTCCCGCAGAACGACAACCTGATCCTGGTGGTGCTGGACGGGATCACGAGCGAGCGGGCCGAGCAGGCCGCGCAGGCCATCGTGGGCACGCTGCGGTCGCGCCACGACCACTTCGAGTTCGTCAAGCTGCCCGACGCGGAGCCGTTCTTCGCCCAGAACGGGCTGCTGTTCCAGTCCCCCGACGAGGTGCAGGGGACCGCCGACCAGCTCGTGCGCGCGCAGCCGCTCTTGTCCACGCTCGCCAACGACCCCACCCTGCGCGGCTTCGCCAACGCGACCTCGCTGCTCGCCCAGGGCGTCGAGCGCGGGCGCGCGGAGCCCGAGCAGGTGGCCCCGGCGCTCGGGCGCTTCGCGGACACGCTGGAAGCGGCGCTCAACAACAGGGCCAAATACTTCTCCTGGCGCGCGCTGATCACCAACAAGAACCCGGCCGACGAGGGCCCCACGGTGGAGAACGGCCGGCGCCGGCTGATCACGATCAAGCCCAAGCTGGACTACGGCAAGCTGGAGCCCGGCGAGGCCGCGACCGACGAGATCAGGCAGGCGGTGGCGGACCTCCACCTGGATCCCGACACGGGCGTCACGGTGCGGCTGACCGGGCCGATCCCGCTGAACGACCAGGAGTTCGGCACCGTCAAGGACGGGTTCGCGTTGAACAGCACGATCACGGTCGCGGCGGTGCTCGTCCTGCTGTGGCTCGCGCTGAAGTCGGGCCGCCTGATCGTGGCGGTGTTCGCCAGCACGGTTGTGGGCCTGCTCGTCACCTCGGCGGTCGGCTTCATGCTGGTGGGCGCGCTGAACCTGATCTCCATCGCCTTCGCGGTGCTGTTCATCGGCATCGGGGTGGACTTCGGCATCCAGTTCAGCGTGCGCTACCGGGAGGAGCGCTTCATCCGCACGAGCTTGACCGACGCGATCGTGTCGGCGGGCGGCCAGGCGGGACGGGCGCTGCTGCTCGCGGCGGTCGCGACCGCGGCGGGCTTCTATTCCTTCCTGCCCACCGACTACGAGGGCGTCTCGGAGCTGGGGCTCATCGCCGGCAACGGCATGATCATCGCCTTCCTGACCAGCATCACCGTGCTGCCCGCGCTGTTGACCCTGATGCACCCGCCTTCCGAAGGCCACGAGGTGGGCTACACGTTCCTGGCGCCCGTGGACGAGTTCCTGCACCGGCACCGCTGGCTGGTGATCGGCGGCACGCTCGCGGTGCTGGCGGCGGGCGCGCCGATGCTGCGCGACCTCCGGTTCGACTTCAACCCGCTCAACCTGAACAGCCGCAAGGTCGAGTCGGTCGCGACCCTGCTCGACCTGATGAAGGACCACGGCACGACCAGCAACACGATCCAGGTGCTGCAACCCAACCTCGACGCCGCCCGGTCGCTCGGCGAGGCGATCGCCAAGGTGCCGGAGGTCGACCACGTCACGACCCTCGCGAGCTTCGTGCCGCCCGACCAGGACCCCAAGCTCGCCACCCTCGCGGACGCGGTGGACAATTTCGGGCCGACGCTCGACCCCACCAACAAGAAGCCCGCGCCGAGCGACGCCGACGACGGGGACGCCCTGAAGGGCCTGGCGAGCTACGCGACCCGCGCGGCCGCCAAGGCGCAGGGCGAGCAGGCCGCCACCATCAAGCGCTTCGCGGACGCCGCCCAGAAGCTCGCCGACGCGCCGGCAGAGGCGCGCGCCGCGGCGCGCGAGGCGCTGGTGCCGTCGATGAAGATCATGCTGGGCCAGGTCAAGGACAGCCTGTCGGCCCGGAAGGTGACGCTGGACTCGCTGCCCAAGGGGCTGGTCCGCGACTGGGTCGCGCCGGACGGGCAGGCCAGGATCGAGGTCACCCCCAAGGACCTGAGCGACGGCAACGCCAACCTGCGCCGCTTCTCGGAGGCGGTCCGGGCGGTCGCGCCGGAGGCCACGGGCGAGCCCATCCTGGTGCAGGAGTCGGGCAACACCGTGATCTGGGCGTTCATCGAGGCGGGGGCCTGGGCGCTCGGGTCGATCGCGGTGCTGCTCGTGGTGGTGCTGCGGCGCTTGTCCGACATGCTGCTGACGCTGGTGCCGCTGCTGCTGGCCGGGCTGCTGACCCTGGAGGCCACCGTGCTGATCGGCCTGCCGCTCAACTTCGCCAACATCATCGCGCTGCCGCTGCTGCTGGGCCTGGGCGTGGCGTTCAAGATCTACTTCGTGCTGGCGTGGCGCAACGGCGAGAAGAACATGCTGACCTCCAGCCTGACGCGGGCGGTGTTCTTTTCCGCGCTCTGCACGGCGGTGGCCTTCGGCAGCCTGTGGGCGTCGAGCCACCCGGGCACCTCGTCGATGGGCGAGCTCCTGGCGCTGTCGCTCCTGTGTACACTGTTCATGGCGGTGGTGTTCCAGACCGCGCTGATGGGGCCGCCCCGCCAGCAGCGGGCTTCCATCGTGGGCCCGCAGCACCGCCAGCCGACGTTGAACCGGGCGGCCTGAGGGATCCTCAGGCGAGGTCGGAGTAGCCGCCGCGCCGGGCGCCGGAGCGGTCGGCCGCGGCGCGGACGGCCGGGTCGGTCAGCCCCGCGAGTTCGTCGGCGTAGCGGTAGCCGGGCGCCGATCCCGCGAAGCCGCCCGCCGTGGCGGGATGCGTGTAAACCTCGGTGAGCCCGTCCGGCAGCCGGTCGAGCACGGCCCGGATCCGGTCACCCGTCATGGCGCCCGACCACGCCAGGCCGAACACCCGGTCCGGCACGCTGAAGCCCGCGCCGCGCAGCCGGGCGCCGAGCGCGCGCGTGAAGGGAGCCGTGACGGCCGGGACGAGCCGGGGCGCGGCAGGGTCGATGCCCCGCACGACGGCGGCGGGCTCGGCGGGGACGCGAACCGCGCGCGCGCCGCGGCGGCGCCCGGCGGCGATCAGCGCGCCCGCAATGGTCGGGTGCAGGTGGAAGTGCTTGTGCGCGTCGACGTGGTCGAGGGCGAGCCCGGTCGCGGCGTAGGCCTCGAATTGCGCCTCCACCTCGGCCCGGAGCTGCCGCCGCACGGAGGGCCGGAAGAACATCGCGGCCCCGGCCCGCGCCATGTCGGAGCGGAACATCCCGCGGGCGTCCACGAGGGCGGGGATGCGCGCGGGCGGCAGCACGGGCGCCGCCTCCACCAGCACGAGGTGGAGGCCCACCCGCAGGCTCGGGTTCGCCCGCGCGATCCGGACCGCCTCCGCCGCCGCCGGCGCCCCCACCATCAGGCTCGCGGCGGTAAGGATGCCGTCGCGATGGGCGCGCTCGACGGCCTCGTTCACCTCGGTCGACAGGCCGAAGTCGTCGGCGGTGACGACGAGGCGCTTCACGGGACCCTGCCCGTCCCCGCTCCGCGGCGGACGGGCAGGCCGCGGCTCGTCAGGCCGCGAGCCCGGCCGCGCGGCGCTCCTTGAGGAAGTGGAAGAACTCCACGCCCTCGCGCAGGCGGCGCACCATCATCTGGCGGTCGCGCACCATCTCGCCCACGATGGACGCGATCTTGCCGGTGCGGAAGTAGAAGGCGCGGTAGAAGGTCTCCACCGACTGGAAGATCTCCGTGTGGCTGAGGTGCGGGTAGTGCAGCGGCGCGATCTGCACGCCGGTCTCGTCCACCAGCTCGGCGGCGCTCTCGTCGAGCCACTTGTTCTCGACCGCCTGGTTGAACAGGAAGGTGCCGGGATAGGGGGCTGCCAGCGACACCTGGATGGTGTGCGGGTTGATGCGGCGCGCGAAGTCGATCGTCTCGCGGATCGTGTCCTTGGACTCGCCCGGCAGGCCCAGGATGAAGGTTCCGTGGATCGCGATGCCTAGCTCGTGGCAGTTCTTCGTGAACTCCTCCGCGACCTCGATCCGCATGCCCTTCTTGATGTTGTGCAGGATCTGCTGGTTGCCCGACTCGTAGCCCACCAGGAGCAGCCGCAGTCCCCCGTCCTTGAGCTTCTTCAGGGTCTCGCGCGGCACGTTGGCCTTGGCGTTGCACGACCACTGGATGCCGAGCTTGCCGAGGCGCTCGGCGATGGCCTCGGCGCGGGGCAGGTTGTCCGTGAAGGTGTCGTCGTCGAAGAAGAACTCCTTGGTCTGCGGGAAATTCTTCTTGGCCCAGACGATCTCCTCGACGACATGCTCCACCGAGCGGGTGCGGTAGCGGTGGCCGCCCACCGTCTGCGGCCACAGGCAGAAGGTGCAGCGGCT
>CAXTDZ010000205.1:0-5568 GCA_964243035.1 uncultured Lichenihabitans sp.
GTGGAAGGCCGGCACCAGCGGCGCCCCCTGCCCGCCCCCGGCCACGTCCGCGGCGCGCAGGTCCGCCACGACGTCGATCCCGAGCCGCCGGGCGAGCGCGGCGCCGTCGCCGATCTGCACCGTCAAGCGGCGCTCGGGCCGGTGCAGCACGGTCTGGCCGTGGAAGCCCACGACGTCCACGTCGTCCGCCGCGACGCCGTGGGCCGCGAGGAGCCGCTCGACGGCCTCGGCGTGGCGCTCCGTCACGCGCCGCTCGGCGTCCGCGAGGCTTCCCGGCCGCGCGGACCGGTCGTCGAGCGCCGCGGCCTCGGCCAGCGCGGCCCGCAGCACCCGGCGGTCGTCCTCCCCGTAGGGCAGCACGGCCGCGGGGCCCGCGGCCACCGCGCCGAGCCCGTCCGTTTCGATCAGGGCCGCGTCGACCCCGTCCATCGAGGTCCCGCTCATCAGGCCCACGGCCCTGAGCACGCCGCTGCGCGCGTTCGCCATGCCGATCCACCCCTCCGCGACCGCCTCGATTTTCCGCCCCCGATGGTGCAGAAGCCGTTTACGCCCCGCCCGGCGCGGCCGACCTCGCGCGAGCGAGGGCCCGGCGTCGCCGCGACGCCCTGGAACCCGATCACCCATGTCCGACGCGCCCGTCACATCCGACTTCCTTCGCACGCTTCAGGAGCGCGGCTTCCTCCACCAGTGCTCCGACCTCGCGGGCGTGGACGAGCGGGCGCGGGCGGGCACGCTGCACGCCTACGTGGGCTACGACTGCACCGGCCCCTCGCTCCACGTCGGCCACCTGCTGACCATCATGCAGCTCCACTGGCTCCAGGCGACCGGCGCGGGCCGCCCGATCGTACTGATGGGCGGGGGCACCACCCAGGTGGGCGACCCGTCGGGCAAGGACGAGAGCCGCAAGGTGCTGACGCTGGAAGCGATCGAGGCCAACAAGGCGAGCCTGCGCGACGTGTTCGCCCGCTTCCTGCGCTTCGGCGAGGGGCCGGTCGACGCGGTGATGCCCGACAACGCCGAATGGCTCGGGCAACTCAACTACATCGCCTTCCTGCGCGAGGTGGGGCGGCACTTCTCCGTCAACCGGATGCTGTCCATGGACAGCGTCAGGCTGCGGCTCGACCGCGACCAGGAACTGTCGTTCCTGGAGTTCAACTACATGTGCCTGCAGGCCTACGACTTCGTCGAGCTGCATCGGCGCTACGGCTGCGCGCTGCAGATGGGCGGCTCCGACCAGTGGGGCAACATCGTGACCGGCATCGACCTCGGCCGCCGCCTGGGCGCGGGGCCGCTGTTCGCCGTGACCTGCCCGCTTGTCACCACGGCGTCCGGCGCCAAGATGGGCAAGACCGCGGCCGGCGCGGTGTGGCTGAAGGCGGACATGAAGCCGCCCTACGACTATTGGCAGTTCTGGCGCAACACGGAGGACGCCGACGTCGGCAAGTTCCTGAACCTGTTCACCCTGCTGCCGCTCCCCGAGGTGGCGCGGCTCCGGGCGCTCGGCGGCTCGGAGATCAACGAGGCCAAGAAGGTTCTGGCGACGGAGGCCACCGCCCTGCTGCACGGGCGCGACGCGGCCGAGGCCGCGGGCGAGGCCGCGCGCAAGACGTTTGAGGCGGGCGAGCTCTCGGGCGACCTGCCCACCGTGGGGATCGGGCGCGCCGAGGTCGACGCGGGCCTGGGCGTGCTGACCGCCTTCGTCCGCGCGGGGCTCGTGGCGTCCGTGGGAGAGGCGCGTCGGCAGGTCAAGGGCGGCGGGCTCCGGGTGAACGACGCCGTGGTCGCCGACGAGCGCGCGAGCTTGTCGATGGCCGACGCGGGGCCCGAGGGCGTGATCAAGCTTTCGCTCGGGCGCAAGAAGCACGTTCTTCTGCGCCCGGACTGAAAGACGACGGCCTGAACCGGGCGTCGTTCCGGCACGGAGACCGGGCCGGCCCTCAACAAGTCGTGACAAGAACCATTACCTTTCGAGGTCGACCTGCCTCATCCCGCGTGAGCGCGGCTTCTTGAGGTAACTGACTTCACCTCCACAATCATCGCTGTCGGGCGGATCGGTCGTCGCGGCGACAAAGCGGCGTAATCCTGGAGATCTATGAAGTCTAAGTCCGTCGCGAGGCGTAGGGTGTCAGCAACCCCTTTACCTTCTTCGTGCTGACGACCAGCTTCCGATCATCAGCCGTTGAAACGGAGACAGTCTGATGATCACGAGGACGACGATTGTTGTCGCCGCCATCGCGGGCCTGACGCCCGCGACGGGGGCGTCGGCGCGGACCACCACTGACGAGACGGCCGCGCCGCACCGCGTCACGCACCGCCACCGCGTCGCGCACTACCGCAACCCGGCCACGCAGACCGACGTTCCGCAGGAGCAGGCGCCGCCGCAGGACGATGCGGCCGAGCCCGTGGACGTGCCGGAGTCCGTCTATCACGCGTCCGGATCGGACGGCAGCCACGTCGGCGAGTGATCCTCGCCCGTTCTGAAGCAAGCGGGCCCGCGCGGAGACGGACGCCCTCCGCGCGGGCTTCGCGTCAGTCCGGCCCCAAGCTGCCGTGCCCCGGGCCGTCGGCATGGTCGCGCCCGGGGCTGACGGGCGCGAATCCGTTCGCGTCGTGGGGCAGGCCCTCGCCCTGCGCGGCGTTATCGATGGCCCCGAAGATCTTGCGGAAGATGCCGGGGGCCAGCGCCGACAGCGGGTCGAAGTGCATGACGGGGGAGGCCGCCGACCCGTCGATCCGGTAGTTGATCGCGAACAGGCCCTCGTGGGTGCCCCCGCCCAGGAGGACGCCGACGACGGGGATCTGCGAGAACAGGTTGTTGAGGCCGTAAACGGGGACGAAGGTCCCTTCGAGGGACACCCTGTCGCGCGCGAAGTCGAAGCTCCCCTCCACGGTGGCGCCCATCTGGGGGCCGAACATCGCGCCGTTGCGGATCTCCACCCTGTCGCCGCTCCGGGCGAAGTTGGCCTCCAGCTTGGCGAACTGCACCGCCGACAGGTCGAAGCCCGCGTTGGGCGCCCCGCCCTGGCCCGCCGCCTGCTCCTGCTCGGCCAGCTTCTTGATCGCCGGGTCCTCCTTGATGGTGAAGTCGCGCACCACCGCGAACCCTTCGAGGCTCGACGTCCCGGGCCGCAGATTGACGTCCAGCCGGCCCCCGTCCATGCGCTTGTAGAGGTCCACGAAGGAGAGAACCGCGCCCGCGTCCTTGGCGACCACCATGACGGTCGCGTTGGCGCCCTGGCCCGCGGTGTTGACCGTGAGGGCCCCCCGCCCGAGCCGGCCGGAGAGCTGCACGCGCCGGAGCTGGCCGCCCACCTTGGACAGGCGGAGGTCGGCGTTGGACAATACCTGGTTGTTGTGTCCCGTGACGAGGTTGGCGTGCAGGTCGAGGTCGATGTCCTTGCCCGGTCCCCCGCCGCCGTCGCCCGCCGTGACCTGCTTGACGAACGGCCGCGCGTCGATGGTGCTGCCGCGCACCACGAGCTTCAGCCCGTTGGACCCGGAGGGCTCGGCGTCGACCCGCATGTCGTCGCCCGGCGACAGGCGCAGCTGGGTCAGCTTGGCGCTCTGGAAGGCGCCGTTGCTCAGCGTCACCGCGCCGCGGACGGAGGTCGAGCCGGAGTCGAACGCGATCTGGTCCACCAGGACCTGGTCCCTGCCCTGCTGAACCACGCAGGTGGCCCGGGCCGCCCGGCCGGCCGGCTTCCTGAGGCCGGGGAGCGGCCCGTCGAAGGCGGCGCGGGTGAAGTCCACGTCGAGGTTGGCCCTCGACTTGTCGGCCGAGGCCAGCGAGGTCGTGATCTTCACCGACACGGGGCCGGTCAACTGCTTGCCGAGCGCCAGCCCCGCCCGGGCACGGGCCGCGTCGTCGAGCGTCACCGCGAGCACCGCCTCGCTCGGCGCCCCGCCCGGCGGCTTCCTGAGGTCCACGGAGGCGGCGGCGCCGAACATCCGGCCCTCGCCCTTGGCGTGCATCCCGGCCCGGTCCGCCGTGATCGACAGCGTGGCGTCCTGCAGGGGTTCCTTGCCGATCAGCTTGTCGGCGGAGAAGTTCCTCACCGTGGCCGCGACCGCGAGCTTGAGCGCGTCGGCGGGCACGTGGGGGCCGAGCAGCAGGCCGACGTCCAGGCGCGCGTCCACGTCGCCCTCCACGCTGGAGGCGTCGATCGGCAGGTTGGCGTAGGGCTTGAGCGCGTCGCGCCCGAGCAGGTCCGCGACCGCGTCGATCTTGCCCGTGACCCGCATCCCCACGGCGGCGGGAGTGGGCTTGGGGTCGGAGTCGGGCACCGTGAAGCTGCCGTCCGTGAAGCCCAGCACGCGGCCCGGCGCCACCTCCATGTCGCCCCTGGCGGCCGTGAAGCGCACCGTGCTGCCCGTCACCACGCAGGTGCCGTCCGCCACCCGGAGGGGCGGCAGGCCGGACATGAAGGCGAGCCCCATGTTGGCGACGCCGATCTCGATGTGGGAATGGTCGTCGGGCACGGAATGCTGCCAGCGCATGGCGAGCAGGTCGTTGTCGGTCAGGGCGAAACGGCCGTGGCCCCAGGTCATCGTGCCGCCGCGCAGGTTGTTGATCAGCCACGCCCGCGGGCCCGCCGCGACCCAGTTCGGCCACAGGCGGAGCACGTCGGCCCCCGGCGTCCGGCCGGCGTCCATCGAGCCCGTGACCAGGAAGCCGGGCCCCTCGGGGTTGGCCTGCCAAACGGCGTCAGCCCGGAAGTTCAGCTCGGGGCCTTCGGCGGTGAAGCGGCTGAGCGCCACGCGGCGGCGCGCGGCGTCGACCTCGGCCGCGAGCGCGACGCGGCTGAACTGGATCGGCCTCTCGCCGGGGCGCTCGGTCCCGAACGTGCCGCTCGCGTTGCCGGTCACGCGCCAGGGGTCGCGCTCGTCGCCCGGCGGCGCCACGCCGAGGTCGAAGGCGAAGGTGGTCTCGCCCGCCTTGAGCATGCCCCCCTGCACCCGGACCGCGCCCGTGCGGGGGTCCAGGGCGACCGGCACCCTCGCGCCGTCCATCATCACGGGCTCGTGGTCGGGGTCGTCGATGCGGAAGTAGCCCTCCCCGAAGCTGAGCACGCCGTCGGCCCGCGCCAGGGTGCCGTCGGCCGCGACCGCCAGGTTGGCGTTGAGCGACAGCGGCATGTCGGTGTCGACCGCGAGCTGCCGGAGGCCGCCCGCCAGCATGACCTCGTCGACGGACACGTGGTCGGCCGTGAGGTCGACGAGCTTGGCCCCGTCCGCCCGCCGGTTCACGCGGGCCGAAACCGACCAGCGGCCCGACGGCCCCTCCGCGCTCGCCGTCACGTCGATGCTGCCGTCCGCTTCCCGGTCGAAGTCCACGGCGAAGTTGGCGTAGCGCGTGGACGAGGTGCGCGGCCTGTCGTCGACCTCCAGCGTCCCCCGCACGATGCCGAAGCGGTCGATGGCGCGAAGCGGGCTCGCGGGGTCGATCAGGGTGTCGGCGAGGTTGGAGACGACCGCGGCCAGGTCGCGGGTGAGGCGCGGCCCGTCGAGGCCCGGGGCCGCCGCTTCGGGCGGGGAGGCGGCGGCCGGGGCGCCGTCGGGGGCCATGGC
>CAXTDZ010000206.1:0-5567 GCA_964243035.1 uncultured Lichenihabitans sp.
CGGCGAGGGCGTCGGCGCGGCCCTTCGACGATGCCAAGCCGCACCCCGACGCCGAGTCGGACGCGAGCCCCGCCGCGGCGCTGCACGCGCGGGTGTCGGCCCTGTCCGACGCGCTGGACCGCGTCGACGCCGCGCAGGTCCGCGAGGTCGCCGGGGCCGGCGAGGCCGCGCGCCGGACGATCGCGAACACGCAGGCCGCCCTGGCGCAAGCCGGCCTGTCGCTCGCGCGGTTCGGCTCGGCCGCCCCGGGCGCCGACACCGGCGGCCCCTTCGTGCCGCTCGACGAGGCGGGCGCGTCCGCCTTCGGCACGGCTCTGGCGAGCCTGCAGGCCGACCTCGGCGAGGCGGAGCGGTTCCGCGCCCTGGTGCCGCGGGTGCCGCTCGCGAGCCCGCTCGCGGGCGCGCCGGAGGTGACCTCGCCCTTCGGGGCGCGGCTCGACCCGTTCCTGGGCCGCCCCGCCCTGCACACCGGGGTCGACCTGCGCGAGGCCTCCGGCACGGACGTGCGCGCGACCGGGGACGGCAGGGTCGTGAGCGCCGGCCCCGCGGGGGGCTACGGGATCATGGTCGAGGTCGACCACGGCAGCGGGCTGTCGAGCCGCTACGCGCACCTGTCGGCCGTGTCGGTCGCGCCCGGCGACCGCGTCGCCAAGGGGCAGGTGATCGGCCAGGTCGGCGCCACGGGCCGCGCCACCGGCCCGCACCTGCACTACGAGACCCGCGTCGACGGCGAGCCCGTCGACCCCATGCGCTTCCTCCTGGCGGGCCAGCACCTCGCGGCCGCGGTCCCCTGAGCGCATCGGCACTGTTGCCCCGAAAGCGCAACGGACGGAAAACGGACGGAACCGGCCGTCGCGGCGGGATTGCGTTGACCCGCTTCCGCGTACAACGGCGGTTTGGATGTCGAGAGCGGGTGGGGCGATGGGGCGCGGGGCGATGGTAGGGGCGGCGCTGGCCTGCGGCCTCGCGCTCGCGGGCTGCGCGTCGCTGGACGCGCCGCGCGAACCCTACTCGGCCGGCGAGGCCGCGCTGGCCGAGATCCCCGGCATGCCGCACGTCCGCTTCTACGCCGACACCAACGCCTCCGTGTTCGACAGTTTTGCGGGCCGGCCCGCGTCGGGCAACGTGTCCTACCTGGCGCTGTCGGGCGGCGGCGCCGACGGCGCCTTCGGGGCGGGGCTGCTCAAGGGGCTGGCCGAGAGCGGGCGGCGGCCGGAGTTCACGGTGGTGTCGGGCGTCAGCACGGGCGCCCTGATGGCGCCCTTCGTCCTGCTCGGCCCGCAGTACGACGCGACCCTGCAGCAGCTCTACGCGGGCGACCTGGGCGCGAGCCTGGTCAAGAACATCAACATCCTGAACGGGCTGTTCGGCAACGCGCTGGTCGAGAACGACCGCCTGGGCCACCTCGTCGCCCGCTTCGTCACGCCCGAGATCATGGCCGCGGTGGCGGCCGAGCACCGGCGGGGCCGCCGGCTGTTCGTGGCCACCACCAACCTCGACTCGCAGCGCGCCGTGGTGTGGGACATGGGCGCGATCGCGTCCAGCGGCTCGCCCCAGGCCCTGTCGCTGTTCCGGCAGGTGCTGACGGCCTCGGCCTCGATCCCCGGCCTGTTCCCGCCCCGGCAGATCAGCGTCGAGGCGGACGGCCGCTCGTTCAAGGAGATGCACGTGGACGGGTCCACCGCGCAGCAGATCTTCGTGGCGCCCGACGACGTGCTGTTCGGCAGCGGGGCCGACCGCTCCACCGCGGGGCCGCGCGACCTTTACGTGCTGCTGAACAACAAGATCGACCCCGTGTTCAAGGTCGTCGACAACGAAACCCTCGCCGTGGGGACGCGGTCGCTGCAGACGGTGCTGAAGCGCGAGGTCCGGGCCAACACGCTCGCCTCCTACGCCTACGCGCGCCGCCACGGCATCGGCTTCCACACGGCCTTCATCGACGCGTCCTACACCGAGGCGGGGTCGGACACGTTCGACCCCGCCTACATGCAGGGCCTCTACGCCTACGGCGAGGCGCGGGGCCGCTCCGCCCACCCGTGGGCGGACGCCCCGACGCTCGCGGTCGGCAGGCCGCTCGCCCCCGCTCCCGCCGCGGCGGTGGCGACCCGGTCGTAGGCGGGGAGGCCCCCGGCGGGACCGCTCAAACTTTTGACACGCGGGTCGGCCACTGCCCTGCCCCGACCCGGCCCCCTGCCCTTCCGACGCGGACCCTGCTTGAGCCCGACCTTCCGATCGACCGCCCATCGCGCCGCGCGACCGCGGCGCGCCGGCCTCCTGCTCCTGACCGCGCTCGCGGCGGTGCCGGGGGCCGCCCGCGCCGACAAGATCAAGAACCCGACCGCGGTCTTCGCCGGGCTCGACAAGATCACCGGCCGCACGATCTCCTTCGAGGTCGCGACCGACGAGACCGTCCAGTTCGGCTCGCTCCAGGTCACGCCGCGGGTCTGCTACACGCGGCCGCAAACCGAGGCGCCGCAGACCGACACCTTCGTGGAGGTGGACGAGGTGTCGTCCGACAAGGACTACAAGCGGATCTTCTCGGGCTGGATGTACGCCGCGAGCCCCGGGCTGCACGGGATCGAGCACCCGATCTACGACATCTGGCTGACCGCCTGCAAAGGCGGCACCGACGTGATCCACGAGGACACCGGCAACACCACCGCGGACCTGGGGGCCGAGCCGCCGCCGCCCGACAACGCCACCAAGCCGCCCCCGCCCAACACCCCGCCGCCCAAGCCCAAGCGCGTGGTCCGCGCGAGCCCGCGGCCGGACGAGGCGTCGGGCCGTCGCCAGCCCGTGCAGAGCTTCTTCCCCACCACCGACTACCCCGTCCAGCCCGACACCTACGGCGGGCGCAACCGCTGAGCCTCCGCCACCGCGGCCAGCGCCACGGCGCCCGCGACGGAGCGCCGCTCGCCCCAGGGCTGGAAGGTGGCGGCGCGCCCGACGGCGTCGGCGAGCCGCGCGCGATAGGCGGCCTTCGGGATCTCGACCGCGCCCAGGCCCGCCAGGTGCGGGGTGATGAACTGCGTGTCGAGCAGGGTGAACCCGCCCGCGACGAGCCGCGCCGCCAGGTGGACGAGGCACACCTTCGAGGCGTCGGTGGCGCGGTGGAACATGCTTTCGCCGAAGAAGGCGCCGCCGATGTGCAGGCCGTAGAGCCCTCCCACCAGCTCGCCGCCGCGGTAGGCCTCCACGGTGTGGACGTGGCCGCGCCCGAACAGCTCGCCGAACAGGGCGCGGATGGGCGCGTTGATCCAGGTGTCCGGACGGCCCGGCCCCGCCGCCGCGCAGCCCGCGATGACGGCGGGGAAGTCGCGGTCGACCACGACCTCGAAGCTGTCCGCCCGGACCGTCTTGGCCAGCGAGCGCGACACGTGCAGCCCGTCCAGCGGGAACACCCCGCGCCGGTCGGGGTCGACCCAGAACAGGGCGTCGTCGTCCGCGTCCTCGGCCATGGGGAACAGGCCCGCCGCGTAGGCGCGCAGGACGGTCTCGGGCGTGACGACGAGGGGCGGGCGCGCGCGGGCCATGGTCGACGGCACCTTGGGTGCGGGCGCGGGTGCGGTCAAGCGAGCGCGCGAGCCTGTCGGGTCGCGGCCCCGCGTCGGAGCCGCGACGCCCTCCCCCGCGACACGTCGGACAGGACGCGCGCCGCGAGGCTCTCCGGTTCGGCCCGGCCGCCTCGGGTCTCGGGCGCGCGGGTCCTCGGTGCGGCCGGGCGCCCGCGGGAGGGCTCCGCCCCGCAGGGGAAACGGGACGGAACGCGTTCGGGGCTCCGCAGTCGGAAGATCATCGGGGCCGTCCGTCGCGGCGCAGCCTAGCGACCGCCTCCCCACCGGGCCCCCAACCGGACCGCTCGCATGCGGGTGTGAAGACGTTCACCTTGGCCGTGCGACGGTGCCGCGGATTGCCAGGACGGTTGCCGCAAGTTTAATCGCGGTCCGCGGACAGCCGAAAGGATCCCCCACGATGAACGAGCGCGCAGCCGTCCCCGAGCGCCCCGCGGCGGTCGATCGGACGGGTCACGACAAGGTGCTGGTCATCGACTTCGGGTCGCAGGTCACGCAGCTCATCGCGCGCCGCGTGCGCGAGGCGGGCGTCTACTGCGAGGTGGCGCCCTTCCAGCTCGCCGACGAGGCCTTCGCGCGGCTCGACCCCCGGGCCGTGATCCTGTCGGGCGGCCCCGCCTCCGTGCCGGACCCGGGCAGCCCCCGCGCCCCGCAGGCCGTGTTCGACCGCGGCGTCCCGGTGCTGGGCATCTGCTACGGGCAGATGCTGCTGGCCGAGCAGCTGGGCGGGGCGGTGCACAGCGGCGGCCACGGCGAGTTCGGCCGCGCCGACGTGTCCGTGCAGGCCGGCACCCCGCTGTTCGACGGCGTGTGGGAGGTGGGCCGCGCCTACCCCGTGTGGATGAGCCACGGCGACGCCGTGTCCCGCCTGCCCGACGGCTTCAAGGTCGCGGCCTCCTCCGAGAACGCGCCCTACGCGGTGATCGCGGACGAGGCGCGCCGCCGCTACGGGCTGATGTTCCACCCCGAGGTGGTTCACACGCCCGACGGCGCCCGGCTGATCGACAACTTCCTGCACAAGGTCGCGGGCCTGAGGTCCGACTGGACCATGGCGGCCTTCCGCGACGAGGCGGTGGCGGCGATCCGCGCGCAGGTGGGCGACGCCCGCGTGATCTGCGGGCTGTCGGGCGGCGTCGACTCCTCGGTCGCGGCCGTGCTGATCCACGAGGCGATCGGCAGCCAGCTCACCTGCGTGTTCGTGGATCACGGGTTGCTGCGCCGCGACGAGGCGCGCGACGTGGTGGCTCTGTTCCGCGACCACTACAACATCCCGCTCGTCCACGTGGACGCGAGCGAGACCTTCCTCCGGGCCCTCGACGGCGTCACCGACCCCGAAGCCAAGCGCAAGACGATCGGCCGCCTGTTCGTCGAGGTGTTCGAGAAGGAGGCGGGCAAGATCGGCGGCGCCGGGTTCCTCGCCCAGGGGACGCTCTACCCGGACGTGATCGAGAGCGTGTCCTTCGCGGGCGGCCCGTCGGTCACCATCAAGTCGCACCACAACGTGGGCGGCCTGCCCGAGCGCATGAACCTGAAGCTGCTGGAGCCGCTGCGCGCGCTGTTCAAGGACGAGGTGCGGGTGCTGGGGGCGGCGCTCGGGCTGCCGCACGCCTTCGTGGGCCGCCACCCCTTCCCCGGCCCGGGGCTGGCGATCCGCTGCCCGGGCGCCGTCACGCGCGAGGCGCTCGACACGCTGCGCCACGCCGACGCCATCTACCTGGAGGAGATCCGCCGCGCGGGGCTCTACGACGCGATCTGGCAGGCCTTCGCGGTGCTGCTGCCCGTGCGCACCGTGGGCGTGATGGGCGACGGCCGCACCTACGACCAGGTGTGCGCCTTGAGGGCCGTGACCTCGACCGATGGCATGACGGCCGACTTCTTCCCCTTCGACATGGCCTTCCTGGGCCGCACCGCGACGCGCATCATCAACGAGGTGAAGGGCGTCAACCGGGTGGTCTACGACGTGACGTCCAAGCCGCCCGGCACCATCGAGTGGGA
>CAXTDZ010000207.1:0-5489 GCA_964243035.1 uncultured Lichenihabitans sp.
GGCGCGGGACGCGGCGCGCCCGTCGTGACCCCGCCCCCGACCCCGCAACCGGGCGCGCGAGCGCGCGTGCCCCGGGCCGCTCCCGACGGCTCACGCCCCGGTTGATCGCGCGTCCGAAGCGGGATCGACGCGGCGTCCCCGTTTCGGTGTAAGCAGGCCCGGTTCAAGCCCGCTTGGAGACGGCCGAGGGGCGGCGGGGAGCCGGACGCGCTGAATGGCGGTCGGAAGCGAGGACAGGGCGGCGCGGCTCGACGCCGAGTGGTCGGCGCTGATGGCCGCCGCCCAGGCCGGCGACCGGGCCGCCTACGAGCGGCTGCTGCGCGGCTGCGTGCCGCTGGTGCGGCGCGTCGTCCGTCGCCGGGGCACGCCGGCCGACCGGGTCGACGACGTGGTGCAGGAAGTGCTGCTCACGGTGCACCGGATGCGCCACACCTACGATCCGTCGCGCCCGTTCTCGGCTTGGCTCTGCGCCATCGCGCGGCACCGCGCCATCGACGGCCTGCGCCGCACCGGCCGCCAGGAGCGGCGCGAGGTCCACGCGCCCCTCGATTACGAGAGCTATCCCGACCCCGGCTCCGACCCGGACGGCGGCGCGCTTCGCGACCGGCACCTGCGCGGCGCCGTGGAAGGGCTCGCCCCGGGGCAGCGCGAGGCGGTCGAAGCGCTGGCGCTCCGGCAGTTGTCGCTCGACGACGCGGCGGCGCTGACGGGCAAGACCAAAGGCGCCCTGAAGGTCAACCTGCACCGGGCGCTCAAGACCCTGCGCGACCGCTTCGGGCGCGAGGACGCGTAACCGCGTCCAGGGCCTAAGGTCGGACGGGAACCGTCACGCCGACCAGGTCCCCCTCGCGCACCAGGCTCGCGAGCCGCGCTTCGTCCCAACCGTCCGTGCCGTCCGGGCGGCGCGGCAGCACCATCCAGCGGTAGTCGGCGGTGGAGTCCACGGTGCGGACCGGCATGTCGTCCGGCAGCACGGTTCCCCACTCCGCCAACACGCCGCGCGGGTCGCGCACCGCCCTGGCCCGGAACGCCGCCGACTTGAACCAGAACGGCGGCAGGCCCAGGACCGCCCGCGGGTAGCAGCTGCACAGCGTGCAGACCACGAGGTGATGGGCGGCCCCCGTGTTGTCGAGCACGCCCAGGGGTGGCATGCCGCGCATGGAGATGCCCATCTCCTCGGCCGCCGCGGCGCCGTCGGCGAGCAGGCGGGCGCGGAAGGCGTCGTCCACCCAGGCCCGCGCCACGATCCGGGCACCCGCCGCGGGCGAGGCGCGGTCGGTGGCCGCGACCCGCTCGACGATCTCGTCCGCCGTGGCGAGGCCCTTGTCGGCCAGCAGTCCCTCGATCGCGCGGAGCAGGCGCGCGCCGGGCGCGTCGAGGATGTCGCTCATCGGCCGGGCTCCAACCAGTGTTCGTAGACTTCGACCAGCACGTCGGCCGCGGTGGAGCCGGGCCAGATCGCGTCGCCCGCGAAGGCCACGTGGTAGAGCGGCACGGTGGGCGCGGGCCGCCCGAAGGCCAGGTCCTCCGGGTTCGGGAACGCCCCGAGCCGCCGCACCACGCGGCCCGCCCGGCCGCGCAGGTAGTGCGGCGTCCGCAGGTGGACGGGGCCGGACCGCTCGGGCCAGGCCTCTTTCACGCGGACGGGGGCGCCGGGCTCGAACGGGCCCGCGCTCACGGGAGCGCCTCGACCCGCGCGCGCAACTCCGCCTCGCCGATCACGCCCTTGCGCAGCAGCGTGTCCGCGACCGAGCGGATCCAGCGCTCGTAGTAGGTCAGCCGGAAATAGTCCGGCTCCGGGATGGCCTCGATGCCGCGCCGCAGCTCGTCGACGCTCATCAGCCCCCGCGCGCGGACGATCTGGCACAGCGCGTCGACCCGTTTGTCGAAGTCCGTCAGGGCGTGCGGCTCCGTGTCGACGGCCACGCACATGAAGCGGTCCACGCCGCCGATGTCGTGGGTCGCGCGGGGGGAGGTGTCGTCCATGGCCGCGACGCTTAACACCCCGCCCCCGCCGCCGCCAGGGCCCCGGCCCGGGCGGCGGCGCCGGCTCCGGCCGGTGCCGACCGGGTGCTGCCGCGCGGGCCGGCGGGTTTCCGTTAGCCGGAGCGAAACGCCGATCCGGTAGACGGAGGGCGGCGTCAGTTCGGACCTTCGACGATGGGCGGCTTGTGGCAGGGCATGTTGGCCAATATGGCGGTCGTCGCGGCCGTCCTGTCGCTGTGGGCGAACCTGCGCGGCGCCTTCGACGCGCGGAGCCGCACCGTGCAGATGCTCGCCTTCGGGGTCGCGACCGGGACCGGCGCGCTGCTCGCGATGATGCTGGCCATCCCCATCATGAAGGGGATCTTCTTCGACCTCAGGGCCGCCCCGCTCGCGATCGCGGGCTTCTTCGGCGGCCCGCTCGCCGCCGCGGTGGCAGGGGTGTCGGCGCTGGCCTACCGGGCGTGGATGGGCGGCAGCGGCGTTCTGCCGGGTTCGCTGGCGATCACGGTCACGGCGAGCGCCGCCTGCCTGCTGAGGAGGGTCGCGGCGGGCCGACCCACCACGGTGTGGCATATCGTCGCTCTGGCCGTCATGACGGGCGCGGTGCACGTGGGCAGCATCTTCGTGCTGCCCCGGCCCATGTCCATGCAGGCGCTGCTGTGGGCCGCCGCCCCCACCACCGTCCTCGATTTCGCCGCCGTTCTCCTGGCCGGCCTCTCGATGGTGGAGCACGAGCGGCGCCGCGGCCTCGTGGCGTCCAACGCCCTGCACCGCGCCATCATCGACGCGCTCCCCGACAGCCTCAGCATCAAGGACCTCGACGGCCGGTTCCGCACCGCGAACCCGGCCACGGCCCGGCTGATGGGCGCGGCCTCGGCCGACGACCTGATCGGCAGGACGGACTTCGACTTCTACCCGGCGGAGGTCGCGCAGCGGTTCCGGGACGACGAGGCCCGCGTCGTCTCGGGCGGGCAGAGCATGATCATCGACCAGCAGGCCACCTTCGCCGAAGGGCGCCTCGCGTGGCTGTCCACGCTCAAGGTGCCGGTTCGCGACGAGACCGGCGCCATCGTCGGCCTGATCACCCACAACCGCGACGTGACGGCGTCCCACACCATGGCGAACGAACTCCAGGCGACCCGGCAGCGCCTGTCGGTGGCGCTCGCCCAGATGGCGGACGGCCTGGTCATGTACGACGCCCATGGCACGATCCTCATGTGCAACGAGCAGTACCGGGCGCTGTTCCCCTTGACCGCCGACGCGCGCGTGCCGGGCGGCAACCTGGGCGACGTCCTGCGCCTGGCCGCCGCGCGGGGCGAGCAGGCGCTCCCGTCCGACACGACCGGCGAGGCCTGGGCCGAGGCGACGCTCGCGCGCTACAAGACGGAGGGGCACCGCACGATCGCCCTGGCGGAGGGGCGGTGGATCGAGGCGCGGACCCGGGCGCTCCCGGACGGGACGTGCCTCACCGTCCTGACGGACATCACGGCGCGCAAGCAGTTGGAGAACAGCCTGCGCCACCGCGCCGAGCATGACCCGCTCACGGGCCTCGCGAACCGGGCGGCCTTCCTGGCGCGGCTCGAACGGGCGCACGCCCACGCCGCGGCGCAGGGCGGCGCGTTCGCGGTCGTGCTCGTCGACCTGGACCGCTTCAAGCAGGTCAACGACGGTTTCGGGCACCAGGTCGGCGACGACCTCCTGGTCGAGGTGGCGCGGAGGTTGGAAGCCGTCTGCCGGAGCAGCGACCTCGTTTCGCGGCTCGGCGGCGACGAGTTCGCGATCGTCTGCGAGGGCGCCTCGCCCGACGCCGGCACCGGGCGCCTGGTTCCCGGCATCCTGGAGGCCCTCACGAAGCCCTTCGACGTCGGCGGCGTCACGCTCATGCCGGGCTGCAGCATCGGCTACACGGTCTTTCCCGAAGACCCCGGCGATCCCGGCACCCTGGTCGCCCACGCCGACCGGGCGCTCTACGCGGCCAAGGCGTCGGGCCGGCGCCGGTGGGTGGTCTACGCGGAAGACAGGGCGACGGCCGCGGCGGGCTGACCTGGGCCGGGGCCCGGTCAGGCCGTGAGCGAGCGGGCGACCTGCCGGGCCGCGCGGTCCCCGGACGCCACGCCCGCGTTGAGGTAGCCCGCCTGGCTCCAGGTGTGCTCGCCCGCGAAGAAGCAGTTGCCTTCCGGGACCTTCTCGATGCCGTAGACCGTGGTCTGGTAGTTGGGCGGGTAGAAGCTGTAGGAGCCCAGCGACCACGGGTTGTCCCGCCACACGTCGACCACCGCGAGCCCGTTCCACAGCGGTCCCAGGCCGGGGAGGATCGTGTCGGCCTGCGTCAGGCAGGCGTAGGCGAGCTTGGCGTTGCCGAGCCGCCCCGCTTCCCCGGCCTGGCTGCCGCCAGACCAGAAGTTGAAGATGCCCTCCGTGCCGGGCTGCGCGCGGGTCACGTCCCAGCTCGTCTGGAACACGTCGGACCGCAGCCGGATCTCGCCGTTGCAGCCGAGCTCGTTCCAGCGCCGCCGCGTGAACTGCAGCTGCGTCTTGACGCTGGCGCCCATGGCCAGCTCGCGGATCGCGCGCTGCTTCAAGGGCTGGAAGCCCGCCGCCGCGGTGTCGACGGCCGCGCGCATCACCGCGAAGGGGAGCGCCAGCACCACCCGGTCGAACACCTCCGCGCGCTTGGCGCCGTCGCGCGCGAGCGCCAGCCGGATCCGCCCGTCGGGCATCCGCGTCACGGCTTCCAGGCGCGTGCCGGTCACGACCGCGTTGCCGAGCGCCTGGCCGAGCAGGGTTGTGACCTGGTCGTTGCCCCCGTGCACGTGGAAGCGCTGGTCCGACCCCGTGTAGTACAGGTTGAAGTTGGTCCGGGCGTCCTCGGCGATCGTGTAGATCAGGTTGAGGGCGCTCTGCCGGTCCGTGTCGGCGGCATTCTCCTCGCTGAAGGCGTTGTCGAGCAACTGCCCCAGCTTGGAGCCTGCCCCGCCCGGCACGTAGGCCGCGATCCACTCGCGCAGCGTCATCGCGTCGAAGCGCTTGGCCGCGGGCGTCGACCGCGTGTAGTCGATCGTGTCGCCGATCGCCTTGTTCTGCCCCTGGACGACCGGGTAGAGCGCCTGGAAATCGGCCGTCGCGTCGGCCAGCGAGTAGGGCTGGCCGTTGAAGCGGTACGTCTCGACCGTGCCGGCCGGCTGGGCCGCGTTCACGTCGTCGAGCTGCAGCCCGAGCTCCTTGGCGAGCGCGCGGATCGCGTGGTGGTCGGTGTCGATGAACTCGCCGCCGTGCTCGGCGATCTGCCCGTCCCGGAACACGCCGCGGGCCGTGAAGCACCGGCCGCCGAGCCGCGTGCTGCCCTCGTAGACGGTCGCGGTGAAGCCCTGCTGCTTCAGCCGGTAGGCGGCGGTGAGGCCGGCCAGCCCCGCCCCCACCACGGCGATCCGCGCGGTCGCGGCCTGGCCGAAGGCCGGCCGCAGGCCCGCCGCCGCGGCGCCCGCGAGGCCGCCCGCCAGGAC
>CAXTDZ010000208.1:0-5394 GCA_964243035.1 uncultured Lichenihabitans sp.
CCTCTCGGCGCCCGTCAGCGCCGCTTCGGCGTGCGTCCAGCGGCCCGTCCCGCGCCGTGAAGCGCCCGGGACATGTCGGCGCGCGGCACCCGGCGCGTCCGCGTCCGGCCGCCGTGATGGGCGGACGGCACGCCCGGGCGCGACGCTACGGCCCGCTCGCCGACCTCGACCCTCAGCGATCCACCCTGTGGCGTCCCGGCCCGGCGCGGGACCGAACCGTCGCCTGCTTCCGCGACCGTGGAGCGAGCCGATGGTGATCACGCCCGAGAAGCCGCCCACCTACGGCCCGCCCACCTCCGTGGCGGGCAGCGGGCCCTCGCGCGTCGAGGACCGGGACCACGACATCTTCTTCGCGGCGGTCGAGACGACGCGCATGCCGATGATCGGCACCGATCCGCACCAGGACGACAACCCGGTCATCTTCGCCAACAACGCCTTCCTGCCCATGACGGGCTACGGCCGGAGCGGGCTGATCGGCAACAACTGCCGCTTCCTCCAGGGCCGCGAGACCGACCGGGACACGGTCGGCGAGATCCGCAGCGCCATCGCCGAGCGGCGCCAGTTCGCGACCGAGATCCTCAACGACCGCAAGGACGGCTCCAGCTGCTGGAACGCGCTGTTCATCTCCCCGGTCCACGATCCGGACGGCGGGCTGGTCTACTTCTTCGGCTCGCAGCTCGACGTGCCGCGCCGGCGCGACGCCGGGGAAGCCCTGCGCCAGGCGCAGAAGATGGAAGCGCTGGGCCAACTCACCGGGGGCATCGCGCACGACTTCAACAACCTCCTGCAGGTGATCTCGGGCTACGCGGACGTCGTGCAGGTGATGGCCGAGAAGGGGCTCGACGGGCAGTCCGTGAACCCCCGGCGGCTGGCCCGGGCGGGGGGCGCCATTCGCCAGGCGACCGACCAGGCCAGCAAGCCGACGCACCAGTTGCTGGCCTTCGCGCGCGAGCAGCGGCTCGAAGGACGGCCCATCAACTTCAACAACCTGCTCGGCGCCTGAGCGAGATGGCCGAGCAGACGGTCGGCGACCCCATCACCGTGCGGCGCGTGTTCGCCGACGACCTGTGGAACTGCCGGGTCGACCCGACGCAGGGCGAGGGGCCGTCCTCGACGTCCTCATCAACGCGCGCGACGCCATGCCGGAGGGCGGCACCATCACGGTCGAGACGGCCAACCGGGTCCTGCGCGACAACGAGGAAGCGCTTCGGCGCAACCTGAAGACCGGGCCCTACGTGTCGGTGTCCATCGTCGACAAGGGCGACGGCATCCGCCCGGACATCCTGTCGCGCGTCATGGAGCCTTTCTTCTGCCCCTCCAACACCGGCGTAGGAGAGCCCGGCAGCCGCCAAGGCGGCGAGGCTCGGCGCCACGACAGGCACACCCACCTTTGCGGCCGCGTCCTGAAATGCGTCGGCCTGACCGAAGCTTTGTGGCCCATCGGTGCTGAGCAGGGAGGTCAGCGTCCCTTGCCACACGGCGACGAAGGGGGCCACGCGGGGGCGGTCCGCCGTCCAGGGCTCGCGACCGAGCGCCCGAAGGGCAGCATCGACCCTGGCGTGGTCGAAGCGCGCGGTGAGGTCGTATGGACGGTCGCGCGTGCCCTGCTCGTCATGGATCGGTCGCTTCCAGAGGCGGTCCTGGTAGTGGATGCTCGTCACGAACGAGCCTGCATCATCGGCGAGCGCATCTACTCTTGCGTCCCGCGCGAGACTTGGGTCGCCCGAGGCCTTCTGCAGCATGTCGACGAAACAGCGCCGGACGCCAGGCACGCGCGTCTCGTCCCGCTGCCCGGTGACAACGGTCACGGTTTCGTAGAAGGCTCGCTCCGCCTCGTCAGCCCGCGCCGGTGACATCAACGGGATGATCGCCGTGAGGAGAACAATGACCCTCAAAGCCATGACGAACCTCCCGATGAGCCGTTGCTGACGACGGACAAGCAGCAAACTTCGCGCACTGGCGAACCCTGTTTCTCCGGTGCGATCGGTGGTTGGGATGAGCCGCCGGTGCGGGACAAGGGAGCGTTTCGCGATCAACCCCCAACCGGCTGGACGCCCATGGCACAGGCTGCGGGCGTTCTCGTGGAGCAAGTTTCAAACGGGCCAGCTCCCGTTTTGCAAGTTTCGTTGCAATCCTGGCCGCGGGTGGGTAGGCTGGCGCGACGATGGCAGAAGCCACGCTCCGGGACGAGGCTGCCGTGCGCTCCGAACCGGGCTTGCTCACCGATGGCGCTCGGCTTCGGCGCCGCCGACGGAGCGGAAGCCCGAGCGGTCCGCCGGTCACGCCGAAACCGGGGCAGCACCGGGTGACCCCGCCATGACGCCGAACCCGATCAAGACCCTCTGGGCGCAGCAACGGCCCGTCCTCAACGGCTGGTGTTCCATTGGCAACGCCTTCACGGCCGAGATCATGGCCTCGGCCGGCTACGACGCGGTCACGGCCGACCTGCAGCACGGGGCCTTCGACTACCAGGCCGCGCTGGGCATGTTCCAGGCCATGCGGGCGAGCGGCGTCGCGGTGATGGCGCGCGTGCCGTGGCTCGACGGCGGCGCCGTCATGAAGGTGCTCGACGCGGGCGCCTACGGCGTGATCTGCCCGATGGTCAACACGCGGGCGGAGGCCGAACGGCTCGTGTCCTTCGTGCGCTACCCGCCGCAGGGCACGCGCTCGTTCGGGCCGACCAGGGCGAGTTTCGCGGCCGGCGCCGACTACGGCGCCGAGGCGGACGGAACGGTCGTGTGCCTGGCGATGATCGAGACGCGCGAGGCCTTCGAGAACGTCGAGGCGATCGCCGCGACGCCCGGCCTCGACGGCTTGTACATCGGGCCGGCCGACCTGACGCTCGGCCTCACGGGCAAACGCTACCGGACCGGCTTCGACCGCGAGGAGCCCGAGATGGTGGACGCGATCCGCCGCATCCTGGAGGCGGCCCACCGCGCCGGCGTCCGGGCGGGCCTCCACACGGGCTCGCCGGCCTACGCGGCCAAGGCGGTCGGCTGGGGGTTCGACCTCGTCACCGTCTCCAACGACGTGCGCCTGCTCGCGGGCGCCGCCGGGGCGAGCGTCGCGGAGCTGCGCAAGCGCCTGGGCGAGGCCGGAGCCGCCGCGCGCCCCGGCGCGGCAGGGTACTGAGGGTGCCCCACGTCCTGGTCGCGGGCCGCATCCACCCGGCCGGCCTCGACCTCCTGCGCGCGACGCCCGGCGTCACGGTCGAGGCCGTCGACGAGGTGACGACCGAGGCCTTCGCGCCCCGCGTTCCCGGAGCCGACGCGCTGATCATCCGGACGCAGCCGCTGCCCGGATCGGTCGTGGCCGCGGCGCCCCGGCTCAGGATCGTGTCGCGGCACGGGGTCGGCTACGACGCCGTGGACGTGGCGGCCCTCGACAGGCGCGGGATCACGCTCGCCATCGTGGGCGACGTGAACGCCCGGCCGGTGGCGGAGCACGCCTTCGCGCTGCTGCTCGCCCTGGCGAAGCGCGTCCCGGCGCTCGACGCCGCCACCCGCGGGACCGCATGGTCGGCGCGCGACGCGTTCTCGGCCGCGGAACTGTGGAACAAGACGCTGCTCCTCGTCGGCTTCGGCCGCATCGGCCGCATCGTGGCCGGCATGGCGAAGGCCTTCGGCATGCGCGTGCTGGCCTACGACCCCTTCGTGGACCCCGCGACCGTGGCGGAGGCCGGCGCGACGCCGGTCGCGAGCCTCGCCGAGGGCCTGCGCCGTGCGGACGCGGTGTCGCTGCACGTCCCGAGGGCCGAGGGCAAGCCGCTGCTCGGGGCAGCCGAGCTCGCGCTCCTGAGGCCGCACGCGACGGTGGTCAACACCGCGCGCGGCGACCTGATCGACGAGGACGCCCTCGCCGACGCCCTCGAAGCAGAGGCGCTCGGGGGCGCCGGGCTCGACGTCTTCGCGCGGGAGCCGCCGCCGCCGGACTCGCGCCTGCTCCGGTCGCCGCGCGTGATCCTCAGCCCGCATTCCGCCGCCCTGACGGGGGAATGCGCGGCGCGGATGAGCGAGGCCGCGGCCCGGAACGTCGTCGACTTCTTCGCCGGGACCCTGGACCCCCGGCTCGTGGTCAACCGGGCTTCGGCCTGACGCCCGGGGCGCGGCACAGGTGGGAGGAACGCTCGTGGCGGCGAAGAAGCGGATCGGCATCGGCCTGATCGGGTCGGGCTTCATGGGCAAGGCGCACGCGCTCGGCTTCGCCACGGCGGGCCGCGTGTTCGACCTGCCGTTCGCCGTCGACCTCGCGGTGCTCGCCGACGTGACGCCCGCCGCGGCCGGCAAGGCGGCCGCGGCGCTGGGCTTCCGCCGGTCGACGGGCGCGTGGCGCGACCTGCTGACCGACCCCGAGGTCGACGTCGTCGACATCACGACGCCGAACACGCTGCACCGGGAGATGGCGCTCGCGGCCCTGGCGGCGGGCAAGCACGTCTACTGCGAGAAGCCGCTCGCCCCGACCGCCGCCGAAGCCCGGGAGATGACCCGGGCGGCGGCGGAGGCCGGGGTGGTGACGCAGGTGGGCTTCAACTACCTCAAGAACCCCATGGTGGCGCTCGCCAAGCGGATTATCGAGGCGGGCGAGATCGGGCGCGTCACGACGTTCCGCGGCGTCCACGCCGAAGACTACATGGCTGACGAGGGGGCTCCCTGGACGTGGCGGCTCGACCCGGCGGGCGGCGGCGGCGCGCTGGCCGACATCGGCAGCCATATCCTGGCGACCGCGCGCCACCTCTTGGGGCCGATCACCGGCCTCCTGGCCGACGTCGAGACGGTGGTCCCGCAGCGCCCGGCCGCGGCCGGGAGCGCGGCGGTGCGGGAGGTGCGGGTCGACGACGTGGCCCGGCTCTTCGTCCGGTTCGCGGGCGGCGCCACGGGCAGCATCGAGGCGAGCTGGATCGCGACCGGCCGCAAGATGCAGCACGATTTCGAGGTCTACGGCTCCAAGGGCGCCATCGCCTTCACCCAGGAGCGCTTCAACGAGCTGAAGGTCTACTTCACCGACGACCGCACCGGGCTGCGCGGCTTCCGCACGATCCAGGCGGGTCCGGAGCACGAGCCCTACGGGGCCTTCTGCGTCGCGCCCGGGCACCAGATCGGCTTCAACGACCTCAAGGCGATCGAGGCGCGCGACTTCCTCGCGGCGGTGGCGGGCGGCGCGCCGGTCGGGCCCGGCTTCGCCGAGGGGGCGGAGATCCAGAGCCTCGTCGAGCTCGCGTACCGGTCGTCGCGCGAGAAGCGCTGGGTCGAGACGGGGGCGGCCGGCTGACGGCGCGCCGCGAGGCCGCGGCACCCACAGGTCTGCGCGGCCGGGCCGTGATGCCCTTCGCCCCGCCCTCTTAGGGAGAAGGTGCCCGACAGGGCGGATGAGGGCTCCGCCACGCCGCGTGGCCCC